>NZ_CP091032.1:717068-1075603 GCF_000327395.2 Mycoplasma feriruminatoris
CAGTTTCAAAAGCTGAGTTTGATAAAATGATATTTTTAAATCAAAATAAAGAAGATAGTTTTTATAACGATATTATTGAAAAAGGTTTTAAGGGAATTTTAAGACCTTTAATCGTTTATACAAATCAAGAAAATAACAATGTTAATATTGAAAAAGTACTTCAATATAGTGAAACAAATGAATTAAGAGGATTTTTATCAGGTTCTAATGTTTATACTCAAGATGTTGAAAAATTACCTGAAATTTTTAAAAACAATGAGTTTGTTGATTTATTAGTTTTAAATACAAATCCTTTTTTAAATATTTCAAATAAAGCTTCTGGTTTTTTTACTAATAATACTGATATTAGTAAATCTACAACTACAGATTTTATGATAACTGCTGCTTTTTTAACTCATCATAAATTAGTTGCTTCTGCTAATGGGTATGATTTATATATAAGACCTGAAGTTATTTTTAATGATCCAATTACTAAAAAAACTTTTAGAATAGTTAATATTTCAGATCAAAATCATACTAATTATTTAGTTTTAAATGGTAATAATTCAATAAATGCAAGTCAAGTTACTATTAGTAGACAATTTGCTAAAGCTAATAAAATTAAAATTGGATCAAGTCTTAATTTAGGTCAAGCTGTTGGTTTAGTAGTTTCAGGATATGCTGTTGATACTTATTCATTTTTCCCAACTTCAGATCCAAATGTACCTTTACCAAAATCTGATTCTGGTGGATTAATTTATGCTAATAATAAAACAATTAATCAAATAATTGGACAACAAACTGATCCAAGTAATAATGACCAAACTACAATTTATAACTTCTTTTTAATTAAAAAAGATAAGAATGCTAATTTAAATAACCTTTATTTAGATCACTTTTCAAAATCAAATAAAATTAGAGAAAACATTCAAGCTTATAATAATCAAAATAAAGCTAATACTTTTTATAAAACATTAAGTTTTAATGAATCTTGATATTCTTTAAACTGAACTTTATATCAAAAAATTACATTTTATTATTCACTAGCTACTTTTTTAACAGCTGGTTTAATTGCTATGATCTCAGCATTAGCTGTATTTGTTGGTGTAATTAAATCAATTCAATCAAATGCAAAACAAATCGGGATTTTAAAAGCTAATGGAGTGTTTAATAAAACTATTGCTATTTCATATATTTGATATGCAATAATTTTAGTTTTAATTCCAATTCCAATAGGTTGAATGTTTGGAACAATGCTTCAAGTACCTTTTGTAAATATTTTTAAAGATTATTTTAGTTTACAAGTTGAACAAATTGCTTTTGATTGAATTTCAATTTTAATTAGTATTTTTATATTTGGAATTTTAATTGGATTATTTTCATTTATTGTTGCTTTATTTAATATTAATAAACCAGTATTAGAAGTAATTAATCATACTAAAAAATGATCAAAACCTAAAGTTACTGACTGATTAAAAAAACATTTATTTAAAAAGATTAAGTTTAATACTTTATTAATGTTAAAACTAACTGAATCTGGTAAAAAACCGTTTAGTTTATTATTAGTTTTATTATTTATAGCTACTTTATTTGTTTCTATTGGAATTGCTATTCCTTCAATTGCTATTCATACTAAAAATACTTATTTTAAAAACATTAATTATAATAACGAGTATCAAATTTTTAATAATGTTACAAATACTCCACTAGGAAAAGACACAATCAATCTTTGAAATGGACATGAAAATTTAGATTCTACTTATAAAACCATAAAAACTAGTCATCAAGATATTAGTTATTATGATGATCCAAATAGTTATACTTTATCAGTTTCAAATTCTTCAATTCTACCAACTTTAATTTATAAAATAAATGATAATAAAGCTGAAATTCTAACTCCTTATAAGTCATTTGTTAAAAGTTATATAAATAGTGGAATTTCTGATTTATATACTAATTTATTAGATTGAACTGTTTATCAGTTAAGTATTGCAAATAGTAGAAGTATTTCAATTGGAACTATTGAACAATTATATGCTTATATTTTAAATGATGCAGATCTAAACAAACACTTTCAAACTGATAAAGCAAAACTTGATTTTTTAAATATTACAACTCAACCTTTAACTCAATTTGTTTCAAGAATTTTAGAAGTTGTTTTTGATAATAAAGTTCAAAAAAATACTCAATGAAAAGAAAAAATTTTAAATTTAGTTTTAGGTTATGCACCTTCATTTATTAAATCTTATCTAACAACTGATTCAAGAAAAACGCAACTAGCTTTTGGGTTTCAATCTCAAAATGTTATTAGTCAAAAAGACCAACTAGCAACTGTGTTTAGTCCTTATTCTAATAACAATAAAACTAATTATCAAATTTTAGGATTAGATAAAACTCAAAACACTTTTAAAATAGATGATAGTTTAAAAAACCAAGTGTTTTTATCAAATAGTGATATTCAAAATATTTATCAAATAATTAATTCACCATATACAAATAAAGGTTCTGATTTAAAGTCAAGTATAAATAATAAAACACTTTATAATAGAAAAACAAATACATTAATTATTCCAACTATTTTAAATCAAACATTAAATAATAATATAAAAAATAATTCAAATATTTTAAATAATATTAGTTCTTATAATTCTCAATTAATGTATAAAACTAAATCAAATGATTTTAAAGTTTTACCAAAACAAGCTTGATTATATGATGATACTGATTATTTACAAACTAAATATGTAACTAAACATTCTAATTGAATAGACAAACCAATAAGAAGTATTAATGATCAAAATAATTATTCTTCTTATAATTATGAAGTAGTTGAAAATAATAATACTAAACATTATTATTTAAATCCTTACAATTTAGATGTTAATAACTTTACTCAAAAACAAGTAATAGATTTATGATCTGATAAATTAGAAAATAGTAACGATTTAAGTATTGAAAAACAAGTTGATAATATTGTTGAAAATTCTCCAATATTTGGTGATTTTGTAATTAATAAAAATGGAGAAATTATTAAATCATTTTTAAGACCTTATTATCAATTAAGAAACTTAAAACTATTTATTCCAATTTCAAATGAAATTAGTTGAGAAGATTTTGCAAAATATGCTTTAGGTTGAGGAAATAACAAAGAACCAAATGATGATTGAAAAGATAATTTAGATAAAACTGATGAAAAAACTAGAGAATACATTCAACCAGCATTAAAAAAACTAAAAATAGAACAAGTTCCACTTTCAGTTAGAAATGCTTGAAACTCGGTTTTATCAGATCAAAATATTAAAGAATATTTAGAAATTAGACCATATGATTTTTCAATTGAACAAGAAAGAAGAATTGACAGACGTCATGTGTATTTCCAATTTACACCAGGTTATGAAAAAATTAAAGGTGTTATAAAATCATCACCAACAACAGCTTTAAATGATTTAATTTTAAATGGTAGTGCTTTATTTTATAGAAGAGCATTAGGTAAAAGACAAAATGTACCAGCTATTTTAAAATCAGAAAATAGTAAAGTTAGTTATGTTAATAAAGATTTAAAAATAAAACTAGAAAATATTGCAACTAGTGATATTTATGGAAAATCTTATGCAATTATTGATTCAGATATAGCTAATATGATTTATGGATATGATATTAGTAGATCAATAAATTATGATTACAAACCTTTTGATACTTCTAAAATTATTACTAAAAATCAATTATTTAACACTTATAACACTACAACTTGACAAAAACATAACACTATTGATCCTTGAAGAAATAGTTATTTAAAAACTAAAAATGTTTTTGATTATTCACCACATTATTATTACAATACGATTTTTTCAAACACTTCTGAACCTTTAACAATCACAAGTTCAGTTTCAATTATTCCTGAAAAAAGACTAGGTTTAGCAATTATTGATTTATTGAATTTAAGTGATTATAAAACAGCAATTTCTAATGTTAATTTTATAAATCAAACTAAACAATTAATTGATCAATTAACTAAAACTTCAATTTATATTGCAATTATTATAATTACAGCAATCAGTTTATCTGCTTCACTTTTAATTATGTTAATTACTGGTATTTATATAGGTCAGTATGAATCATTTATGATTATGTTAAGAAGTATGGGATATACTAATAGTCGAACTGTTTGATATGTTTTAGGAATTACTAAAATCTTTAATATTCTAGTAATACTATTAACAATATGTAGTATTTTTCTACCAATTATGCTTTTAAATAAACTTCTTGTAGTTAATAATATTTCTATACCAATATCAGTGCAATGGTGAGCTTTATTAATTTGTATAACTTTAGTTTTATTTTCATTTTTTGTTTCAATTTGAATTTCAACTAAAAAAGTTAGAAACACTAAATTAAGTGAAATTTTAAATAATTCAGAATAATAAAAACAAGATGAATTTCATCTTGTTTTTTTATATTAAATAAAACTTTTAATATATAAAGGATTTAATTGATTATCATCATTAATTTTAATAAAGTGATTTTTTAAATCTAAATAGTGTTTTATATAGTCAAATTCATATTCTTTTATTAAACTAAAATCTTGATATTGATTAATTAAATTATTAATTTGATCTTGATCAATTAAACTAATATCTACTAATTGTTTAGCATTATTATAAACACTTACATAATACTTATTACTTCTTGCATCAATACATGAAATTATTTTATTTAATCCAGCTTGATATAATAAAGAATTTATAATAAATACATCAAAATTATTATTTAGAACTTTTAAAGTTTTAACTATAGTTAATCCAACTCTAACTCCAGTATAACTACCAGGACCAATAGTTAAATAAAAAGCCTTAAGATCATTTATAGTTAAATTGTTTTTTTCTAAAAATTCTTTTAGTTTTAAAATAGCAATATCTGAAAGTTTTTTATTATTTAAAATAATTAAAGAATCAATAATTTGATTATTCTTTTCTAAAATATAAATTAGTTTTCAATTAGTAGTATCTATAAATAAGTTCATTTTATTCTCCTATAAAAAATAAACGTTGGTTTTCATCTATAATTTTAATTTCAATAATTAACTTATTTATAGTATTTAGGTCTAAATCTAAATTTTCATATCATTCAATAATATTTAAACCATCTAAAAACTCATCTAAATACATTTCAATTTCACTATCATTATTTAATCTATAAGCATCCATATGATTAATTTTTAGATCATCTATAAAATATTGATTCATAATTACAAAACTAGGAGAAGTGATATTTTCTTTTATATCAAATTGTTCTAGTAAAGCTTTTGTAAAAGTAGTTTTACCTGCTCCTAAATCTCCTTTTAATAAAATATAAAAAGGAATTTTTTGGTTTTGAATGACTTTTTTAATCTTTTTTGCTAATTTATAGGTTTGTTCTAAATTATTGACTTTGACTTTCATATAAAACCTCATTTATTTTAATTATAAAACTGTTTTTTAAAACAATTATTAGTAATTATCTATTATATTGGTTATTTTGTAAAACTTTTTTCTAATACTTTAATAGGAGATGATAAAAATGTTTTTAGCTTTATTAGCAAGTATGAATTTAACTAATATAGAACATAATTTACAACCTTATAATAGAATACAAAATTTTAGATCTGAATTTAATGCAATTGAACAAATTAATTTAAATAAAACAATAATTGCATCAGATAACCCTAATACAAATAGCGATCATAATTTTTATGTATGTAGAAATTCAGCTAATTTTTATAATGAAAGTGTAAAAAGCCATATTTTTAAAGGTTTTAATTTTAAATTATCAGATGAATATATTTCATTTATTAAAGATGGATTAAAACTAGAAATTAGTTTAACTATAAACTTAGAATTTATAAATAATAAAGATGAAATTTTTAATAATAAATATGATCTAGTTTTTTATTTATCAAATAATAGTTTTACAAATCAAAGTTCAAAAGATGTTGTTTGAAAAAATGTAAGATATCAAAATAAAGATAAAACTATTACAGATTATATTGATACTAGAAATCATTGAGAATTTACTTTTAATAATCATTCATATTGATTTGACATAAAACATGTTTTTAATAAAAAGCATAATTTTAGATTCACTGATTTTAAAAGTTTAAATAGTTTTCATTCACTAAAATATAGTATTGATAAAATGAAATATCGTTTTTATACTCCAATTTCTTTATATGAACCAATAAAAAATCTTAACTTTAATATTAATAAAGATGATGTAAGTATTGATGATATTAAAAAACAAATTTATTTACAACAAACTAATTTAAAAAACTCTGAATTCTATAAGAAAAACAAAGTTTTATGAGATGGATTATATGATAATTTAAAACTAGAAATTCAAGAAGAAAAGAAATTTAAACGTTTTGTTTGAGATGATAAAATCAATGTTAAAATCAGTTTGCCTGTAAAACAAAAGTATAAAAAATATTTAAAAGATATTTATTTTATAGCTAATTATAATAAAAAATATGATCTAAATTGATTGATTGAAATAGATGAATTAGAAATTAATAAAACTGATTTAAAAAATATTAGTAGACACTTTGGTGATTTAAACTTATTATTTTTAACAGCACTTGATACTGAAATTAAAGATAACATATTAACTATTAAACCTAAAAAAGAATATGAACATAAATTTTATAATCAAAAACAAGTTGTTTTAAAATTTAAAGATAAAAATACTGATTTAACAAATTCTAATAATAATTCAAGTTCTAATAACCAAATAAATTCAAATACAATTAATCAAAATCAACAAATACAATCTCAAAATAATACTACTAATCAAATAAATAATTCTATTACAAATAATCTAATTTATAAGAATCCTTATTTGTATATAAGTATTGCTATAGGCTCAATTTTTCTAATTTGTTTATTGTTTTTATTAAATAAAATTATGATAAAACGTTTGAATAAGCAAAGAAAAAGTAGTTAGGTGATAAAATAAAATTCATAGGTAAGTTTATGAAAATCAAAGCAATAGGTCTATCAGAAAAAGGAAATTTTAGAAAAGAAAATCAAGATTATTTAAACTATTATAAAAATAGTGACGGTTCATTTTTAGCAATTATTTGTGATGGTATGGGTGGTCATAAGCACGGAGAAATTGCTTCAAAATTAGCAGTAAATACATTTGTTGATCTTTTTAAACAAAGTAGTTTTGATAAAAAAGAAAGTAAAGAAATTTTTTCATGATTAGAAAATAGTATTTCATATATTATTAATTTTATGAAAAAATATGTTGAAAATTTTATAGAAGCAAAAGATATGGGAACTACATTATCAGCTATTTTAATAGCAAATAATAATGCTCATATTATTAATATTGGAGATTCTAGAATTTATCATTTAAAAGATCAAAATTTCAATCAAGTTACAATTGATCAAAATTTAATGAACTCTAATTATGATATGCAAAAAATTAAACAACAAGCACAAAAATACTATGGAACTAGATTTAATGAAAATACTTATTGAAAAAGTTTAACAAGTGCTTTAGGACCTGCTAAAAAATTAAAAATTGATAGTTACTTTTTAAAAGATAGTAATGGTTTATTTTGTTTAACAACTGATGGTATACATGATTTTATTGATTCAAAAACATTTAAAGATTATTTAGATTTAAAATCTTCACTAAGAACTAAGGCAAAAAAACATCATTAAATATTCTATTAATAATTTATCAACAGATAATTTATCAATAATTTTATTAGAGGTTTTATAATGCAAAAGAATAAAAAAGATCTAGGAATAAACAAAGAAGAATTATTAAATCAAGTTGTAAATAATAGATACAAATTAGTTAAGTATTTAAACTCTGGTGCTTTTGCTGTTGTATTTAAAGCTTTAGATTTAGATGCTTCTGTTTTAGAAAAAAAAGACGTTTATGTTGCTGTAAAAATTATTTTAAAAGCAAAAAATAAAAACATTGAAGCAATTAAAAAACGTTTATTTTTAGAAACTAATACTTTTGCTAAATTATCATTTACAAAAAACATCGTTAAAATGAAAGATGTTTTTAGTTGACAAAACTATTATGTAATTGTAATGGAACTTATTGAAGGTGCTGATTTAAGTAAAAAATTTAATGCATATAATAACGTTTTATCTAATAGAGAATTTATTTACTATTTTTTACAAATCACTAAAGGTTTAAAAGAAATTCATGACAATAACATTATTCATAGAGATGTTAAACCAGCAAATATTTTAATTACAAATGACTCAAAAGTAAGAATTTCTGATTTTGGAATTTCTAAGATTAAAAGTATTATTTTAGATGATGATCAAAATCATATTTCTCCTGGAACTCCAAGATACACAGCTCCTGAACAATTTTTAAATTTTGAATCAAGAAAAGATGCTTTTTATTTTGAATCAGATATTTACTCAATTGGTGTAATTATGTATGAGTTTTTAACTGGTAGTATGTTGTATTTAAATTATGGAGCAAATCATACTAATTCAAAAGAAAAAGAACGTACTAATTTTCAACAGCACATTTTAAAAGATATTACTAGACCAAGAGAAATTAATCCAAGTATCTCTCAAGCTTTAGAAAATATTATAATGAAATGTTTAGCTAAAGATTATAAAAATAGATATCATACTTTTGATCAAATCATTCAAGATTTAGAACAAGCAAAAAAAGAACCAGATACTAATCTTGATTTTCCTAATATGTGATGAGAAGATGAAAAATCATTAAATATTAAAAATAACAACACTTTAAAATATCAATATTTTTTTAAAAATACAAATTATAGATATTTTTTATTTTGAATAGTAATAGTTATGAGTTTATTTATTATGTTTTTAATAGCATTAATTTTGAAATAAGGTGAGTAAATGCAAGGAATTTTAGTTAAAAAAGATAGTAATGAAAGTTATGTCTTTTGTCAAAACAATATATATAAAGTATATGTTAAAGGTAATTTAAAAAAAGGATTAAAACCTAAAGTTGGAGATATTGTTGAGTTTAGTATTCTAGATGATGGTAATGGATATATTCAAGAAATTAAACCAAGAAAAAACAGTTTAGATAGACCAAAAATCGCTAATGTTGATCAGGTTTTAATTGTAACTGCTTTATATGAACCTTTATTTTCATCATTTTTATTAAACAAATACATTATGATGTTAGAGACTTTAAAAATTAAACCTATTTTAATTTTTACTAAAATCGATTTATTAGAAAAAACATCTTATTATCAAGAAGTTATGCATAAAATAGAGTGATATCAAAAAATGCATTACCAAGTTTTAATTATTAATAACAAAGATAATTTAGAAAATAAAAAAGCTCTTATTGATAAACTAAAACAACTTTTAGAAAATAAAATTAGTGTTTTTACTGGTCAAACTGGTGCTGGTAAATCTACTACTTTAAATAACTTTTTAGATATTAATAAACAAATTAAAACTAATGAAATTTCAAAAAAATTAAATAGAGGAAAACATACTACAACTAGTATTCAACTTTATAATTTAGAAAATAATATTTTTATAGCTGATACTCCAGGATTTTCAGCATTTGATTTAGATAATATTGACATTGAACATATTTTATATTCTTGAGAAACATTTATTCCTTTTTTAAATAAATGTAAGTTTGTTGATTGTACTCATACTCATGAAGTTAAATGTGAAGTAAAAAAAGCTGTAGCTGAGCACTTACTACCAACATTCATTTATAATGATTATGTAAAAGTATATGAAGAATTAAAACAAAGTAGAAAGAATAAATATTAAAATGAAAAAATATATTATCGCTCCATCAGTACTATCAGCTAACTTTATGGATCTAAAAAATGAATTAGAATTATGTAAAAAAAATAATATTAATTGAATTCATTATGATGTTATGGATTTTGATTTTGTTCCAAATTTAACTTTTGGTTCTAAGATATTACACGATATTAAAAAAAATATAGACATTAATGTTGATGTGCATTTTATGGTTAGTGTTAAAACTAATCAATTTGAAGACTTTTTTTTAGATTATATAAAAGCAAAACCTCAAATGATGACAATGCATATTGAATCTTTAAAAGATAAAAATACAATCAATAAATTTATTGATTTATGTAAACAAAATAATATTTTAGCTTCTTTAGCAATTTCACCAAAAACTGATGTTAGTCAAGTTTATCCATTTTTAGAACAACTTGATAATGTGTTAGTTATGAGTGTAGAACCTGGATTTGGTGGTCAAAAATTCATTTCATCTAGTTTAGAAAAAATTCAAATTTTAGATCAATTAAGAAAACAAAAAAAATACAAATACACTATTGAAGTTGATGGTGGTATTAATGAACAAACTTCAGTTTTAGTAAAACAAGCTGGAGTTGATATGATAGTTGCTGGTAGTTATTTATTTGGTAGTGATGATTTTAAAAAAAGAGCAGAAGGGTTATTTAATGAATTATAAAAATATTGTAATTGTTACTGCAAAAACAAATCTAAACTTAGAAGCTTTTAATAACGAACAAAATTATATTATTGGAGTTGAAAGAGGTTGTTTAGATTTAATTAATAGAAATATTAAAATTGATTATGCAATTGGAGATTTTGATAAAGTAACTGAACAAGAATTAGAACTAATCAAATCAAAAGTTAAAAATGTTGAAATTTGAAGTAGTGAAAAAGATTATTTTGATGGTGAATTAGCAATTTTACAAGGTAGAAAAGTAAGTAAAGATGCTCAAATTATTTTTATAGCTAATGCTACAAAAAGATATGATAAAAACTATTCTATTTTTCATTTTATTTTTAAATATAATCTTAAATTTATTAATGATGATTCAATTTTATTTTTATTTGATAAAGGAACAAATGTATTAAAATTTGATGATTATCAAGATTATACTTATGTTAGTTTTATTTCAAAAGATAATACAAATATTACAATTAAAGGACTTAAATATGAATGTGAAAATTTAAGTTTATCTTCTTATAGTAATTCTTGTTTATCTAATGCTTTTATACCTTATCAAAATGGAATTATCACATCAAATAATCCAATAATTTGCATATTAACAAAATAATTATTTACATTGCCTCACTAGAGGCATTTTCTAACTTTATAGTTTTTTTATAATGTTAAAATAATATATAGTTATTAAGGAGATATATGAAAAAACAATTAAATCCTAAATATGATCATTTTCAAGTTGAACAAAATAAATATCAATACTGATTAGATAAAAATTTATTCAAAGCTGATGTTAATTCTAAAAAACCTAAATTTTCTATAATTTTACCTCCACCAAATGTTACTGGTAAATTACATATTGGTCATGCATGAGATACTAGTTTACAAGATGCAATTATTAGATTTAAAAAACTAACTGGATATGATACTTTATTTTTACCAGGAATGGATCATTCTGGAATTAGTACTCAAGTAAAAGTTGAAGCAAAATTAAAACAACAAGGTATTGATAAAAATAAAATAGGTAGAGAAAAGTTTTTAATAGAAGCTTGAAAATGAAAAGAAGAATATGCAAATATCATTAGAGAACAATGAGCTAAATTAGGATTAAGTTTAGATTATTCAACTGAAAAATTTACTTTAGATGAAGATATTAATCAAATAGTAAAAGAAATTTTTGTTAAGTTTTATAATGATCAAATTATTTATAAAGGAAAACAAATTGTTAACTGAGATCCAGAACAAAAAACTGCTATTTCTAATGTTGAAGTAATTTATAAAGAAACTCAAAGTAAAATGTATTATTTTAAATACATGTTAGAAGATTCAAATGAATTTTTAACTGTTGCAACTACTAGACCTGAAACTATGTTTGCTGATCAATGTTTAGTTGTTAATCCAAATGATACAAGATATCAAAAATACATTAATAAAAAAGTTATTAATCCAGTTAATAAACAAATTATTCCAATTATAAGTGATGAATATGTTGATATAGAATTTGGAACTGGGGTTATGAAATGTACTCCAGCTCATGATTTAAATGACTATCATTTAGGAATCAAACATAATTTAGATATGCCAATTTGTTTAAATATTGATGGTACAGTTAATCAGTTAGGTAAAAAATATCAAGGTTTAGATCGATTTGTTGCAAGAAAACAAATAGTAGAAAACGCTATTAAAGAAAATTTATTTGTAAAACAAGAAGACATAATTAATCAAGTTGGATTTAGTGAAAGATCAAATGCTATAGTTGAACCTTATTTATCAGATCAATGATTTGTAAAAATGGACAAATTTAAAGATATGGTAATTAATTTACAAAATTCAGATAATAGAATTAATTTTTATCCAAATAGATTTAGTGATGTTTTAAATAGATGAATGACTGATGCTCATGATTGATGTATTAGTAGACAATTATGATGAGGTCATCAAATTCCTTGTTGATATCATAAAAAAACAAATCAAATGTATGTTGGAATAAATCCACCAAGTGATATAGAAAATTGAACTCAAGATCAAGATGTTTTAGATACTTGATTTTCTTCAGGACTTTGAGCATTTTCAACACTTTTAAACAACAAAGGTTTTGAAAGTGATTATTTTAAAAACTATTTTCCAACTAGTGTTTTAGTGACTGGTTATGATATTATTTTCTTCTGAGTTGCTAGAATGATTTTTCAAACTTTAGAATATACTAAACAAATTCCATTTAAAGAAGTTTTAATTCACGGACTAGTCAGAGATGAATTAAATAGAAAAATGTCTAAATCACTAGGTAATGGAATTGATCCAATGGATGTTATTAAAAATAATGGATGTGATTCTTTAAGATTATTTTTATTAACAAATTCAACTCCAGGTCAAGATATTAGATATTCAAATGAAAAGATCTTAGCTAGTTGAAACTTTATTAATAAGTTATGAAATGCAAGTAGATATGTATTTTTAAACTTAGATGATGATTTTAAATTTGACCCTAATTTTTATAAAACTGATTTAGAAATTACAAATCAATGAATTTTAACTGAACTAAGTAAAACTCAAGAATATGTTTATCAAAAAATGAATAAATATGAATTTAGTTTAGCTGGAAATCATTTATGAGATTTTGTATGAAATAAATATTGTTCTTGATATATTGAATTTAGTAAAGTTAATTTAAATAATGATAAATTTAACAAACAAACTAAGCAAACTTTATTTTATGTATTAAAAGAAATTTTAGTTATGCTTCATCCTTTAATTCCTTTTGTCAGTGAAGAAATTTATTTAAAAATGGATTTAAAAGAATCAATTTTATTAGAACAATGAACTAATTTAAATTCTAATTATGATACTAGTTTTATTGATGATGTTATTAAAATGATTACAAGTATAAGAGAGTTTAAACACACAAAAAACATTAAAAATGATATTAAATTAATTGCAAATATATCAAATACTAATCAAAAACATACAACAACTTTTAATAAACATTTTGATCAAATTAATAGTTTTTTAACTAACTTTTGTAATACTAGTTTAACTAATAATTTAATAAAAAATAAAACTAGCTTATCAATTGATGAATACTTTATTGAAATTTCAAATGATTCATTTATTAATAAAGATGATTTAATTAAAGAATTAGAAACAAAACAAATGCAATTAACTAATGAAGTGTTAAGAAGTGAAAAAATCTTAAATAATTCTGAGTTTATTAAAAAAGCAAAAGCTGAAAAAATTGAACAAGAAAAAGCTAAATATCAAACTTATAAAGACCAACTTCAAGCAATAAAACAAAAATTAGAAGATTTAAAAAACAATTAAAATCTCTCTTATGAGAGATTTTTTATTATTGTTCTAAAATTTTGATAGTTAGCTATTTTCTATAAAAACAAGTATCTAAGATATAATTAAATTAGTTAGGAAATATTATGAAATATAGTTTTATAACAAACAAGTATGAAGAATCAAGTGATATTTTAGATGAATTATTAACCATATTAAAAGATACTAAATTTAAAAGAGATGACAAACAACCAGATATTTGTTTTGTAGTTGGGGGAGATGGTACTTTTTTATATGCTGTTCATAAATATCAATCTATTTTAGACAAATTGATTTTTATTCCAATTAAATTTGGTGGAATTGGGTTTTATACTAATAAAAACAGAGTTGATGATTTAAAACAAATTGATCTACATAACATTATCGAACAACCAAACATTACTGAATTAGGATTAATTGAAGTTAATTATGATGATAAAAAAGTTTATGCAATTAATGAGATTAAAATCACTAATCAAGTAAGACCTTTAAGTTTAGATATTTTTATTAATAATGAATTTTTAGAACAATTTAAAGGAACAGGGTTAGTATTTTCAACTCCAAGTGGTTCTACTGGATTTATGAAATCAGCAAATGGAGCTATTATTTATCCTGTTGTTTCATTATTTGAAATGCAAGAGTTAATGCCGATTTCAACTAACAAATTTAGAACTTTAAACGCTCCAATCATTTTTTCAGACAATGAGCATATTACTTTAAAATTAAAAGATCTAACTAATGTTACATTAAGTGCTGATACTTATGAATATGAATTTAAACAAACTGAACTTTTAATTAAACTAAGTAGGAAAAAAATTAAATTATTAAATTTAAATAAGGACAAATTTAACAAAATCAAAATTTTAAGAGATATTTTTGTTTTAAATGATAAGACAAAAGACTAAATAGGAGAGATATGAAACCATTAGTTGTAATTACTGGAGCAAGTTCTGGAATTGGACTAGCTTGTGCTAAATATTTTGCTGATAAAAATTATCCCTTATTAATACTTGCAAGAAGAAAAGAAATATTAGATAATTTAAATTTACCAAACACAATAACAGCTAGAGTTGATGTTAGAGATTTTAATCAATTAAATGAAGCTGTTAAACATGCTGAAAGTGTTTATGGACCTGTTGATTTATTAATTAATAATGCTGGAATTATGCCAATGGATCAATATGTTGATCAAAGTTTAGAAGATAAATATAATACATTAGATGTCAATATTAAAGGTGTAATTAATGGAATGGATGCTGTTTTACCAAGTATGTTAAAACAAAATCATGGAACAATAGTAAATATTTCTAGTGCTGCTGGAAGATATACTTATTCAGATCATTCTGTTTATAATGGTTCAAAATTTGCAGTTAATGCTATTACCGAACAAGTTAGAAGAGAATTAAGTGATACAAATATTAGATTTAGTTTAATTGAACCAGCAATTGTTGATACTAATTTATTATCAACAACTAAAAATCAAAGTATTTTAGATAGTTATTTAGCAAGAAAAAATAGTTTAAATGGTGGATTAAAACCAGAACAATTAGCAGAAGTTATTTATTATATTTATTCATTACCTCAAGATGTAGTGATTCCTGAACTAATGATTTCTCATACTAATCAAAAAGTTTAATCTAGTTTAACCTAGAAAAATATTCTAAATCAATTCAAATATATATTATTAGTTTTATAATATATATTAGTTTTTTAATGGCTTGTTTTATTTAGAATAATATAAATTGAAAGGATAATAGAATGCCAGATATTAAATTTACTGCTCTTGGTGGTCAGGATGAAAGAGGAAAAAATCTATACGTTTTAGAAATAGATAATGACTTTTTCATTCTAGATGCTGGAGTTAAGTACCCTGAAAAAGACATTTTAGGAATTGATACAGTGATTCCTAAATTTGACTATATTAAACAAAATAAAAAGAAAATAAAAGGGATTTTTTTAACAAATCCTAGTGCTTATAATATGGGAGCTATACCATATTTATTAAAAGAAATTGAAGCTCCAATTTATTGTAATGAAATCACAGAATTAATTGCAAAAATTAAGTTTCAAAAATTAAGAGTAAAAAATAAAGATCACATTTTAAAAGTTGTTCACGATAAAGATATTTTAAAAATAGGAAATACAAAAGTTGAAATTTTTAGAACAACTTCATCTTCACCACAATCATTTGGATATGTGTTTCACACTGATTTAGGTTCAATTGTTTATGCTGGTGATTATATTATTGATGGAAAAGAACAATCTTATTTTTCAACTGATTATACTCATTTATCTCAAATTGCAAAAAATGGGGTTTTAGCTTTAATTAGTGATGCTGAATTTGCTTCAAGAAGAGATTTTACTGTACCAAATCATAAAATTGATAAATATATTCTTGCTCCATTTAAAGAAAAAAATACTAAAATCATTGTTGCTATTTTTGAAGAAGATATTCATAAATTAGGTCAAATCTGTATGGCTGCAAAAGAAAATAATAGAAGAATAGCAGTTTATGGAAGAACAATGGATGCGGTTTTAAGATCTAATTTAATTCATGAAGATCTAGTTATAAAACCTGAAGATCTAATGTCAATTCAAGAATATGTAAATTCAGATAATGGAGTTTTAATAATTTCTGGAACTGGTGATGATCTTTATTCAAAACTTGCAAAGATAGCTACTTCAAATGATAGTTTAGTTGAATTTACAGAAAAAGATTTAATCATTTTAACAAATACTCCAGTTGCAGGAGTTGAAAAGCGTCATGCTCAAATTCTAGATGAATTAGCTAGAACTGATGCTAGATTATTAGCTTTAAGTGATAAAAATATTTGATCAATGAGAGCTAGTTATGAAGATATTAAAATGTTAACTTCAATTTTAAATCCAAAATATTTTATTCCAGTTAAAGCTTTATATAAAGACTTTTTAAGTGCTGAAAAAGCTGCAATTGAAGCTGGTGTTGATAATCAAAATATTGGAATTATTGATAATGGTGAAATTTTAAAATTATCAAAAAATCATTTAGCAATTTCAGAATATAGTGCTGAACATGGAAATGTTTATGTTGATGGTTCAGGAATTGGTGATGTTGGATCAATTGTTTTAAATGAAAGAAAACAATTAGCAACTGATGGAGTAATTATAGTTGGGGCAACTATTGATACTAGAAATAAAGAATTAATTTCTCTAATCGATACTCAAATGCGTGGGGTTTTATATATTCAAGAAGATAATCCTATTTTTAAAATATTACAAAGAGAAGTTACAAATTTAATTTTAGAAGGACAAGCTTTATATAAAAAAGAGCCTAAAAAATACGATCTTAACGAGATCAAAAAAGATATAACAGCAAGAATCAAACAATTAATAAAACAAGAATCAGGAAAAACACCAATCGTTTTAGTAATTATTAACGAATCAGATGGAAAAGGTTATATTCCTAGAAACAGCAAAAGAAGATACAATAACAATAACAAAAATACTAGAGCTAAAAGAGATAAATCATAAGTTAGGTTTATCTTTTTTTTATGAAATTTTATTTATATTTTAAGTAAATTATTTTCTAAAATTACCTGCTATATAATAGAGTTGTATTAATATAGAAAAATGGTACAAAATTGTGAATGACGAAAAGAAAATGTCGTTAAAAAAATTCATTTGAATGGGTTTTAACTACACAGTCGGTGTTGGGTTTATTGGTAATTTAGCAATTTTTTCTAATATTAAAGTTCAAGAAGAAATCAATCAACAATCTACGGGATTACATATTTTTTGAATTTTTGGATTATTAGGATTTATTGCTTCAATTTGTGCATTAGCGTTTGCAAAACTTTCTACTATTCATAAATCAGATAATAATGGTGGAACTTATTTATATGCAAGAACTTCTTTTGGAAGATTTATAGGTCTAATGGTTGCATTTGTTCAATACGTAATGTTGCCATTTATTATTGCATCTCAAATTTGAGGTTTTTTAAAAGCCTTTTTAATAACTGATTTATCGAGGACTTAATTGAGGATTTGATAAAATACCAGGTCTTGGAAATTGAAGTTCTTTAGTTTTAGATATTTTAGGAATTATCATTTATTTTGCATTTGCTCTAGTTATTTTTGGTGGAATGAAATGATTTAAAAAAATAGCAAATTACTCATCAGCTGTTAAATGAGCAACTTCTTGTGTTTTAATTTTAGCTGGTATTGTAATGGCTTTTATGAATGGTTCATCAAATTATCAAATGTGAAATCATGATTATAATGAATCAATAAAAGGTTTAAGTTTTAATGCTTTTTCAAAAGCGTTTGTTTCTTGTTTTTTCTTCTTTTCAGGGTTTGAATCATTTGCAACAGCTGGAAAAAATATTAAAGATCCAGAAAAGAATCTATCAAAAGGAATTATGATAGTAATGCTAGTTTCTTCAGTATTTTATATTGTAGTTATGGCAATCTTTTTTGCAGCAGTTAATCCAAAACAAGGATTTAGTCAAAACATGACAACTGGTTTATGAAATATGGCACCAATTAATCAAGTTAAATGGTTATCTATTTTAGGTATTGCTATTATGTTTATTTCTCAAATTGCTTTAAGAGCAAATACTTCAGTACAAAACGCTTTATACGGTGGAACAATGCTTCAACCAATGGCTGTTGAAGGATTTATTTCTGAAAAATATAATGAATTAAACAAAGATAACATACCTGCAAAAGCTTCTTTATTAAACACTTATGTAATTTTAATAGTAACTGTAGTTTGATTAATTATTCCAGATATTATTTATGGCTTTCAACCACAAGGAACTAAACTAATCTTTAACATAGGCCAATTAACTGAAGCTTCAAGTGCTATTATTATTTCTTTATATATTATTAGTGTTTTAGCTTTATTAAAAATAGCAATTCAAAAATATATCAAACTACATATTTGAGAATGAATCAGTTTTAGTTTTGCTTTAATTTTATTAGTTGTGTTATTCTTTTATCACTATTATTCATTATTTGATGTAATAGTTAGATATGCAAAACATGCTGGACCTGGTTTAGAAGATTTAATTGGAGCTATTGTTGAGTTATTATTTGTAATAATTTCACTAGCATTTGCCATTATTTGATACTTTACTTATTATAAGAAAAAACTAAATCAAAGATTATCAACACTTGAGGGTAGAAAATTACAAGATACATTAGATGATGAATTTGTTTTAATAAATACACAAAAACCTTTTATAAAACAAAAATAGCTAATTCTTTAAATAGTAATTAGCTATTTTTTTATAATTTAATTAAAATAATAAAGAGAGAAATGTATGAAGAAGTTAACAAAAGAACAAGGTTTTAATTCTAAATTATTTATAATTTATAAAACTGATTTTAAAAAAACTAAAACTATTTGTTTTATTATGCTAGTGTTTTTAGTTATTAGTATGTTTAGACTAACATTAATAGGACAATTTTTTGATGATATTTTCTTTTCTTTTTTATTTGGGTGATTTAAATATTTAGTTTATTTTCTACTTTTTATTATTAATTTTTGTTTATTTAAAAAAATATTAATTGCATTTAGAGTAAAACAATTTATTATAACTAGTTTTTTTATAATGTTTTTAACTAGTTTTTTAACTTTAAACTTTATAGTTTATCAATTTATAAATAATCAAACTATATCAAATGATTTTAAAATTTATGCTTTATGACAAAATGATATTATATTACAAATTACTAAATTTTATAATTATCACTGATATGATAAATCAATATTTTTAATAGATTTTAAAAACTGGGTTAATTACTTTTTTAATACTAGTACTTATTTTAATGTTTATTTAATGGGTGGGTTTATTTCTTATTTATTTTGTGGTGTTATTTGATATATCACTTTACCTGCTGCTTATTTAACATTAATAGTTTTAATAATTATCTTTTTAATATGAATCACTACTTCAGATCCATTCTATTTATTAAAAAACAAAACTAATAAAAACACAAATTTAACTACAAATAGAGCTAATTTAAATAATAGAACAATAGTAAATAATTCTAATAAAAATAAAGAATTAGTAATTTTTGAAAACAAACTAGATGATAATTTAGAACAACCTATTTATAGAAATAAAGAATATAATCTAATCACTAATTTAGAAAATATTTTTTTAAGTAGTGATTTTATTGATAAAATGCTTTTTTTAAAACTAGAACAAACTAACTTTAATAAAGAAGAAATCTTTACAAAAGAACAAAAAACAAATATTACTGATCAATTTAAACAAAATCATAAATCAGGAATTTTAACAGATAGCGAAATTAGTCCTTTTAAAAGAAATAAAGCTGTTAAAAAAATTAGTGATGATGAGTTTTTTAATGAGTTATTTGAAGAAAAGTAGGATAAATTATGAGTTTAAAACAACAAGTTGACTTACTAACAAACAAACCAGGTTGCTATTTATTTTTAAATAAAGAAAAACAAGTAATATATGTTGGAAAAGCAAAAAATCTTAAAAAAAGAGTTAGTACATATTTTAATAAAGCTTATAATATTAAAACAACAAGACTAATTAGAGAAATAGCTGATTTAAAATATTTTATTGTTGATAATGAAAAAGAATCTTTATTATTAGAAAAAAATTTAATTAA
This sequence comes from Mycoplasma feriruminatoris, assembly GCF_000327395.2. Classification (NCBI taxonomy): domain Bacteria; kingdom Bacillati; phylum Mycoplasmatota; class Mollicutes; order Mycoplasmatales; family Mycoplasmataceae; genus Mycoplasma; species Mycoplasma feriruminatoris. The sequence goes on from NZ_CP091032.1 coordinate 737,466, forward strand.
AAAATATCATCCTAAATATAATGTTTTATTAAATGATGATAAGACATATCCTTATATTATAATTACTAATCAAAAAGATCCAATGTATAAATATGTTAGAAAATATGATAAAAAAGCATTAAAAAATTATGGTCCTTTACCAATTGGAAGTAATGCTAGAAATATTTTATTAACACTACAACGTTTATTTCCTTTAAGAATGTGTAAAGGAGATTTAAAAAAACCTTGTTTGTATTATCATTTAAACCAATGTTCTGGAGCTTGTTTTAAAGAAGTTGATCCTAGTTATTATGAAAATCAAATTAAACAAGTAGATAAGTTTTTTAAAGGTGATATTAATCAAGTAAAACAAACTTTAATTAATCAAATGCAAAAAGCTAGTGATAATTTACAATTTGAACAAGCAAAAAGAATTAAAGATCAAATTACTAGTTTAGATTTTATTACTGCAAAACAAAATGTAGATATTGTTACAAATAAAAATATTGATGTAGTTAATTATGAAATTAATCAAGACAAAATTTGTTTTGTGATGTTGTTTTATCGATTAGGTCAATTAACTTATAAAGATGAATATATTCAAGATTATGAAGGTCAAAATTTAAGTGAATTATTTAATAGTTATTTACAACAAATTTATCAAAAAAATATTTATCCTGATGTTTTATTAATTCCAAATGAAATAGAATTATTAGATTTAGATGAAAACTTATTAGAATTTAGTTCTTATAGTTTAGATAAACAAAATGATGTGTTTGTTAAATTAGCAAAACAAAATGCTATTGATAGCTTAAATAAATCTATTATTTCAAATAATATAAACAGTGGAGATGAAATTGAAATTTTAAATCAGTTACAACAAATTTCAAATGCATCTAAATATTTAAAACGTATTGAAATGTTTGATATTTCAAATATTTATAACCAATTCATTACTGGAGCTTGTATAGTTTATATTAATCGTAAACCAATTAGAAATGAGTTTAGAAAATATAATATAGATTCATCATATACTTCTGATTTTTCAAGAATGAAGTTTATGTTAGAAAAAAGATTTTTAAAAAAGATTAATCAAAAAGAAGAACTACCTGATCTAATTATTGTTGATGGTGGAATTATTCAAATTCATGCTGCTAAAGAAGTTTTAAATAAATTAAATTTAAATATTGATGTAATTGGCTTAAGTAAAGATGATCATCATAAAACAAGATATTTAATTGATGTATTTGAACAAACTATTGATATTAAAAACTTTAAAAAATTATTTAACTTTTTAACTAGTTTACAAATTAGAGTTGATGAGTATGCTAAATCTGGATTTAGAAAAAAATATCACAATCAATTAAATGACCAAGTACTTTTAATTAAAGGTGTTGGTAAGAAAACTAATTTAAAATTATATAAACATTTTAAAACAATAGATAATATTAAAAAAGCAGACTTTGAAGAATTAAATAAAGTTATTAATAATAAAAAAATTACTAATTTGATAATTAGTAATTTGAATAAATAGCTTTTTAGTACTTATTTTCAATTTATTTTTTAGATTTGATATATTAATAATAAAATACTTTATTAGTAAATAGATATTAATTAGTCTTTATTATATAATTAGTAAGTTATAAGGAGAAAGTCATGTCAAAAGAAATTATTTTAACTCAAGAAGGATTAGAAGAATTAAAAGTTGAGCTTAAAAATTTATTAGAAGTTGTAAGACCAAAAGTTATTGAAGAACTAGTTGAAGCACGTAACCAAGGAGATTTAAGTGAAAATGCTGATTATGATGCTGCTAGAAACAGACAAGCTGAAGTTGAAGCAAGAATTAAAGAAGTTGAAACTTTAATTAATAGAGCTAAAGTTATTGATGATTCTAAAGCTCATTCAACTGGTGAAGTTAAAATTGGATCAACTGTTGAATTTATTTCAAGTTTAGATCACAAAGTAAAAGAAATCAAAATTGTTGGTGCGATTGAAGCTGATCCTTTTTCTAATCTAATTTCTAATGAATCGCCAATTGCAAAAGCTATAATTGGTAAAAAAGTTAATACTACTGTTGAAATTAAAGACATTATAAAACCATACAAAATCACAATTAAAAGTATTAAATAATATAGCTATTGTTTTGCAATAGCTTTTTTTATAGAAAGTAAATAAATATGAAACCATTAGTTGTAATTACTGGAGCAAGTTCTGGAATTGGACTAGCTTGTGCAAAATATTTTTCAAATAAAAATCACCCTTTATTAATTCTTGCAAGAAGAAAAGAAATATTAGATGATTTAAATTTACCAAACACAATAACAGCTAGAGTTGATGTTAGAGATTTTAATCAACTAAATGAAGCTATTAAACAAGCTGAAAGTATATATGGACCTGTTGATCTATTAATTAATAATGCTGGAATTATGATTCTAGATAAATATCAAGATCAAAAACTAGAAGATAAATATAATATGATCGATATCAATATTAAAGGTGTAATTAATGGAATGGATGCTGTTTTAAAAAGTATGTTAAAACAAAATCGTGGAACTATAGTTAATATTTCTAGTGTTGCAGCAAGATATACTTATACTGATCATTCTGTTTATTGTGGATCAAAATATGCAGTAAATGCAATTACTGAACAAGTAAGAAAAGAATTAAGCAATACAAATATTAGATTTACTTTGATTGAACCAGCAATTGTAAATACTAATTTATTAAATAGTACAACAAATAAGCAAGTTAAAGATGATTATCAAAAATCAATTGATGAAATTAATGGTGGATTAAAACCTGAACAAATTGCTCAAACTATTTATTATGTTTATTCATTACCTCAAGATGTAATGATACCTGAATTAATGATTGCTCATACTAATGAATCTGAAGTTTAATTACAATCTATTAATAAACTCTTTTATTAATAAATTAAATGAACGATTAAATTCATTTTCTAAAATACAAAAATAAATAATTTTTAAAAAATCTAACTCTTTAAGTTTTTTAGTTTTAAATAATCTAGTTACATATTTATTTGTTCATCTAACAAACTCACTAGAATTAAATAACTCATTTTTAATATTTTCACTATATAAATCTTTTAAATTAGATTTATATTCATTTGGAATTAGTTTTAACACTTCAATAGTAAATCTTTGAAATTTATCGTTTAAAGTTTTATTAGCGATGTTTAAAACTAGTTCTTTTTTATTTAAAATTTCATCATCATTTAACTGATTGTAAAAATCAATCATAGTTAAAATAGCAAAATTCATACCAACTAATTTCATATAATTTCTAATTTGATTTTGAAATTTAGCTAGTAGTTTTTTATTAGTTAAAATGTGATTTAATTTTGGATTTAAAAAATGTAAGTAATTATTAGTTGATCTGAAAAACTTATCTAAACTCACTTCTTGAATCATATTAAAATCAAGATAATCATTTGGATTTACATTAAAATGAGTAATGAATTTTTTTAGCTTAAAAACTAGTTTATTTATCTTTTTATATCATCAAGGGTTAATGTGAGTATATGATTCTAAGTCTTTAGATTTTAGTTCTCTTAGTTTATAAATTTCAATCATTTCTTATGCTCTTTTCTATATTATATATTAAAATAAAATGTTGCTAGTAATGTATAATTAAGGTAGTTTAAAGGAGTTTTTTTATGAATAAAAATGAGATTTTTGACACTGATTTTTTTGAATCAGGTTTAGCTTACATTTTAACTAATTTAGATTTTATTCAAGAAGAATTAGAACAAGAAAATTTACAAACAGATCTAATAGAAAAATTAATAGCTGATTTTGAAGTAGTTAATGAATATGACCAATGAGATTTACTAACTAATAATTTATTACAAGCTGAAAATGAAATTTTAAACCAAATTTTACAAATTAAAGATTCAACAAAATTTCATTTACTAAGTAGTTATTTTTTAGCAAAACATCTAGCTATTTATTTAAAATCAAATAGTTTTTTAATAGAAAAAATTGAACAATTAGAAACTAATTATATTGATAATTTAACAGATGAAAAAAAAGAAGAATTTATTAATAATATAAAACAAGAAGTTTTAAAAAACAACTCAGAAATTTATAAACAAAACGAAGAAATTTATAAAGATTTATTTGATAAAAAAGCTGAATTTAAAAAAATTTATCAATTATTAATTAAAGAAACTGAATTTGAAGATTTTAGTTATGCTAATGAACTATTATTTAACATGTTAGATAATTATACAAAATTTGATAATAAAGAGGATTTATTAAAATTAGAAATTTTAACTAATGCACAAAGCTTAATTGATTTTATTACCTTTTATGAATCTAGTTTATTTGATGATGAAGAAGAATAAAAATGTCTAGTAAAGTAATTACAATAATAATTTTTATAGTAATATATTTAGTATTTTTATTAATAACTTTTATATTAGCTTATTTATATCAAATCAAAAATAGAGATTTTATTCATTTTAACAACAAATATTTAGAAGATTGAAATAAATATAAATTAGAAAATAAAGATTCTAATTTAAGTGAAATTGAATTTGAATATGAACTACCAGAAAACGAAATTGGATTATTTCAAAAAGAACTTTTAATATCAAAAACAAATGAAAAAACACCTGATTATAAAGATTATTTTGATGATGATTATTTAGTTTTAAAAAAGAGTTTAAGTTTATATCAAACTACAAGTTATCATTTTGAACCAACAAAATTATATTTAACTAATTTACATTTAGTAATTGATGATAACGATCAGTTTTATAAGTATAAAATTGATGAAATTAAAAGTTGTAGTATTTGTGTAATTAAAGATAAAAATCTTTTAGAAAAAGGCTGTGTTATAAAAATAAAAGACCAAAGTCTTACAATTTTAGGTGATGTTTTTCTACTAGTATTAGTTATTAAAAAACTAAAAAAGGAGTTTTAATATGCAAGATAATTTTATTTCTTATATTATTTTATTTTCTTCAGTTATTTTATCAAGCATTGGATCTTTTATTGTTAATTTTTATTGATGAAATAAAGTTAAAAAAACTTATAACCAAATAAAAGATGAATATCTAGAATATAATTTTGATAAAAAAGGTTTTTATAAAATCAAACTAGTTAACATTTTAACTTTTGCGATATCACTTTTTGTTATAATATTTATTACAATTTTAAAACTAACAAATTTATTAAATCAAGCTTTTTTATATGAAACAATTGCTATATTTATGATTATTTGTCAATATATTTTATTTGTAGTTTTATTGGTTTTAACAAATCAGTTAATAGTAATTAAAACTGAAAAATATCTAGTTTTAGTTAATAGAATAGTTGAATTAAGATCTATTTTTCAAATTCATATTACAAAACATTTTATAAGAGTAGTTTATATTAGTGTCCATAGTAGAAAATATAGATTATGAATTTATAAAAAAAATGATTTAGATAAATGATTTGAAACAAATTTTAAAGAGTTAGTAAAGAAAGGATAAAGATGATAAAACAAGCTAGTTTTATAACTTCAGCATCAAATAAAAGTAACTGAATAGATGATGATATTAGTGAAATTTGTTTAATAGGTAGAAGTAATGTTGGAAAATCTAGTTTTATTAACTCTTTAACAAATAATAACAAACTAGCAAAAATCTCAAATACACCTGGAAAAACTAGATTATTAAACTTTTTTGACATTAATAAAGGTGAGTATCGATTAGTGGATGCTCCAGGATATGGTTATGCAAAAGTAGATGATAATTTAAAAATTCAATTTGCTAAAATGATGGAAGAATATTTTATTAATCGTAAAAATTTAAAAGGTGTTTTTTTATTATTAGATCTTAGACATAAACCAAGTAATGATGATGTGATGATGTATCAATTTTTAAAGCATTATAATATTCCAGTTGTGATTATTGGTACTAAATTAGATAAATTAAAAAAAAGCGAATATGTTAAAAATGAAAAAATCATAAAAGAAACAATAAATTTTTACAAAGAAGATGAGTTTATAAAGATTTCTAATTTGAATAAGACTAATATTATAAAGTGTTATGAATTAATAGACAAACTTTTAGGGGGTAAATAGTTTTATATATGGATAATTTAGAACAAAAAACGATTCACGAAGTTCAAGAAATATTAAATACAAATATTAAAACTGGACTAACCAATCAAAATGCTAATGAATTATTAATTAAAAATGGTAGAAATGAATTAGCAAAAAATAAACAGACCCCAGCTATTTTAATCTTTTTAAAATCTTTAGTTCAACCAATTCAAATTGTTTTATTTATAGCAGCAATTATTTCAGTAGTTGCACCATTGATTTCATCAAAACATTTTGAAGTTAAGTTTGATGATTTTATTGATTTTATTGTAATTATGGGAGTTATTTTACTAGATGCTAGTTTAGAAACAGTTCAACAAATCAAAGCTAGAAAATCAGTTGATGCTTTAAAATCATTATCAAAACCTTCGGCTGTTGTTTTAAGAGATTCAATTGTTAAAGAAATTGATGCTAGTGAATTAGTGGTTGGTGATATTGTAATTCTAGAAGCTGGTAAATATGTTCCTGCTGATTTACGATTATTAGAATCTAGTGATTGTATGGTTGAAGAATCAATTTTAACTGGTGAATCAGTTCCTGTTGAAAAAAATACAAGACCAATAAAACATACAAACATTTTAGCTGATAAGAAAAATATTTGTTTTATGTCTACTTTTGTAACTTCAGGTCGAGCAGTTGGAGTAGTAATTAAAACTGGACTTAACACTGAAATTGGAAAAATTTCAAAAACAATTTCTGATAATGAAGAACAAGTAACACCTTTAGAAAAGAAAATGAATAGATTTAGTTATTTAATTTCTATTCTAGCTATTATTATCAGTATTTTTGTATTTTTAAGTTTTATAATTTCATCAAATAAAAGTAACTGAGCAACTTATTTAATGATTTCAATAACTTTAGCAATTGGAGTAATTCCAGAATCACTTTCAGCAATTGTTTCTATTGCTTTATCTTTTGCAACAAAAAGAATGGCAAAAAATAACGTTATTGTTAAAAAGTTAGAAAGTATTGAAACTTTAGGTTCTGTAAATGTAATTTGTACTGATAAAACTGGTACATTAACTCAAAATAAAATGGCTATTAAAAAGCTAATTTGAAATAATGAAATCATATTAGCTGATGAGTTTATAAATAAAACTGAAAATGAGCAAGCAAAAGATTTATTTTTAAAATCTTTAGTTCTACCAAATGATTCAATTACTGAAAATGATGAAAGAATTGGAGATCCAACTGAACTTGCATTAGTTGATTTTGCAGATCAAATAAAAATTGATGAACAAGAGTTTAGAAAAAAATATCCAAGAATTTTTGAAATTCCTTTTGATAGTGAAAGAAAATTAATGACAACTGTTAATGTTTTAGAAAATGAACAACAGTTTGTATTTACAAAAGGTGCTTTAGATCAAATATTAAAAAAATGTACTAAGATTTTTATTAATAATAAAATTGTTAAATTAACAAATACTCATAAAAAAGAAATTAAAAAATTATCAACATCATTAAGTGATGATGCTTTAAGAGTTTTAGGATTTGGTGTTAAACCAATTTTAGATGAAAGCCAAAAAACTGAAGAAGATTTAATTTTTATAGGTGCAGTTGGAATGATTGATCCTATAAGAAAAGAAGCTTTGATTGCTATTCAACAAGCAAAAGCAGCTGGTATTAAAACAATTATGATTACTGGAGATCATGCAATTACAGCTTTAGCAATAGCAAGAGATTTAGAATTAGCTTATACTCAATATGAAGTAATGTCTTCTGAAAAATTAGAACAATATACTGATCAAGAATTAGAAAGTGCAATTGATAATATTAAAATCTTTGCAAGAGTTAATCCAGAACATAAAGTAAGAATTGTTCAAGCTTTACAAAAAAAAGGATACATAGTTTCAATGACTGGAGATGGAGTTAATGATGCTCCAAGTTTAGCAATAGCAGATATTGGTGTTGCTATGGGTGTTAGTGGAACTGATGTTGCAAAACAAGCAGCAGATGTTATTTTAACTAATGACGATCTAAACACAATGATGGTTGGTGTTTTAGAAGGACGTAATGTTTATCAAAAAATAAGAAGAGCAATTGTTTTATTATTAGGATTTAACTTTGCAAATGTTATAAGTATTGTAATTATTTCTTTATTATTAAGAATTTCACCACTAACTGCTACAAATATTTTATTTATTAATCTTGTAGTTGATTCTTGTTTAGCTTTTGGAATTGGAATGAGTCCAATTGATAGAACACTTTTAAAAACTAAACCTCAACTAAGAAATAAAAGTATTTTAAATGAAATTATCTGACCTTTATTTAAAGTTGGTTTATCTTTATCAGCTGCTCAAATAATTTCATTTATTATTGGAATGTCAGTTACAAATCTTGATTATTATAATAGTTTAGATGGATATGTTAAAGCTAAAAATTGGTTCTTATTTATCAAACAAAATAATGGTGTTCTATTAAGTAATTTAGATAATATGCATGATTTTGTAGTATTTGGAAGAACTAGTATGTTTATTACAAGTATAATTGCTCCAATTCTATTTACTCATCTAATAAAACTTACAAATTGAAAAGACACTAAAAAAATTGATTGAACTATTTCAAAACCTTTAGTTTATGCATGTATTATAGCTTTATTAATTTCAATACTTGTCTTTTCAATACCAGTATTTAATTCAAAAGTATTTGGTTTAGCTGGTATTAATGATACAAAAACATATATTAATTGAACTTCTAAAAATATGTGAATTTTCTTTTCAAGTCTAGGATGTGCTTTAATTCCGTTTACATTTATTTTAATAACTGATGCTGTTGAATTTTATTCATATCATTTATCAAACAGAACTTGAGAAAAAAGACAAAAAATAATTAATCAAATTATTGATCAAGAGCAAAAAGAAAAACTAAAAGAAGATAAAAAAAATCAAGCGATGTAAGGCTTGATTTTTTATTTATTAACTAATTATTATGATTCTATAAAAGTTTTAATAACAAATTTTTTCTGTGGATAGAATTGTGATACTTGTTTATAAAAATCAATATGATCTTGTATGAATTGCATCTTTTTATTATGTAATTTAGTTAATCTATCTTTTCCAACAGAACCTTTTAAATTAGTTTTAGCTAATTGATGATTTTGTTTTTGAGTCTTTTTAAATTCAGATTTTAATTTTTTGTATTTAGTTTTATCTTCGTTTGTAATTTTTTGACTCATTTGTTTATTTTTAGCTACTAATTGGTTTAATGTTTCTAATTCATTTTTAAAATGTAACATTAGATCATTATAGTATTGTTTTTGTTTTTGAATTTCAGATTTATAGTTATTAATTCATTTATTTTTTAGATCAATAATAATTTGTTTTTTTTCTTTTTTATAACTAGTTTTGAATTCTTGTTTTGAAGTACTTGTATGTAGTAATTCATCTTTTTTAGTTTTAATAGTTTCTTCTTTTTCAGAAATAAACTTATTAAAACATTCAATAAATGTTTTTATATAAATAATTGATTTAACTCTAATAGTTTGTTTAATTTTACTAAAGAAAATGATTGTTTTTCATTGTCAGGCAAAACGACGTTTATTGTTTTGGAATAACTCAATTTCTTCTAATAAATATTGATGTTTTAAAGGTAAAGGTAAGTTATATATTTCAAAATAAGTAGTTCTTTTACTATGTCTAAACATATAACCACCTAATAATCCAGCTCCTGCATTTAATACAGCAGTTAGTACTAATAAAATAGCTAGATGCATATTTAACTGTCAAGTAGCATATTGAGTTGAGTTTTGAGTCAATACTTTAGCAGTTTGTCCACCACCTTGACCAAACATAGCAACTGGACCAAATGGGGTAGCTAAACCAACTCCTTGTTGAGTAAATCCGCGAACAATTTCATAACTATTTGAGTTAATCATAAATACTGATTGTTCTATATTTAAAATATTTTGACCATAAATAATTACTAAAACACCAGTAGCAGCAGCACCAATAAAGTTAGTTGTATAAACTGAAACAGGATTCATTGAAATAATATCTGCTTGAGATAATGGTTCTATTGCACATGCGATTGTTTGTTTTTTATCACCATATTTCATTCTTGCAAATAATACACCATTCATAAATGATGAACCCATAGCTGCAACACTACCTACAGCCATTGCTGAACCTTGAAGACCTAAACCAACTGCTAGAGCCATTGATGATAGTGGTGAAGTACCAACAACTGTTAAGAAACCTCCAACAACAATTGCCATTGGGATTGGTGATAAATTAATTGCAACTTCGATTGATGAACCTATTCCTTTTAGAAGTGGAGCAACAACATTAGCTCCAAATTTTGCTGTTAAAGCAGTTAAAGGAGCAATTATTAATAATGCAATAATTAAATCTAATCCATCAGGTGCATATTTTTGTAATAATACTAAAGCTCAATACATTGTATATCCAGCAACTAATCCAGCTAAAATATTAAATGCTCCAACTGTAGTTCTTAGATTCATTGCAAAACTTGGCATATATTGACTACTAAATATAGTTTTTAAAATATCTTTTTGTTCATTTATTACTAAATTAGATTTAATCTTTTCAAAAGTGTTTAACATTTCACCTTGTAAATTATTACCTTTTACTCATTCAGCAATAACTCTAATTGAATTGTCTTCAGATAATAATTTTTGACCATCAGTTGTAGTTGTATTTACTAAAGTTCTAGCGATTGATTTAGATATACCATCAACATCAACTGATAAACCTACTCCAAATACAGCAGTACCACATAGAATTGCAAATAGTGGATTTCCACCCATTAAAATAATTACAAGTATTGTACAAGCTGGAGCTGCTAAAGTTCCTGCTACACTACCAATAATTCTAGTAAAATCTCCAATTACTGGAATTCTTCCTAAAACTCAAAAGTTAAAAACTTCTATTAAAAAAGTAGCACAAACAGCTCCAGATAAACCAGACATTGCTCTTTTACCTTTAGGAACATAGTATGAAAAAATTGTAAAAAATACAAGTACTAACATTAATAATGATGTCCCTTTTAGAAAGGCAACAGCTTGCTGTCCAAACGATACTGATTGAGAAAATACTATAATGAAATTCACCTTTCTTTCTATAATTCTAATAATTTTTATTAATAAAAAAGAAATAAGACATTGCAAAAACATGTCTTATATGATATTAATTTTAAACTAGTTTATAGAAACTTTAAGCATATAAAAGGTGATTTTTTAAAGTTAATTTAACTAATTTAATAATTATAGAATTACTGGAGAAAAATTTTCTCAAAAATAAGGATCTCTACCATTTGTATTCTTTGGTCATCTTCATTTTGCAAATCATTTTAATTGGATATATTTTGGTCAAAAATCATATGTATCTGTAATGTTTCTAACATTTCAAGTGTTTAATGAACCATAAAATGAAGAATTTAAAAAAATATCTTTCATTGATAATACTTTTCAAACATCTCAAGCAGTTCAAGTAATTTTATAAGGAATCAAAGTTCCTAGTAGATCTTGATATACTGTTTTAGTTGCTTGTTTTGTTGAAAGATCTATTTTAATAGTTCCAACTCTACTAAACATTTCTTCCATATAAAGCACATTTGAAGTATCTCATTTTGAAATATCACCACAACAAAATGAAGAATTATAAAATGCTCTTTTCATATTTATTACATTTTTTGTATTTCAATCATTTAAGTTCATATTTACATTAGAATTTGAAAAAATACCTTCAATACTTATAACATCATCAATGATTCAATTCTCAATATTAATGATTTTTTTATTTTCATTCTTTTTAAAAGCATAAGATAAATCAGTTAAAAAGGATGGTATGTCTTTAGGAACTTGTTTTGTTGATTTTTTAAACGGTTCAATTTGGTATCTTTCATTATCATTGTAAAAAAATCCAATTCTTGTACAAACATCTCCATCATATCTAGCTTGTACTGGTCTTGTTTTTAAAAATTCATATACTGAACCTAGTTCATCAGCATCTGCTTTTAGTTTTTGATTTACTTGTTTTATTTCTTTTAGATCATTTTGGCTTTTTAAAGATTTGTTTGGTATTTTTTCTAAATAATTTTCTTGTTCTTTAATCTTTTTATTTTCTTGTTTTATTCTTTTTTTAAGTTTAGAAATTTGATTAATTATTAGATACTTCTTTTCTTCTAATTCTTTTTTCTTTTCAAAATAAGTACTAATATTAGCATCTAGTTTTTCTTTTTGTTCATTTAATTGTTTGGTTTTCTTAACCAAAATATCTAATTCAGTTTTTAGATTTTTATTATTTTTACTTAATTGCTCAATTTTTAGTTGAAGATCATTATTTTTAGTAATTAAATTATTTGATTCTTCTTCTTTTTGTTGTTGATCTAATAATAGTAATTTTAGTTCTTGAGTTTTGATTTTTATACCTTGTTCAACTTTTTTAATTTGTTGATCTAATTTCTTACTTTTTTCTAATTGTTTTTGATAAATAGAATTTATATTTTTAGTATTTTGTTCATTTTTTTTAATAGTTTGATTTATTTTTTCTAAATTAGTTTCTAGTTGTTTAGATTTAAAATCATTAGAAATAAACTCTTTTTGTTTTTTATCAACTTGGTTTTCTAATTGATCTTTTTGTGTATTTAGTTCATTTAGTTGTGCTTTAAATTTTGATTTTTGTATTTCTAATTCTTTTAAAGTTGCTTTATCTTTTTGATTATTTTTATTAGGTTTATTTATTTTATTTAAAGTTTGTTGATACTGATTTTCTAGTTTCTTAATATTTGTTAATAAACTTTCTAGTTTTTTACTTAGTTCAAGTATACTACTTTTCTTTTTACTAAATTCATTAAGTTGAGCTTGAATTTTGTTTTCTAATTCAATTTTTTGCTTATTTAAATTATCTTTACTAATTTTAAGATCATCTAACATACTTTTGAATTTATTAACTTCATAATCAGTTATATTTTTTAATTTGATAAGTTCTTGTTTTTTTGATTTATTTTCTAGAATTTCTGATTCAGTTTGTTTAATATTTTCTTTTAACTGATTAACTTGAATTTGAAGATCTTTTATTTTTTTAATATTTATATTTTTTTGATTAATAGTAGTGCTTAGTTGATTTTTAGTTTTATTAATTTGTTTTAGCAAAAATGAAATTTTTTCTTTTTCTTGTTTAGAAGCATCATCAATTAGAACAATTTGGGAGTTTAATTTATTAATTAGTTGATTTATACTATTCTTTTTATTAGTCAATAAGTTTAACTCTTCTTTTTTACTAGTTTTTTGTTCTTTTAAACTTATGATTTGTTGTTCAATTCTTTGAATTTCTTCAACTAGTAGTTGTTTTTCTAATTCAGTTTTATTAATTTGTTCATTGTACAAATTAACATTATTTTCTAAACTATTAATTTCACTTTTTAATTGTTCTAGTCTAATTAGTTGGCTTGATTCTTCTTCTTTTTTACTAATCCAAGCTATTAAAGTAGTAGTTGATAATAAACTAATCACTAGTGATGATAAAGTGTATAAAAGTTTTTTCATAATATTTACCTATTATTCATTCAATTATTCTAAAACGTGTGGAGGAACAAGATTTTCTCAAAAACTTGGTTCTCTACCTTTAGTATTTTGAGGTCATCTTTCTCTATAAAAATTACTTAATTCTATATAATGTGGGAAAAAGTCATAATCATCAGTTATTCCTGAAACATCTCAACTTTCTAATGATCCATTAAATCAAGATCTTGCAAATATGCCTTTCATTTTATTAACACCTGAAACATCTCAAGCAGTTCAACTTACTGTATAAGAAAGTTCATTTCTTGGAGCATCATGATATTTAACTCTTGATACTATTTTTGTTGAAATATCGTGACGTATATGACTTGAAACTCAACTAAATGTTTCTGACATATCTTTAACATTTGAAGTGTCTCATTCAGAAATATTTCCACAACAAAATGAAGAATTATAAAATGCTCTTTTCATATTTTTTATATTTTTTGTATTTCAGTTATTTAAATTAACATCATACATATAAGAATCAGCAAAAATTCCTTCGATACTTGTTACATTTTCAACATTTCATTTATCAAAATTTTTTACTCTGTAATTATTGTTTGCTTTAAATGCATAAGCTAAACTTCCAATAAAACTTGGTAAATCTTCAGGAACTTCAGTTGTATATTTGTCAAAAGTTTGAATTTGATAATCATTAATTTCATCATTAAAAAAGAATCCTATTTTAGTACATTTATAATTATCATATTCAGCATTAACCGTTCTTTTCTTTAAATATTCATATCTTGAATTTAGTTCGTTAATACTTGATTCTAATCTTTGATTTTCTTCTTTTAAATCTCTAATTCTGTTTTGTTTTTCTGAATGTTTATTTACTAATTCTTCTAACTGATTTTCTTTTTCTTTTATCTTTTGATTTTCTTCTTCTATTTGTTTATTAAGTTTAGAAATCTCACTTACTAGTTGATATTTCTTTTCTTCTAATTCTTTTTTCTTTTCAAAATAAGTGTTAATATCAGCATCTAGTTTTTCTTTTTGCTCATTTAACTCTTTAGTTTTTTTAGCTAATGAATCAAGTTGATTTTTTAGATCTAAATTAGTTTTTTGTCATTGATCAATTTGTTTTTCAACATCTATATTTTGATTTTTTAATGCTTCAACTTCTTTTTGTTTTTCATCTTTATTAAAAATTAGCCTTTTTAATTCATCTTCTTGAAGTTTTATACCTTGTTCAACTTTTTTGATTTGTTCTTGTAAATTGTTACTTTTTTCTAATTGTTTTTGATAATTTGAATTAATATCTTTAATGCTTTGATCTGCTTTTTTAATATTAGAGTTAATTGTTTCTAATTGAGTTTGTGCACTTTTAGCTTCACTATTTTTAGAAATAAATTCATTTTGTTTAGTATCAATTTGTTTTTGCAAATCATCTTTTTGTTTGTTTAATTCAGTCAACTGTTTTTCTGTATCAATTTTGTTTTTTTCTAGTTCTTTTATCTTTTCTTTATCAGTGCTATTTGTTTGTTTTAATTTATTTATTTCAACCTGATCTTTATTGTTTTTATATTCTAGTTTTTTAATTTTTTCTAGTAATTCTTTTCATTGAGATTGTAATTTAGATAAAGAATTGTCTTTCTCACTAGCTTTAGAAATTTCAGTTTGAATCTGTTCTTCTAACTTAGTTTTTTTATTAGTTAGTTCTGTTTTGTGTTTGTCTAATTGATCTAACATACTTTTTGATTTTTCTGATTCAATCTGAGATTCTTTTTGTAATTTATCTAACTCATCTTTTCTAGATCTACTTGCTAAAAGTTCTTTTTCTACTTTTTCAGTTTTTGTTTTTAATTCTTGAACTTGTGTTTCTAAACTTTTGATTTGTTCAATAGTAACATTTTTTTGTTTTGTAACATTTTGTAAATTAACTTTGACATCTTCAATTTGCTTAGTTAATGAAGCTATTTTTTCTTTATCTTTTTTACTAGTTTGATCAATAACAGCAATTTGAGAGTTTAATTTATCAATTTGTTGATTTATATTATTTTTTCTATTATTTAAAGTAATTAATTCCTCTTTTTTACTACTTTCTTGCTTTTTTAGTTCTTTAATTTCTTGTTCAATTTTATTAATTTCCTCAAGTAATTGTTGTTTTTCTAGTTCAGTTTTATTAATTTGTTCATTGTATTTATTAACATTATTTTCTAAACTATTAATTTCACTTTTTAATTGTTCTAATCTAGACAATTGTTTTGGTTGTTCATCTTTTTTACTACAAGCAATCAAGCTTGCAGTTGATAACACAGTCAATGTTAATGTTGTTAAAGCATATAAAAGTTTTTTCATACTAATTTACCTATTTATTTATAAGTTTATGCACGTTTCTAATATACATAAAGATTCAAAACCACAACTACAGGAATTGTCATTTTATTATTGGAGGAGTTGTAGGTTCTCCACCCTTAGTATTTTGTGGTCATCTAAGTCCATCTAATTTATCAGCACCTATATATCACGCAAAATGTTCATATTTATCCTCAATTCCTGAAACATCTCAAGTATTTATTGGTGAATACAAATGACTTTTTCAAATTAAATTCTTCATTCTTTTTACTTTTGAAACATCTCAAGCAGTTCACTTAACATCATATGAAAGTTCGTTTCTAGGTGGGTCAAGATAATGAATTTTTTTAGCTTGTTTTGTTGAAATATCAAGATCAATTCCATATCAAATATTTGAAAACATTTCACTCATGTCCTCTACATTTGAAGTGTTTCAATTAGAAATATCACCTAGATAAAAATATGAATTATAGAAAAGTTTTTTCATATTTTTAATATTTGATGTATTTCAATTTGTTAAATCCATCTTGTATAAATAAGCATCTAGAAACATTCCTTCAAGATTAGTTACATTTTTTAAATCTCATTTATCAAGATTAGTTATTTGGTAATGATGATTGCCTTTAAAAGAATAAGATAGGTTACTTATAAAAGTTGGTAAGTGTTCAGGAACTTCTTTTGTTGTTTTTCTAAATTCTTGAATTTGATATTCTTCAGTATCAGTGTTATAAAAAAATCCTATTTTAGTACATTTATCTCCATCATATTCAGCTTCAACTGTTTTGCTTTTTAAATATTCATATCTTGAATTTAGTTCGTTAATACTTGATTCTAATCTTTGGTTTTCTTCTTTTAAATCTCTAATTCTGTTTTGTTTTTCTGAATGTTTATTTACTAATTCTTCTAACTGATTTTCCTTTTCTTTTATCTTTTGATTTTCTTCTTCTATTTGTTTATTAAGTTTAGAAATTTCACTTACTAGTTGATATTTTTTATCTTCTAATTCTTTTTTCTTTTGAAAATAAGTGTTAATATCAGCATCAAGTTTTTCTTTTTGTTCATTTAACTCTTTAGTTTTTTTAGATAATGAATCAAGTTGATTTTTTAGATTTAAATTAGTTTTTTGTCATTGATCAATTTGTTTTTCAACATCTATATTTTGATTTTTTAATGCTTCAACTTCTTTTTGCTTTTCATCTTTATTAAAAATTAGCCTTTTTAATTCATCTTCTTGAAGTTTTATGCCTTGTTCAATATTTTTGATTTGTTCTTGTAATTGGTTACTTTTTTCTAATTCTTTTTGGTATTTTGTGCTAATTTCATTAATGCTTTGATCTGCTTTTTTAATATCAGAATTAATTGTTTCTAATTGAGATTGTGCACTTTTAGCTTGCTTACTTTTAGAAATAAATTCATTTTGTTTAGTATCAATTTGTTTTTGCAAATCATCTTTTTGTTTGTTTAATTTTGTTAATTCAGATTCAGTGCTAGCTTTGTTTTTTTCTAGTTCTTTTATCTTTTGATTATCATTATTATTTGCTTGTTTTAATTTATTTATTTCTTCTTGATTTTTATTGTTTGTATCTTCTAGCTTTTTGATTTTTTCTAGTAATTCTTTTCATTGAGATTGTAGTTGAGATAAAGAACTATCATTTTGACTAGCTTTAGAAATTTCAGCTTGAATTTGTTCTTCTAACTTAGTTTTTTGAGTAGTTAGATCTGTTTTTTCTTTATTTAATTGATCTAACATACTTTTTGATTTTTCTGATTCAATCTGAGATTCTTTTTGTAATTTATCTAACTCACCTTTTCTAGATCTATTGTCTAAAAGTTCTTTTTCTACTTTTTCAGTTTTTGTTTTTAATTCTTGAACTTGTGTTTCTAAACTTTTGATTTGTTCAATAGTAACATTTTTTTGTTTTGTAGCATTTTGTAAATTAACTTTGACATCTTCAATTTGCTTAGTTAATGAAGCTATTTTTTCTTTATCTTTTTTACTAGTTTGATCAATAACAGCAATTTGAGAGTTTAATTTATCAATTTGTTGATTTATATTATTTTTTCTATTATTTAAAGTAGTTAATTCTTCTTTTTTACTACTTTCTTGCTTTTTTAGTTCTTTAATTTCTTGTTCAATTTTATTAATTTCTTCAAGTAATTGTTGTCTTTCTAATTCAGTTTTATTAATTTGTTCATTGTATTTATTAACATTATTTTCTAAACTATTAATTTCACTTTTTAATTGTTCTAATCTAGACAATTGTTTTGGTTGTTCATCTTTTTTACTACAAGCAATCAAGCTTGCAGTTGATAACACAGTCAATGTTAATGTTGTTAAAGCATATAAAAGTTTTTTCATATCATTTTGCCCATATAGTTAAAATTTTTATTATGTTTTGTTATTATGTTTTGATTTTTTAAAGTGTTTTTTACTAAAAATACTAATTGTACTCTAATTAAAAATTAGAATAAATTAGTTTTTATTTGTATGAATTTTAGTTAGAAATAAGAATATGTGCTTATAATAAATTACTAAAACCTCATCCTCCATCTCAAAATCCCGGTTCTCTACCTTTAGTATTAGATGGTCAAGATCCTCTATTAATTTCTCAATATGCTATATAGTGTGGAAAGAAATCATACTCATCTTCTATTCCTGAAACATCTCAAGAACTTAATGATAAATTAGTATCAGTACTATTAAATAAATCTTTCATTCGTTTTACTTTTGAAACATCTCAAGCAGTTCATTTAACATCATATGAAAGTTCGTTTCTTGGTGGTTCATGGTATTTAACTCTTATAACTCTTTTTGTTTTAATATCTAAGTTAAATGAATATCAAATAGTAGAAAACATCTCACTCATATCTTCTAAACTTGTAATTTTTCAATCTGAAATATTACCGGCATTAAAGTAAGTATTACGAAACATTTTTTTCATATTTTTAACATTTGAGACATTTCAATTGTTTAAATCCATATCGTATAAATAAGCATCTACAAACATTCCTTCAAGATTAGTTACGTTTTTTAAATCTCATTTATCAAGATTAGTTATTTTATAATGATGATTACCTTTAAAACAATAAGATAAATCACCTATAAAAGTTGGTAGATGTTCAGGGACTTCTTTTGTTGTTTTTCTAAATTCTTGAATTTGATATTCTTCAGTATCAGTGTTATAAAAAAATCCTATTTTAGTACATTTATCACCATCATATTCAGCTTCAACTGTTTTGCTTTTTAAATATTCATATCTTGAATTTAATTCATTAATGCTTGATTCTAAACGTTGGTTTTCTTCTTTTAATTCTCTAATTCTATTTTGTTTATCTGAATATGTATTAGATAATTGTTCTAAGTCTCGTTCTTTTTGTTTTATTTTTCTTGATTCTAAAAAAATTTGTTTTTTAAAATCTGCAATTTGTTTAATTAATTGATATTTCTTTTCTTCTAATTCTTTTTTCTTTTCAAAATAAGTGTTAATATCAGCATCTAGTTTTTCTTTTTGTTCATTTAGTTCTTTATTTTTTTGAGTTAATATACTTAATTGATTTTTTAAACTTTCATTACTTTTTATTCACTCATCGATTTTGTGTTGAGCATTTGTATTTTCATTTTTTAAATCATCTGCTTGTTTTTGTTTGCCATTCTTTTCTTCAAGTAGTTTTTTTAACTCTTCATCTTGAACTTTAATACCCTTTTGAATATCGTGAATTTGCTTTTCAATTTGCTTACTTTTTTCTACTTGTTTTTGATGTAAATCATTAATTTCTTGAGTTTTTTGCTCAGTTTCTCTTACTTTTTTATTAATTTCATCTAGTTCTTGTTTAGCTTTTTTAGATTTTTCATCACTAGAAATAAATGAATCTTGTTTTTGTTTAATTTGTTTTTCTAATTCATCTTTTTTCTTGTTTAAATCATCTAACTCACTTCTAGTTTTGGTTTTCTCTTCTTCTAATTTTTTAATTTTTTCACTATCTTTTCCTTCCTTTCTTTTTAATGCTTCTATTTTTTGTTCATTTTGTTTGTCTTGTTCTTCTAGATCTTTAATCTCTCTTGCTAGTTTTTCTAATTCAGCTTGTAGTTTAGAATATGATTCATCTTTTTTACTAGATTCTGAAATTGTATATTCAATTTGTTTTTCTAAATTAGTTTTTTGTTCAATCAATTTGTCTTTGTCAGTTTTTGAACTATTTAACATTTCTTCAAACTTTTTAACTTCTGCTTCTGAATCTTTTTTGCTTTGGTCAAGTTGTTCTTTAGTTAATCTTTTTTCAGAAAGCTCTTTTTCTAACTGAGCTGTTTTAGTTTTTAATTCTTCAACTTGAGTTTCTAAATTTTTAATCTTTTCAATATTTACATTTTTTTGACTTGTAGCATTATCTAAATTTGTTTTTACTTCTTCAATTTGCTTAGTTAAAGAGGATATTTTTTCTTTGTCTTTTTTACTAGCTTCATCAATAGTAGCAATTTGAGAGTTTAATTTATTAATGTGTTGATCTATACTGTTTTTTTTATTTGTTAAAGAAATCAACTCTTCTTTTTTAGCAATTTCTTGTTTTTTTAAACTATTGATTTCTTTTTTATTTTTTCTATTTCTTCAAGTAATTGCTGTTTTTCTAATTCAGTTTTATTAATTTGTTCATTGTATTGATTAACATTATTTTCTAAACTATTAATTTCACTTTTTAATTGTTCTAATTTAGATAGTTGTTTTGGTTGATTATCATCTTTTTTACTACAAGCAACTAAACTTGCAGTTGAAAATACAGTCATTGTTAATGTTGTTAAAGCATATAAAAGTTTTTTCATACTAATTTACCTATTGATATCTGCTTAATTCTCTTACTCATCAACCTAGATCATCTTCTTTTCTTTTTAATGGTTCTTTTTGATCTTCTAGTTGTTTAATTTCTTCATCTGCTTTTGTTATTTGTTCTTTAGTTGAACTAATTTGTGATTCTAAATCTTTAAATCTAACTTCTTTTTCTTTAATTCTTTCAGTTAATGTATTAATTTCAGTTTCATGATTTTCAATATCACTAGTTATTTGATTATTTTGATTTTTTAGTGTTGTAATTTGTTCATTTAAATCATTGATTTGAGATTCTAAACTATTTTTTTGAGTAGTTAAATTAGCTATTTCTTGAGTTAATGAACTTTGTTGAATATTTAATTTTTGTAATTCTTTAGTTAGTTTTTCTTTTTGTTGTTTTGCTGAATTAATTAAGTTATCTAGTTGTTTAGTTTGAGTTGCTAAACTAGTAATTTTATTTTGGTTTTCACTACTAGTATTAGCTAGTAATTTTAATTTATTATCATTATCTGAATTACTATTAATTAATGTTTGTAAAGCTGAAGTTTGTTTTTCTAGTTCTTTAGTTTTATTATTTAGTTCATTTTGTTTAGTTTTAATTAGTTCAGAAAGTTTTTTTAGTTCAGATAAAACTTGTTTGTTTTTATTATTTAGTTCATTTAAATTATTTGTAAGTAAAGAATTATTATTAGTGATTTGTTCAATAGAATTTTGATTACTTTGTAAAGCTTTTGTTAATTTGTCAATTTCATTATTATTATTTTGATTATTATTAGTTAAAGTTGCTAATGTATTAGTAATTTGCTTGTTTTTAGCATTTAATTGTTCTAGTTTTTTATTATTATCATTAATTTGATTTTCTAAACTAGTAATTTGTTGTGATTTTAAACTAACTGAATTTCTAGTTTCATTAAGATTATTAGTTAGTTGGTTAAGTTGTTTTGTTAAATTAGTTTTTTGATTTTCTAGATCCAAAATAGTTTTTTTAGTATTTGTAATTTTAATATTATTGTTTTGAATTTGTTTTTCTAAATTAGAAATTTCAATTTTTAATTGGTTATTTTGATTAGTTGAATTAGTTAAAAGTTTTTTATTATTTTTTACTTGTTCATTTAAACTAGAAATTTGTATTTCTAATTTTTTAGTTTCATTATTAGTTTGATTAATTTGATTTAAGTTAGTATTTTTATTATTTTCTAGATTTGTAATTTGTTTAGAGTAGTTATTTTTTAAATTATTTAAATTAGTTAGTTTGTTTTGATTAGTTTTTAATAATTCATTATTTTTATTAATTTGTAATATTGCTTGTTTTTGTTGATTATCTAAACTAGTAATTCTAGTTTCTAGCTCTTTTAAACTAATCGTTTTTAAAACATTTTGATTTTGTTTAAATTCTTTAATTTGATTAATTTGGTTATTATGAATTGATTGTAAAGAAGTAATTTTATTATCTAGTTCTATTTTATAATCTTCTAATTGTTGTTCTAAATTAGTATTATTTGAAAAACTAAGTTTATCAAAGTTTCAAACAACTAAAAAACTAGTTGAAAATAACACTAATCCTAATGCTGATAATACTTTTAAAACTTTTTTAAAATTTAACTTTTTAGTATATAATTTTTTATTAATTTGGTTTAGGTTTTTGATTTGATCTAATGAATAATTTGGTAATAACTTTATAGCTTTTTTCATAATTAATCCTTTCTTATAATTCTGTTCATTATAGTATTAGGAATAAATTTTTAAAAGTGACCAAAATTTTTAAAAATTTTTTAAAAAGTTTTATAAAAATAAAAAAAACCTTAGTAATTTTTACTAAGGTTTAATTAAAATGAGTTATTTTAATAGTTTTTTAATAATAAGAAAAATAATAGCTAGACTAATTGTTAAACCAATTGCTCCTAGAACAAAATAGGCATCTTTTTTTTCACGTTCTTTTAGATTAGAAAATAAACTATTTAAGCTATTTGTTTCAGATTGATCATCTGATGTACTAGTTCTTTTTAAAGGTTGATCATCAAATGAAGATTCTAATCTAGGATCATAAGGTATAACTATAACACCAGTTGATTTATATGGACTTAATTTCCTAAGATGTTTATTAACAGCATCTTGAATATATTTATAATCAAAGAATTTTTGAGTCTCTTTAAATGGATCAAATCCAAGTTTTATATCTGGAGTTACTCCATATTCTAAACTATGATGAGTTTTATCAGTTAAAACATTATTACTACTTAATTGAACAATATCTCCAGTTGGTAGAATAGCTTGACTAATAGCTGAACCTCCACCTGCAGTTTTAAATCCAATTACTTTAGCAACATTATTATCTTTTACCATTTGAGGGAAAATATTTCCAGCTGAGAATGAGAATGGTGAAGTTAAAACATAGTAATTAAAGTCATATTTTTTGTATCTTGATTTAATAGTTTCAACTTTTTGTTCTTTTGTTAATGGATTGTATGAATATGATTTAAATGGTTTATCAGTCATGAATCCCATAATTTCATAAGCAGTACCTAAATATCCACCACTATTAAAGCTTACATCTAAAACAATGTTTTTAATTCCATCTCTTTTAGCTTGTCTTAAGGCTTGATCAATTTTAGCTGCTGAATCAGCTTCAAAGTTTTTAAATGAAATTACGCTTGTTTTTCTATCTGGAGTATAAACATTTTTATAGTTCAACTCTTTATCATAATAAGCTGATAATCTTCTTGCAATGTCTTTAAATCTATTTGATCTTGGTGTTGTTGTTTTTAAAACAGTTCTATTAATAGTTTCTAAATCTTTATTATAGTATCCAGTTACTAAATAAGATGAATGTAAATCATCTAATTGTTCAATTAAATATCTACTTGTTAGATAGTGAGTTGTGTTATCTGCTTTAATGTATTTTTCATATTTTTTAAATAGATCTTTATATGATGCATTTTTATCTAATTCAATTCCATAATAATGATCAAATAAGAATCCTAAATATTTGTATTGGAAATCTTTTAAACCTTCAGGAATATGATTTTCATTATTTAAATATGAATGTTTTAATTGTTTTAAGCGTTCAACATTTCTTAAAGTTTTACTATAAGCAAATAAGTTTACAGTTTGACCATTAAAGTATAATTGCACATTAGATTGATTTAAAAATAACTGGTTAATTAATACTAGTGGTAAATATAAATCATTTTGATCATTTAAAATATCAATTCCATACTTACTTAAATCAAAAACAAGATGTTTGTTTTTATTTAGAATTTGAGTATCTAAAAAATCAATATTTAAATCTTCTTCACCACGTCTATAAAATGTAAAAATGTCAGTAAAAAAGTCATTATCAGATACAGTAATTGTTTTGTTTTTACTATCAACTTCTAATTGGTAGTTTGTAGTTTTATTATTATTTGAATATTTACTAATTGAGTTTAAAGTAACTTTGTTGTTATTAAATTTGTAACTAATTTCTTTTTCTTTATAAAAATTAGCAGTTTGGTATGGTTTTACTCTAACTTTAGAAAAACTAACTAATCCATCTAAAGATTTTAAAAATTCTTTAACTCCAATATAAGCTACACCATTATGATGACGTAAATTAATTTTTGAATTTATACGAGTGTTATTAATTAGATTTACATAATCATATGACTTTAATCCAGAATCAGAATTAGATCTATAACTACTTAAAAACCTTTTGGTTGTTAAAAGATTATTATCAGTAGTTAGATTGTTAATAGCAGCTAAAGGTCCTAATATACTAATGGCGCTTAAACTTAAAAAGCCTAATTTTTTAACTAGTTTCATAATCTTTTCTCTCCTTTTTTTACTTTTTAAAAATTGTAGTCTAATTTTTTTCTTATTCAATAATTTATCGCACTTTTTAAATGCTTTTTAAACATAAAAAGTCGATAAAAAAACATTTATTTAAAAATGTTTTTTATTCTTGTACAAATTCTCCATTTTTATAAATAAATGTTTTAATATTATTATTTATGGTTTCTTCTAAAAGTTCATTTCAGTAAATGTTTTCTTCTAATTTAGTTGCTATATGTAATTTAGGTTTTATGATTGGATCTTTTGGAACAAACATACTACATACATCATCAAAAGGTAGAATTGAAGTTTCATAAGTATCTATAAATTTAGAAATTTTAATGATTTCTTCTTTATCATAAGTAATTACAGGTCTTAAAATAGCTAAATTACTTACTTCATTAATTACATTAATACTTTGTATAGTTTGACTTGCAACTTGACCTAAACTTTCACCAGTTATAATCGCTTGATTTTGATTTTTTTTAGCAATAATATTTGCTATTCTTATAAACATTCTTCTCATAATTGTAATCTTATAACTAGGATCAGTTAAATGCTGTAGTTCTTGTAATAACAAATTAAAATCACAAATATGTAATTTAAAATTAGATACATTATATTTAGCTAGTTTTTTTGCTAAATTAAAAACTTTATCTAGTGCTTGATATGAAGTATGAGGTGGAGTCATAAAATGTAAAAAATCTACTTGCATTCCTCTTTTTAAAGTTAAAAAAGCACTAACAGGAGAATCAATTCCTCCACTTAATAAACATAATCCTTTATCACTAATTCCAACTGGTAAACCTTTTAAACCATCAATTCTATTATCAAAAACATCAACATGATCTTTTTTAACTACTATTTCTATAACTAATTGAGGGTTATGTACATCAACTTGTAAATGTGTTGTGTTTTTTAAAATTTCACTAGCTAAAATTTGTTTTAATTCGATACTAGTATAATTAAATGATTTATCTTTTCTACTTACTTCTAGTTTAAAAGTTTTAGAATTTGAGTTTTTTGCTATATTTAAAACTGCATTTTTAATTTGATCTAGATCTTTATTTACATAATTAATAACTGAAATTGAATAAATTCCAAATACAGTTTTTAATTGATCTAAAACTTGATTTTCTAATTCATCTTTAATTTCTAAAGTTAATGAATTATGATCTTTTATAAACTTAATATCTTCTTTATTAAATTGTTTTAATTTAAATTTAATATTTGAAATTAACTTATCTATAAATTGAAATCTATTATTTCCTTTTAAAGTTAATTCTCCATATCTAACTAATATATATTTCATACTACACCTATAATTGATTTTTTCTAATTAGATGAATTGCTAAATTGATTACTTTTTTATAATCTTTTTCTTGATATTTATTAATAATTTCTAAAAATACATTATTATTTGATACATAAGCTAAACGTTTTGCAATATAAATAATTACTTGCTGAGCTATTTTATTAATAACAATAATTTGTTCAATACTTAAATGTAATTGTTCAACTTGTTCTAATTGATTATCTAATTGTTGATTTAAAATTAATAAAGCATCATAATCAGTTGAATAAGTATTAGCTTCTAGTTCTAAATTTTTATGTATAAAATTCATAATCAAAAACTTATTATTAATTAGTTCTTTATAATTACTTCAATTAATTATATTTTCATATTTTTTCATTACAACTTGACTAGTTAATAATAAAGTTTTAATGTTGTCATATTTAGTTTCTAGATCTCTTAAAACTAGTTGTTTATTTTTTAAAAGAGTTTTAATATCAACTAATTGAGAGTAATATTTTTTTAACTCTACTAAAACATTACTAATATAATTTACATAATCAACTAATAAACTATTTAATTGAATAAAATTAGAACTAATTTTTTCATATGATTTATTAAACTCATTTAATATTTGATCAAAACTAGTTTTAATTTGATCAAATTGAACTTTAATATCACTAATATCATTATTTAAATTACTATTAAAATTAATTAACTCTTCTGTTTTAATTAATTCAGTATTAAACGATAATAAAATAGTTTTTATGTTTTTTACATTAGTTTCAAATAAACTTAAAACTTGCTGATCATATTTTAAAATTACATCTAAGTTTTGGGTGTTTTTAATTAGTGATTCAACTATTAAAAATGCTTGATTAGTTTTACCGTGAAATAATAACTTTTCAACAGCTTGTTTTTTTTCTACAAATTGTTTTTCTAATAAATTAATTTGAGAAATAATTAACTGGTTATTTTTTTGATTTGATTCAACTTGAATTTTATTTTTAATTTCTTTAAGTTTAGAATCTAAAATTCCATTAAATTCTAAAAACTTAGTAATCTTATAATGATCATCTAAAAACTTAATATATTCAATAACATTATTACTTAAAAGATTTAACTTATTAAAAGCTTCTTTAAAATTACCAATTTTAATATAATATTCACATACGATCATTTTTTTAAATATTGTTTCTTGGTAATTTTCAATTACTTTTTTATCAACATTTAATTCATTATTTTCTTGTTCTTTTAAAACAATGTCAAAAAGATCGTTTATATGTTTTTGTAAAACAATGCGATAATCTCTTAATAAAAATTCAACATTAGTAACTTGTTGAGTTTCAGCATAAATTTTATTAACTTTTTGATAAATATTTTTACTTGTTTTATAAAGTTTACGAGTTCTATAAAAATTCTTAATGCTTAAAACTCTAAATAGAATTTTTTTAGAATAAGAATTTAAAGCAAAATGCTCTTTAGTTTGACTAATTAAAATATCTAATTCAACATTATAAATTTGATTATATTTAAATTTTCATATTTCTAAAGCTTTAGCTAGATTTTGATTATTTGAATTAGTTGCTATAAAGTTCATTCTAATTAAACGATTAGCTAAAGGATGTTTTAAAGTTTTTTCAATATTTAAAAAAGTGAGATGTAAATTTTTTAATGTATTTCTATAAACAAATAATTTAAAAATAGTAAAAAGACTACAAAAAAAAGCTAGTAAAAAAATAGTTAAAAAAACAATATTAGCTGCTTTAATTTCACCTAATTTTGAAATGATAATCATTGGTTCAAATCACATAATAGCTTTTCCTAAACAAAAATATTATACCAAAATAGACTAATAGATTATCTTATTGATATTTATATTAATATAGCTAAAAAAATAAGATATAATAAATAAGTTATTTACTATATTCTGCAGATAATTATAAATTAGCTGCTGTCTATAATTTTAAAAAAGTAAGTTTTAGCAGTAAAACTGAATAATAGACTGACTAGTTTAGGAATTATTTAAGATATTTTAATAACCATATTTAAATTAAGGAGAACATTATGTCAAGATTTACAGGATCAACATTTAAAAAGTCTCGTAGATTTGGTTTTTCAATTCTTGAAACTGGAAAAGAATTTAGCAAAGGTAAAAAAAGAGTAACTACACCAGGACAACATGGTAAAGAAAGAGCTAAAGTTAAAATTTCTGAATACGGTCAACAATTACAAGAAAAACAAAAAGTTAAATTTATGTATGGACTAAGCGAAAGACAATTTAGAAACACTTTTGCAAAAGCTAAAAAAATGCAAGGAATTTTAGGAACTAACTTTTTAGTTTTACTAGAATCAAGATTAGATAATATCGTTTATAGATTAGGATTTAGTGCTACTAGACAAGCTGCTAGACAATTAGTAAATCACGGTCACATTTTAGTAAATGGTAAAAAAGTAGATATTCCTTCATATCTATTAAGCGTTGGTGATGTTGTTGAAGTAAAATCATCAATGAAGAAAAATGAAAAAGTTCTTGAATCATTACAAAACAATGAAGCAACTTTAGAATTTGTTAAAGTTAACAAAAATGAAGTTAAAGGTGAATTTGTAAGACTTCCAGAAAGAACTGAATTAAGCAGTGAAATTAGTGAATCACTAATCGTTGAATGATACAACCGTTTAATCAAAAAATAATAATTAATATCATAATAAAAATCAAGCATAAGCTTGATTTTTTTATTCTTCTAATTTATTTAATTTTAAATTAATTAATTCTTCTTTAATTTCTTTTATACTTTTATTCATTGAACTATTAACTGCAGCTAAAATTGTTCCTTCAACTAAAGCAGCATCAACTACTTCAACTTTATTTTGTTTTTCATCATCTAGCATTTCAATTGCCATTTGAGCATTCATTAAAGCCGAACCTAAATCAAATAATAAAATAACTCCATCATTTGGATCTCAAGCTTTGTTTATTGCATCAATTATTAAATCAATATCAGTTCCAATTTGATTATCTTTAGTTCCACCTGCTGGAATGATTTTAACTTCATTTGCCATTTGTTTTGCTAGTTCAACAACACCATTAGCAACTTTATTACTATGTGAAATAACTACTATTCCTACCATTTTATTTCCTATATATTTTCACTAATGCATTTTAAAATTAAATAACTAGATTGAGCACCAGGATCTTTATGACCAATACTTCTTTGGCCTAAATAACTAGCTCTACCTTTTTTAGCAATTATATTTTTAGTTTCTTCAGCTTTTATATTAGCTAATTCAACTGCTTTATTAAAAATGTCTTTAACATTTTCATTTTTACTAATTAATTCTTTAATTAAATCACTAACTGGTTCTAAAACATCTATCATTGTTTTATCTCCAACATTAGCTTTACCACGTAATTTAATTCCATTAATTGCTTCTTCTAAACAAATAGAAAAATCATTAACATTCATTTCTGTTTTATTAGCTAAACTCATACTTGCTTTTAAAAAAGCAGTTCCATATAAAGGACCAGAAGCTCCACCAACATTAGAAATTAATACCATTGCTACTTTTTTTAACATACTTGCAATGTCAGTATATGTATTATTTTCTAGTTCTTCTTTTACTTTTAAAAATCCCCTAGACAAATTATGACCGTGATCACCATCACCAATTACTTGGTCTAGTTGTGTTAATTCTTCTTTGTTTATTTCAATAACTTCAGCCATTTTTAATAATATTTTTTTAACACCATCAATATTTAAACTCATTTCAATACCTCTTTTAATTATTAAAATATTTATTGAACATTTCATTTAAATTATATTAAAAAAACTATTTATAGTTTTACCTACAAATAGTTTTTTTGTTGTTTGTATATGTCTATTTTTTTATTTTTTAATTTACTACTAGATACTAACATACTAGTTTTAAAAGTGCAATAGGTTTTTAACAAAAAATAGCTCTAACTAAACTAGAGCTATTATTCCAATTATTAAAAATGTAATACTTAAAACAACACCTGTTAAATAACAGCATATTATAGTAAAGTTTATTCAAAACTTCTTATCGTTTTTACTAGAAGATTTTATAAAAAAGCTTTCTGATCATTCTTGTTGTTGTTTTAATTTTATTTTTCTGATAATAAAGATTGCTAGTATTAATAAAATTACTATAAAAATTGCAATTAGAATAAAACCAATTGCTCAATTTTTAGAAATTTCATTATTTAAAATAGTGACAAATAACTTATTTAACATCTATTTTAAAATAGCAACAACGTCACCTTTTTTAACTTCTCCCATTTTTACAATTTCTAAAGTTTTACCACCATTATTTGTAAAAATGACTGGAGATTTAATTGAAGGAACTTTTTTAGATACGGCTTTTAAATCAACAGTTACTAATTTATCACCGGCATTAACTTCTTGATCTTGAACTACATATGATTCAAAACCATGCCCATCTAGACTTACTGTATCTAAACCAATATGTAATAAAATTTCAATTCCGTTTTTAGTTTGAATTCCATAAGCATGTTTTGTTGGAAAAGCAGTTACTAATTTACCTGAAACTGGAGCAAAAAAATCATTTGATGTTGGATCAATTGCAAATCCATCACCTAACATTCTTTCTCTAAAAACTTCATCTTCAACTTCATCTAATGTAATGATTTTTCCATCACAAGGAGCTAAAACTTTTAAATTTTTATTAAAAAATCACATATTACACCTCTTTTTACTATTATCTTAATTTTAACATTTAAAACATATTAGTTGTTAATAAGATAACTAACTAGAAAATTAGTCTAAGTTTTGTAAAAATTCTTCAACAAGTTCACTTACTTGTTCATGAGTTTGACATTCTAAAGCTTTAGTAGCTAGATTCTTAGCTTTGTTAAATTCAATTTTACTCATAAGTGATCTAGCTTTTAAAACTGAAGTAGCACTCATTGAAAAAGCATCTAAATCTAAACCTAATAAAATTGGTAAGGCTTTACGATCTCCAGCCATTTCTCCACACATACCAACTCATTTATTATGTTTATGTGCACCATTTATTGTAAGTTGCACTAATCTTAATAAAGATGGGTTTAATGGTTGATATAAATATGAAACATTTTGATTCATTCTATCACTTGCAAATGAGTATTGAATTAAATCATTAGTTCCTATTGAAAAGAAATCTGCATATTGAGCAAATTGATCAGCTAATATAGCAGCTGATGGAATTTCAACCATCATTCCAATTTGCACTTGTTTATCGTATTTAATATTTTCTTTATCAAGTTCTAATTTACATTCTTCAACAAAAGCTTTAGCTTGTTTAAATTCATCAATTGTTGCTATCATTGGAAACATTATTCCTAATTTTCCAAATGCTGAAGCTCTTAGTAAAGCTCTAATTTGATCTTTAAAAATATCTTTTCTATCTAGAGTAAATCTAATTGCTCTATATCCTAAAAATGGATTCATTTCTTCATCAAATTTAAAGTAAGATAATTTTTTATCTCCACCAATATCTAAAGTACGAAACACTACTAGATGTTTAATTTGACTAACAACTTTTTTATAAGCTTCAAATTGTTCTTCTTCAGTTGGGAAATGATCATTATCCATATATAAAAATTCAGTTCTAAATAAACCAATTCCTTCAGCTCCTGAATCTAGAACTGATTGAATATCATTTGTTGATCCAATATTAGCTTCAATTAATTTTTTAACTTTATCTTTTGTTAAGCTTGGTTGATCTTTAAATTTTTTTAATTGTTTTTTTAATTCTAAATATTCTTTTACTTTAGCTTGATAATTTGTAATATCATCTTGATTTAAATCTCATTCAACAATTCCACATGAACCATCTAAAGCAATTAATTCATCATTTTTTACTAATTCAGTAATTTTTTTTAAACCTAAAACAGCTGGAATTTCTAAACTTCTAGCCATAATAGCAGCATGACTAGTTCTTCCACCAACATTAGTTAAAAAACCTTTAACAAATCTTTTATCTAATTGAGCTGTTTGACTTGGAGTTAAATCATCACTAATAATAATTACTTCAGTATCAATTGTTGATAAATCATGAATTTCTAATCCTAAAATATGATGAATAGTTCTTAAACTAACATCTTTAATATCTGCACTTCTTTCTTTAAAGTATGGATCTTCTAATTGACTAAACATTTCAAAATAATTATTAGATACAACAAAAAGTGCATATTCGGCATTTAGTTTTTCAGTTTTAATTAACTCAATAACTTCTTCTTTAATGGCTGGATCATTTGCAATATCTTGATGAGCATCAAAAATAGCTGCTTTTTCTTCACCTAGCTTTTCTAAAGTAATTTTTTGAATCTTTTTTAAATCACATATAGTTTGATCAATTGCTTTTTCTAGTTTAACAATTTCTTGATCAACATCTGAAATTAATTGCTTTTGAATATCAAGTTTGGTTTCTTTTATTATCAGAGCTTTTGCTAAAGAAATACCATCACTTGCTCCTATTCCTTTAATTTGTTTTGACATGCTTGTATCCTTACTATAAAATAAATAACTATATTAATTTTAATCTACTAAGATAAAAAAACAACTTTATAAACAATTTCATTTATAATAATCTAATTTTTATAAAATTCAATTTCTCTTAAAATTGTTGAAGATAAGCTTCTTTTATCAGCATCACTTACAAAATAAACTACTTCAATGTTTGGATCTAAACTTTTAAATCCATCATAATATTTAAGTTCATATTCAAAATCAGCTTGACTTCTTAACCCTCTAATTATAAAACTAGCATTTAATTTTTTTGCAATATTAGTAGTTAATTCATTTTCATTAATAATAATTTCAACATTTTTAAGATCTTTTGTTAGATTTTTAATGTTTTCTACTCTACTATTTAGATCTGGATCAAGTGATTTATTAACGTTTTTTGTAACAACAATATATAGCTTATCAAATAATAAACTAGCTTTTTTTAAAATGTTTAAATGTCCTTTGTGGAATGGATTAAAGCTTCCTGGATAAATTGCTGTTTTCATAATTTCTTTCTAATTAAAAATGTTTTTAAATAACTTAGTAGATTTTGATTTATCACTAAAACCATTAGGATATAGTTTTTGAAGATTTTCTCTAAATGATGATTTTTGATATTTATATTTAGTTTTATCAGTTCCATCAATTAAATTGTAAGCATAAATAACATTATCATTGGCTTTTATATTATCTGATTGTAAAAACGGAGCAATAGTAGCACTTTGTAATAAATCACCAAACTCAACATTTGATTTAACATTATTATAAATACCAATCATTTGACCAAACTCATTATAAGCTAATGAACCCGATGCTCCATAATATAAAGAAGAAAAATTAACATTATATTGATAACCATAAAAAGTAGCAAAAACACGATGTCAGTAGTTATCATGAATATTAAAATTTAACCCCCCCCCGACCTTCTCTTCAATTTCATTTGCAAATGCAAAAGTTTTTTTATTAACCATGGGATTTCTTCATCCAGAAGATAATGTAGAGGAATTTCTTTCTATAGGATTATTTTGCATTCAAAAAGATCAATATTGATTTTTTGGATAACCTGCAATATAGATATCTTTTGCATTATATAAATTTAAATTTTGTTTAGAATCACTTTGATCAAATAATGCTGAAACATAATCTGTAGTTAATAGATAGTTAGAGATTTTTTTATCTTGATTCGGTAAAATCTCTGCTTTATCTATCCTAGCTAAATATGAATCTAGGCCACGAATTGCACTTTCAACTCATTTTTTTAAAGTATAATCAGCCTTATTTAAATCTATATCTACTTCAAAAACTCCAAAATCTACCATTACTGGAATATCTTTTCTATCAAAAAAATCATTTCATGCAATTTTTTCATCTTCACTTAAATTATTTTTCTTTCATTCATAATATTCTGTAGCTTGTTTTAATAATGTAGAACTATGATGCTTAATAGTTTTTTTGTGCATAAAATCAACAGCACCAAACACTAATTTAGAATCCGAAAGTGCATCAGAATATTTGTCATCAGTTCAAAGATCACTTTTAGCATATGTTTCGAATTCTCTACTATTTAAATAATAATTAGTTACTTTATAATCATAATTTGGATTAGATTTATTATGAATGCTATTAAAATCTGTTACGTTATCAGCTTTTCCTATACCAATTCCAACTACTTTATTTCCTGAGGGATCATAATAATTAAATTTTTTATTTTGCTCTTCAGTTAATGAATTACTAAAATCAGCTAAAACATGTAAGTTAGTAGCAATAAATAATTTGTATTTATTTTGATTTTCATATTTATGATAATCTAATAATCAACCTGTTCCTGTTCCATTGCTTAACAAATCTCCGTTTTTTAACTTAACTAAAAACTTAATTGAAAAAGTTCTATCATAAAGTTCTTTATAGATCTCTTCAGCAGAAACTGTTTGAAATTTATTAACATAATCTGGATAACTATGTTGATTAGAAACATATCTTGATTCTAAAATTTTTAAAGTTGAGTTATCTATATCTTTTAAATCTTCAAAATCAAGATTTTTATCTTCAATTTTAAGTCTTTCTTCTTCTAATTTATTAATTAATTCATCAACAATATTTACTAATTCAGATAATTTTAATAAAGCTAAATGTGTTTTTATTTGATTTAAAATATCTAATTTATCTTTTTTATCAAAAGAACTAGTTGATTTTGACTCTAATTGATTTTTAACTTTATTAAATAACTTAATAGTTAATTCTAAATCAGTTTTTTTAATCTTTTTAAAATCAGTTTTATCAATTATTTTATTAACCTTAGATTTTAAATCTTTATCATCTAACTTTAAACTATCTAAAATAAAACTAAGTTGTTTAAAATAACTAACTATTTGATCTAAATTATTTCAATTTAATGAGACTTTAGAAGTATTACTTACACAACTTATAGTTACTAGTGATAAAAATAAAATAATGTTTAAAAAACTTAAATATCTTAATGATTTTTTCATTTATTAACTTTCTTTTTATAATATTAAAAACTTAGCCATTAAGCTAAGTTTTATTTTTCTATTTATTATATATTATTTTATTAGGTTTAAAGTATCTAAACAAATCATTTTTTCTTCATTTGTTCTAATAGCATAAACTGGAACTTGTGATTGTTTAGTTGAAATTAATTGATAATCTGAGTACTTAGTTTGGTTTTGTTGTTCATCAATTTGTAGATTTAATAATTTAACTTTTTTACAAATTAAATCTCTAATTACAAATGCGTTTTCACCAATTCCTGCAGTAAATACAACAGCATCGATATTATCTAAATAATTTGCATACTTAACTATGAAATCAGCAACAATTTGAACATATTTTTCAACAGCAATAATAGCGTTTTTATCACCTTTATTATATTGTTCTAAAACATCTCTCATGTCAGCTGAAATTTGACTTAAACCTAAAAGTCCTGATTGTTTATTTAAAGTTTGAGTAATTGAAAAGATATCTGAATTTGTTTGTTTTGCAATATATTCACAAATTGATACATCAATATCTCCACTTCTAGTTCCCATCATTAAACCAGCTAATGGAGTTAATCCCATTGAAGTATCATAAGATTTACCATCTTTAATACATGAAATACTTGCACCATTTCCTAAATGACAAACAATTAAGTTAAGATTTTCTTTTTTCTTATTTAAAATTTCTTCACATTTATTAACTATATATTCATAACTAATTCCGTGAAATCCATATTTTCTAACACCAAATTCTTCGTATCATTTATAAGGAACAGTGTATAAATAATTTACTTCTGGCATTGTTTGATGAAATGCTGTATCAAAACAAGCAACTAAACTAGCATTTGGCATTAGTTTTTTAACAGCTTTAATAGCAATAATAGCAGCTGGGTTATGAAGTGGAGCTAATTTAACACTATCTTGAATTTTTGCTAAAACTTCATCATCTATAATTGATGAATGTGAAATTTCTCCACCATGAACTACTCTAAACCCAACACCATTAATTTCATCAATATTTGATATAATTTTTAATTCAAGTAATTTGTTTAAAATCAATTGAATAGCATGTTCATGATCTGGAAGTTGATCTTCAAATTTATATTTTTGATCATTGTGTTCAAATTTTAAAAATCCATCAATTCCGATACGTTCTGCTAAACCATCTAATATTGGTTCAATTGTCTTAGAAGTATCAAATAATTTGAATTTAATTGAACTACTTCCTGAATTAATTACTAAAATCATTTAATTTTCTCCTTTAATAAGATAAGTGTAGTGTCATAATAGCTGTGTTTAAAACATCTATAAATGTAGCACCCCTACTTAAGTCATTAACTGGTTGATTTAATCCTAAAACAAAAGGACCAATTGCTTCAAATCCACCCATTCTTTGAGCAATCTTATAACCAATATTTCCGGCATTTATATCTGGAAAAACAAAGATATCTGGAGTTTGTTTAGTTAATAAGCAGTTTTTAAATTTCTTATCTCTAGTTTTTTTGTCAAAGGCTGCATCAAATTGAATTTCACCTTCACAAACATAATCTTTTTCTGTTGATTTTAAAATTTCAACTGCTTGATGAACTCTATCAACATCTTCACCTTTACCACTACCAT
Organism: Mycoplasma feriruminatoris; assembly: GCF_000327395.2. NCBI lineage: Bacteria > Bacillati > Mycoplasmatota > Mollicutes > Mycoplasmatales > Mycoplasmataceae > Mycoplasma > Mycoplasma feriruminatoris. Next base: position 773,948 of record NZ_CP091032.1, read on the forward strand.
TTGTTGAATAGCTTAATAATGCTGCTTCAACATTTTTTACATTTAAAGTTTTTGCAAAATCAACTGCCATTTGTGTGATTTCAACTAATTGTTGGCTTGTTGGTTTAATGTTTAAAGCACAATCAGTAAAAATGTAATTTTCATTTCCTTTAGACATAATAAAGATGCTGCTTGCAATATTATATCCAGGTTTTGTACCAATTATTTGTAGTGCTGGTCTAATAGTATCAGCTGTTGTATTGTTTAATCCAGATAACATACAATCAGCTTGATTTAACTTAACTAGCATAGCTCCAACATAATTTGGTAATTGCATTACTTGATGTGCAACTTCAATAGTTGCTTTACCTTTTCTAAGTTTTACAAATTCTTCTTCAAATTCTTTTGTATCAAATTGATCTAAACAAATAGTTTTGATTGATGAATTATTTTTAATTTCACTTGGAACTTGATCTAAAGATTTAAATAATAGAATAGGTGTTCCTAATTTTTCATCAACTAAAGTTTTAGCCACAGATTGAATTATTTCAGATTCACCTTCTGGAAAAACAATAGATTTTTTTTCTGATTTTAAAACTAGTTGATTTTTGATTTCTTCTAATGTATACATATTATTCTTCCTATAAATTAACTAAAAATGAATAGCTTTTCCTGTTTCTAGAGCTTCAGCTGCTTCTCCGATTGCTTCACTCATTGTTGGGTGTGGGTGAATTGTATTAGCAATTTCTGTAATAGTTCCCTCACACTCAATAACAGCAGTAATTTCTGAAATCATTTCAGTAGCTCTATTTCCGATAATATGTGCACCTAAAATAGTTTTGTATTTAGGTTCTACAATAATTTTTACAAATCCAGAAGTATCATCATCAGCTAAAGCTTTACCAATTGCTGAGAACGGGAACTTGAAGGCTTTGTATTCAATATTTTCTTGTTTTAATTGTTGTTCAGTTTTACCAATCATTGAAACTTCTGGATGAGTATAAATACATGATGGAACTTTGTTATAATCCATAACAATATCTTCAGCATGTTCTTTATTAGCTTTTTTAGCAATTCTATTAGCAGCAACAATAGCTCCTTTAACTGCAGTTTGAGCTAGCATAGCTTTACCAATAACATCACCAATTGCATAAACATTTTCTAAATTAGTTTCTTGGTATTCATTAACAACAATACCATTTCTTGGAGTTAATTCTAAACCGATGTTTTCAAATCCAGTTATTGAAGTCTTACGTCCAACTGATTCTAAAACGTATTCTCCTTTAATCATTTGATCTTTACCATCAATTTGATATACTACAGCTCCATCTTTAAATTCTTTAACACTAGCGTTTGTAATAACTTCAATGTTGTATCTGTTTTTTAACTCTTTAGTCATTGCATCAATAATATCTTTATCTAGCATTTCTAGAACAGTTGGTAGTCCTTGTAAAACAGTAACTTTTGTACCAAGACTTGCAAATAAACAGCTAAACTCAATACCAATAACTCCCCCACCAATTACAACTAAAGTTTCAGGAATTTTTGGTACTGATAAAATTCCAGTTGAATCAATAATGATTCCATCTTTTCTTCCTTGATCAAATCCTGGAAGTGGTAAGTGGTTAGGTGTTGATCCTGAAGCAATAACTAAATTATTTACTCTATAGTTTTTATTATTTACTGAAATTGTATTCTTATCTAAAGCAACTGCTTCACCTTTAATTTGAGTTACTTTATTTTTATCTAGTAGATATTTAACTCCACCTGTTAATTTTTTAACAACACCATTTTTTCTTTCTAGTGCTTGAGCTCAGTCAATAACTACATTTTCAGTGTTTTGTAAAACAATACCTAGTTCTTTAGCTTTATGCATTATATCATGATAAACATGAGAAGTTTTTAGTAATGTTTTTGTAGGAATACATCCAACATTTAAACAAACTCCACCATAGTATTGTTTTTCAATAATTAAAGTTTTTAATCCTAATTGAGCAGATTTAATAGCAGTTACATAACCACCAATTCCTGCACCAATTACACATACATCAAATGTATCTTCAATTTGTACATCAACTTTAGCTGGTTGTGGTTGTGGTTTTGGTCTTGGTGCTCTACTTGGTAGAACATCATTTGAAACAGGAGTAGCACCAACTACACTAGCATTTTCTTCTTCAGCTGGTTTTTCTTCTTTTTTACTTGGAGCAGCTACAGAAGGTGCTGGTGCATCAGAACTTCCATCATCAATTTCAATAACAACATCACCAACTTTAATTTCTTGACCAGTAGAGATATTAATTACTGCGATTTTTCCAGATACTGGAGAAGGAATTTCACTATTTACTTTATCGGTTTCAACAAAATATAAAGATTGACCCTCTTTAACAACGTCACCAACTTTAACTAAAACTTCAGCGACTGTTCCTTCTGTTAAACCTTCACCTATATCAGCAAATTTTACTTTAAACATATTTTATCCCTTCATTAATTACATAAACAATAAGACTGGTTTTGATAGATAGTCTTGTACTTTAATTAAAAATCTTCCAGCATCAGCCCCATCAATGATTCTGTGATCACAAGTCATTGATAATGGCATTATAAATCTTTTTTGTAATTCACCATTAATGTATAGTGGAGTTTGAGTCATTGTACCAACTCCTAAAATAGCAGCTTCTGGTGAGTTAATAATAGGAGTAGCATAATCTAATCCTACTGAACCAAAGTTTGAAACAGTAAATGTAGCTTCAGTCATTTCAGCTCTTGATAATTTACCTTCTTTAGCTTTGTTTGCTAATTCATTAATCTTAATTGCAATTTCAAATACACTTAAATGATCAGCACCTTTAATAACAGGAACCATTAATCCATTTGGAGTATCAACTGCAACTCCGATGTTAATGTTGTGCATAAATTGAATTTTGTTGTTTGCAAAATCACCTCTTACGTTAATATTTGGCATATCACGTAATGATTTAGCAACAGCTTTAATGATAAATGCTAAGTAAGTTAATTTAATTCCACTTGCTGCAGCATGATCTTTTAATTCAGTTCTCATCTTGTGAGTTTCAGTAATGTCAGTATTTTTCATACCAGTAAATGCAGCAATTTCAGTATGTGATTTTGTCATTGCTTTTACTGTAGCTTTTCTAATACCGTTCATTGGTACTTCATCTCAAGATAATGGAGCGCTTGGTTCAACAACTTTGATTGTTGGAGTTGGAGTAGGAGCTGGAGCAGGTGTTGGAGCAGGTGCTGGAGCAACAGATGGTGCAACAGCTGGTGCTGGTTGACTAGCAACTTGAGCTGATGAAGAATGATAGTTTTTAATATCAGCAACTAAAATTCTTTCATTTGGTCCTGTTGGAGTTACTAATGATAAATCAATATTTAAATCAGCTGCAACTTTTCTTGCTAAAGGTGTAGCTTTAATAGTACTTGATTTATTAACTGTAGTTGTTTGTTTTCTAACAATTACATCATTTGAAACAGGAGTAGCACCAACTACACTAGCGTTTTCTTCAACTACTTGAACTTTTGGTTCTTCTTTAGCTTCAGATTTTGGTTCACTAGATGAAGCAGAAGCTCCATCTTCAATTTCCATAACTACGTCTCCAACTTTAATTTCTTGTCCAGGTTTAATGTTAATTACTGCAATTTTTCCAGCAACTGGAGCAGGAATTTCACTGTTTACTTTATCAGTTTCAACAAAGTATAAAGATTGACCTTCTTTAACAGTATCTCCAACTTTTACTAAAACTTCAGCGACTGTTCCTTCTGTTAGACCTTCACCTATGTCAGCAAATTTAACTTTGAACATATCTTTTTCCTTTCTAAATATTTATTATTTAAAACTTAAAGTCTAACAATTGTTGCATTTTGACTAGAACTTTTTTAGGGTTTACTTGGAAGTAACCTTCTCCTCTATCATATGGAGTAACAACATCATAACCAGTACATCTTGATAAAGGTGCTTTTAAGTATTCAAAGCATTCTTCATTAACAGTTGCAATAATTTCAGCTGAAACTGAAAATGATTTAACTGCTTCATGTACAACTAAAAGTCTTCCAGTTTTTTTAACTGATTCAATTACCATGTTTTTATCTCATGGTTTAATAGAACGTAAGTCAATTAAATCAATAGTTGCATTTGGATGACTTTCTTTTAATAAGGCAATAGCTTTTTGACAATCAACAGTTTGAGCTCCATAAGTAACAACAGTTAAATCATTACCTTCTTGGATTTTATAACCTTCACCAATTGGAACAATGTAGTGTTCATCTGGAACTTCTTGTTTGAATGCTCTATATAGTTTTGTTGGTTCAACAACAATAACTGGGTCTGGTGAGTCAATTGCAGCTAAAATTAGTCCTTTTGTATCATATGGAGTTGATGGACAAACAATTTGAATTCCTGGAATGTGAGCAAACACAGCTTCTAAAGCTTCACTGTGGTGTTCTAGAGCACGAATACCTCCACCCATTGGTGTTCTAATTACCATTGGAGCAGTGTATTTTCCTCTAGTACGGTTTCTCATTCTTGAAATATTAGTCATAATGTTTTGTAATGATGCTAAACCTAGTCCTTGGAATTGTAATTCTACAACTGGTTTCATACCATTCATAGCCATTCCTAAACCAACTCCAGCAAACATTGCTTCACTAATTGGAGCGTTAAAACAACGATCATTTCCAAATTTAACAGCTAATCCTTGAGTAGCTCTGAAAACTCCACCTTCAGTTCCAACGTCTTCACCAAATACTACAACATTTGGATCACGTTGCATAGCGCAATCTAAAGCATCAGTTACAGCTTTAATATTATTAATAATTGCCATTAGTGGTGTCCTCCTTCTTTAGATTCTGGGTATTTTTCAAAGAATTCTTTAGCTTCTTTATATTGTTCTTCTAAGAAAAGATCCATTTTGTCATATTGGTATTTGAAAATGTCAATTAGATCATAGTTTTTGTTTTGTTCAACTCAAGCAAATTCATCAGCAACAAATTTATCTTGTTGAGCATCTAATTCAGCTTGTTGTTCATCAGATCAAACTTTTTTATCAATTAAATATTGTTTTAATCTGATTAGTGGGTCTAATTTAGCCATTTCTTCAAATTCACCTTTTGGACGGTAAACATCTGGGTTATCTGAAGATGAGTGAGCACCTAATCTATAAGTGTCACATTCAACTAAAACAGGACCATTTCCTTTTCTTGCGTATTCAACAACTTCTTTAAACACACCAATACATGCTAGATAGTCATTTCCATCAACAATAATTGAAGGAATACCTGAAGCAATACCTTTTACAGCAAAGTTAATTGATTTAGTTTGTTCACTTCTAGCTGTTGAAATAGCTCATTTGTTATTTTCAATAACAAAAATACATGGAACTTCATGAAGTTTAGCAAAGTTCATAGCTTCATAAGTTTCACCTTCACTTGATCCACCATCACCAGTAGTAGTTAAAACAACTCCTCCAGTTTTTCTGTATTTATCAGCAAAAGCGATTCCTGTAGCTTGTGTATATTGTGATCCAATAACAATGTTTGGTGGTAAACAGTTAACTCCTTCAGGAGATTTAGCACCTGCTTCATTTCCAATTCAATATAGCATAATGTTTCTTACTAATTGACCCATTGCTAATCAACCAGCATTATTTCTATATCCACTAACGAAATGATCAGTTTTTTTATTTAACGCATTAACATATGCAACCTCACAAGCTTCTTGTCCTGTTGAAGATAAGAATGATAGTAATCTTCCTTGACGTTGCATTGTGTTTTGGTAAATATCTTGTCTACGTGATAAGTTCATTATCTTATATGCTTCTAAAACTTCTTGATCAGAAATTTTTGGCATTAACTTAGGATTAATAACTTTTCCGTATTGATCTAAAACACAAACTTTTTCGTTTTTTAGAGGATCAAATTTTCCTAAATAAGTCATTTTGATAATCCTTTCTATTTTTTACTTATTAGTTTGTTTTGATTTTGATTTTATTAATTAAATAATAAGTTGGTGATATCATCACTTGTAAAATTCTTAGCAAAAATTGCTTCTAAGTCAAATTGATTTAAAACATTTTCAATGTCTTTTTTATTAAACTTAACTCCAATTAATTTTGCTTCTAATTCTTCAGTTCCTTGAGTTCCTAAAAAATCACCATAAATTTTAATGTTAGTAATAATTCCATCATTGACATCTAAGTTTAAGGTAATAAACCCTTTAGATTCAAGGTATTGTTTTTTAACTAGAGAAAATACAGTATTTTTTCCAAATGTTCAGTCTCATTGATCAAACTTAGATTCTTTTCTTGACTGAATGTATTGTTTTTCTTGATCAGTTAACTCAATTCATTTAATTTTTTCATTTTTTACATATGAACTAACTACATCATTAATAAAAGTATTTAAATCAATATCTATATTAATATCTTTGAAAAATTCTTTTATATTTCTAACTCTGGCAGGTTTTGATCTGATTTGTTGATGTTTTAGTTTTTCTGGATCAACAACTAAATATTTAGGCATTTTAGATAAATCAACATCAAATAATAATGTACCATGAACTAGTGTTTTTTCATTAGTTTTTAATTGAGCGTTTCCTGAAACTTTATAACCATCAATTACCATGTCATTTCTTCCAGAAAACATTGCATTAATATTTTTTTGATTTAAATAAGTAATAATAGGTTGCAACGCTTTTTGATAATCAACATCATCAGTTGAATTATCAACAATTAAAGAATAACAAACATTACCTAAATCTTGATAAACAGTTCCTCCACCTGTATTTCTTTTAACAATCTTAACGTTATCTTTTTGAGCAGCCTCTAAGTTAACTTCAGCAAAAGCGTTTTGATTTCTTCCAACTACTATAGTATTAGCATTTTGTCAGAAAAATACAATAGGGTCTTTTGCTTTATAGTGATAAGTTAAATATTCTTCGATTGCTAAATTCATTGCAGGATCGTGATACTTAGAAATCAACAAGTTAATCATGACTATTTTTCCTTTTTAAAGTAGTTTAGTCCTAAAACTTCTAAACCTGCTAATGAAATAAAGTTAAATGGTTTATTAAAGTGAGGTAAGAAGAAAATATCAACTAATGGTAATTCATCAATAGTTAGATCTTTTTGAATTCCTAAAGCTAACATGTACATAACTTCAGTATGGTTCTTTTCACTAGCTACTTGAGCTCCAATAATTTTTCTTGTATTTTTATCTCATACAACTTTAAATAGAACTTCATTAGCTGTTGACATAAATTCTGGTCTGTCTAAATCTTTAAAGTCGATAAAGTCAATGTCAAATCCCATTCTTTTTGCAGCTTCAACACTGATTCCAACACTTGCCATATGTAATCCAAATACTGAAATACCATTAGCTCCTGTAAATCCTGGAGATTTTAATCCGTTTCCTTTAATTACATTAAATGCAGCAATAACTCCGGTTCTAACAGCTGTTGTTGCTAATTGAATTGGAACGTGTTTGTTCATAGCTTTGTTATAAACTTGAGCGCAATCTCCAATTGCATAAATATCTGGGTTTGTAGTTTGCATAAAGTCATTTGTTACAATAGCTTTTCTATCATCTAAATCACAAATTCCTTCTAAAATTGATGATTGTGGTCTTACTCCAACTGAAAAGATTACATAATCAACATCAATGTTTCCTTTATCAGTTACAACTTGAGTTACTTTTCCGTTTTCACCTTTAAATTCAATAACTTTTGCACCTAAAGATAATTTAACTCCAGCTTTAGTCATTTTTTCTTGCATTAGATCAGTAAATTCTTGATCATAATAAACTGGCATAATTCTGTTAGCAACATCAATTAGAGTAACATCTTTTCCATATTCGTTAAATGCTTCAACTAATTCAACACCAATGTATCCTGCACCAACTACAGCGATTTTTTTATAGCTTTTATCTAAGTTGTGTTCTAGAATTTTTTTAGCGTGGTGGTAGTTTTTACAAATTTGAACACCTTCTAAATCGATTCCTGGAATTGGTGGAATTAAAGGTCATGTTCCTGTAGCTACAATTAATTTGTCATAATTATCAACTTTAATTTCACCTGTTTTTAAATCTTTAACACTAACAGTTTTGTTTTTATCATCAACTGAAAGTACTTCATGATTCATAAACACATTAACTCCTTCTGATCTTAAAATTTCAGGAGTTGCGTAAAATAACATATTTGGGTCTTTAACTTCACCTTTTACTCATAAAGCAATACCACATCCTAAAAATGAAATGGCATCATTTTTGTCATAAGTAGTAACTTCACAAGTTGGATCTAATCTTTTTAAAGTTCTAACAGCTGTTGTTCCAGCGTGGTTAGTACCTAGTACTATAACTTTCATTATTAAAAGCCCTTTCTTTTAAAGTTTTAAGTCTTGGTTTTTTATCTCATTTTTTAAGAACTATTCAATACAAATAGTCTATTGAATATTCTATTCTTATTTTAACTTATATAAAGTAAAATAACATACATAGCAAAAAATATTACTACATAAAATGCCTATTTTCTTTATAAAGACAATAAAAATCTTAAACTAGTAAATTTTTAAAATATATAAAATATAACCAACTCTATAATTTAACCACTAAAAACTATAAATTTAAACTAAAAACCTACTTGTATAGGTCAAAATATACAAGTTTTTTTAGCTTTTTAAACTAATTTTTTAATTGATTTGTTGATTTAAAAGACTGATTTATCTATAAAATAATACCTCTAATTTAACAAAAATTTAAGTTATTTTTATATATTAAACTGATAAAAAGGGTGTAATTTTGTTTAATAAATTACTTGTAAAAACAACTAAAATTCTTACTAAAAATAGTCTAAAAATGAAAAAATAAAAAACTTATTGATGTAAATTTTAAGAAATTTAAATAGATGTTTTTACTTATAATTTAGATTATTTTTTATTAATTGGAAATCTATTTTTTACGTTTTTTTGCATTTTTTAATCCAACTATTTTATTTATCATTAACACTAAAAAGATAATCTCATTTTTAATATTTACAAAATCACTAGCAACTCTATATAAGAAATATAAAATAATAAATATTTAGAATCAGAGAGTGTTTTGCAAACAGCGAAAAATCTTTGAAAACAGCAAGTTTTTACAATAAAACTTATCTATTTTTTAACTCAAATCTAACAAACATATCTATAAAAATACTTTAAAAATCTTAACTATATAAATAAAAAACTTGCAATAATTTATTGCAAGTTCTACTTAATTTTGATTATTTTTTATCTTTAATTTGTTGATTTAACATATTAATAAATTCATCAATTCAAACAGTTGTTTGTGATTCACTACCATATTTTCTATAAGTAATAGTTTGATTTTCAACTTCTTTATTTCCTAATACTAATTGGTATGGAATCTTTTTAGTTTGACCATCTCTTATTTTATAACTTAATCTTTCATCTCTTAAATCAATATGTGATCTAATAAATTCTTTTTTAAGTTTTTGATGAATTAAATTAGCATATTCTAAATTAGATTCACTAATAGGAATAATTTGTACTTGTTTTGGAGCTAATCATAAAGGTAAAACTCCTTTAGTTTGTTCTAATAAAGTTGCTATAAATCTTTCATAAGTTCCAATTAAACCACGGTGAATCATAATTGGACGAACTAATTTTTGATCTTTATCAATATAAGTTAAATCAAATTTATTTGGCATTAAAAAGTCAAGTTGAATAGTTGAAACTGTAATTTCATGATTTTGAGCAGTTTTAATTTGAATATCTAATTTAGGACCATAAAAAGCAGCATCTCCTATACGTTTTTCATAATTTAAACCTAAATCAATTAATACTTTTTCTAAACTAGATTCAGCTTTATCTCACATTTGATCATCTTTATAAAACTTAACTTTATCATCTGGATCTCTTAAACTTAAACTTAGATAAGCAATTTGAATATTAAAAGTTTCTAGTACTTCACTAATTAATTTATAAGTTGATCTAAACTCATCTTCAATTTGATCACTTCTTACAAAAATATGTGAATCAGTTAGTTTCATTCCTCTAACTCTTTCTAGTCCAGTTAAAGAACCACTTGATTCAAATCTATGTTGAATTGCATGTTCACAAATTCTTAAAGGTAGATCACGATAACTTCTTTGTTCTTGTTTATAAACTGCAATATGATGTGGACAATTCATAGGTCTTAAAATAAATTGTTCATCACTATTTTTTCCACCAGTAAAAGGTTGAAACATATCTTCACCATAATGATCTCAATGACCACTAGTTTTATATAGTTCAACTGTTCCAATTGGTGGAGTTTCTACTGGAATATAATCATATTCTCATTCTTTTTGTCTTAAATATTTTTCAATTTCATTTTTAACAATAAACCCGTTTGGTAATCATAAAGGTAATCCTGCTCCAACTAATTGATCAAATCCAAAAATATTTAATGTTTTATTAATTAAACGATGATCTCTACTTCTTCTATCTTCTAAAATAGCTTTTTTATTTTTTAATTCACTATTTGAACTACCAACTAATCCGTGAACTCTTTGTAACATAATATTATTCTTATCATTTAATCAATAAGAACCAGTTAATTGTTCAATTTCAATTACTTTAATAAAGTTAGGATTTAAAATTAAAGCTTTATTAATAACCATATAAAAATCATTAATACTATAAACTTTTACATAATTATATTTTTCATACATCTGTTTTGCTAAATATTTTAAATAATCATTATTTAAAACTTCTAAAGCTTGATCTAAATTAAAAATATGAGATTTAATTTCTAAATTAGAAGTTAAAAACTGATTAACATTAGCTTGAATATTTTTTAAATCATCTAAAACTAATCTAGGGTTTAGATCAAAAGTTGTAGAAAACTCCATTTCATCAGCATTATAAAAGTTTTCTACTTGACTAATTGGTTTAAAACTATTAATTGCATAACTTGTAATAAAAGCTGCAGTTAAGTTTAACATTAGTTCATATTCTTTACTTTTTATTGTAATTAGTTCTAAATCACAATCATTACTAATTAAATAATTAATATCAAATAATTGATCGTTGATTTTTGCTCCAATTACATTTTTTAAACCAATTTCTAAACTAATATCTTTAACTGAAATTGGATTATTATATTCTTTAATTGAACCATCTAATAATTTAATTTTCATATGTCTCCTTATATAAAAAAATCGCTCCTAACTTAGGAGCGATTTAACGCGGTACCATCCTAATTATGTAAAACTAAAAAGAATTACACATCTTAATTTTACTTATCGCGTAATCACGTAATACTTTTATATGGTAGTAATTTTAGCTATCCATGTTAACTTTCACCAACCGTTAACTCTCTGTACTGTCTTTACTAAAACCGTGTCCATAGTATTAATTAAATATTAAATTTATAATTTTATTTTATAGAATAATTCTAGATTTTATTAAATAACTTCTATTTCTTTTATTTCAGTGCTTCTTACAACTAAAACTTTTTCACCAGTTTTTGCTCCTCAAGATTTAGCAATTTCTGATAGTTTTTCAATATTATTATCTAAGTTATTTAAAGTATCAACTTTATTCATAAAAATTGAATGTCACACACCAAATGAAGTTCATAGTTTTTTATCTTGACTAACACCTAAAATTGTTACATTTGGTCTAAATTTAGAAATAGTTTTTAATAACTCACCTGTTTTTGATAAAACAATAGCATAGTTATATTCACCATCTTTTGTTTTAGTTGCTAATAAATCTGCAATTTCAGCTCTTGGTCCTGATGTTGAATTTCTTGCATTATCTAATTGTACTTGGTAATAAATTTTGTTGTAGAATTCAACTTCAGCTCTTTTATTAATTGTTGACATTGTATGAACTGTTAAAAATGGATAATCTCCAGCTGCTGATTCACCAGATAACATTGTAGCATCAGCTCCTAGTTCAGTTGCAAAATAAACATCAGTTACTTCAGCTCTAGTTGGTGATGGATTTTCTGTCATTGTTTCTAACATTTGAGTAGCAACAATTACTATTTTTCCTTTTTCTCTACATTTTCTGATGATAATTTTTTCTCAATAAGGTACATCATAATATGGAATTTCTAATCCTAAATCACCACGTGCAACCATTATTCCATCAGATTCATCAATAATTTCATCAATATTATCTAATCCAACTTGTGATTCAATTTTTGAAATAATTTGAATATTATCTGCATTAGCTTTATTTAGAATTGCTCTAATTTGACGAACATTTTCAGCAGTATTTACAAATGATGCTGCTATATAATCAACACCTTGTTCACATCCAAATAAAATGTCTTGTTCATCTTTTTCAGATAGAAAAGGAATAGAAAAATCAATTCCTGGTAAATTAACACGTTTATTTGTTTTTACAATGTGGTGATTAAATGCAGTTGCTTTAATAATTTGTGGTTCAACTGAATCAACAGTTAATTCTAATTTACCATCATCAATTAAAATTACATCTCCAGGTTTTAAATCAACTGACATATCATATGCAACAGTCATTTCACCTTGAACACATTCTTTATTTAAATAAGAATCATTATCAGTATAAATAGTAATAGTTTGACCTTTTACTACTTCTTGTTTATTATCTTTAAATTTTCCTAATCTAATTTCAGGACCTTTAGTATCTAAGATTATAGAAATTGGTTTGTTTAAAGCTTTAGAGATTTTTTTAGCAGCTTTAATTCTATAACCATGTTCTTCATAACTACCGTGTGAGAAATTTAAACGAATAGTTGTCATTCCATTATTAAATAATTCTTTAATAGCTTCTGCAGAGTGAGTTGAAGGACCAATTGTTGTAATTACTTTAGTGCGTTTCATTCTCTTTTGTAATGTTTCTCTAGTCATATATCTCCTTAATTACTACTCATTTTAATTATATTTTATTAATTAATTTCAATAGTTAATATTAGAATTTATTTACTAAAATATCCATTAATTTCTCTTAAATGTCTAATGAAAGGTTTTTTGTCTTCTTTTTTCATATTTAAAGTTGAATCAATATCTCTAGCAACTAATTTGTTGTTTTCTAATCCGATAAATAACCCACCTTTACCTTCAGCTAGTTGTTCAACAGCAAACATACCAGCAGTAAATGCAATATATCTATCCATAGCAGTAGGTCTACCACCACGTTGAATATGTCCTAAAACAGTTGCCTTAGTTTCATAACCACTAATTTTTTGAATTCTTTCAGCAATTTCTTCAGCTGAAATTCCATATGATTTTTCAGAAACTAAAATAATTAAACTTTTTTTACCTAATAATCTAAATTGTTTTGCTTTTTGACCCATTTGTTCAATTGTTAATAGATCTTCAGCTGGTGAAAAGATTTCAGCTCCTGTAGCAACAGCTGTATAAGTTACTAAATCACCACAACCATTTCCCATAATTTCAACAACATCGGCTCTATTGTGAGATTGCATTGTATCTCTAATTCTATCAACAGCTTCAACAATTGTATTTAATGCAGTGTGAAAACCAATAGTATAATCAGTTGAAGAAATATCATTATCAATAGTTCCAGGTAACCCAATACAATTAATACCCATTTCAGTTAATCTTTGAGCACCCATATAACTACCATCTCCACCAATTACAACTAAAGCTTCAATACCTGCTTTTTTTAAATTAGCTACTGCTTTTTGTCTTACTTCTAATTCTTTAAATTCTGGTAGTCTTGCTGAACCTAAATAAGTTCCACCTCTTGAAAGAATATCTAAAGTCTTTTCAACGTTTAATTTTTCAAATCAACCATTTACTAATCCTTTATATCCATCATTAATTCCATAAACTTCTATTCCTTTTGAAGCAGCTGTTTTAACTACTCCAGCAATGGCATTATTCATTCCAGGAGCATCTCCACCAGAAGTTAGGATTCCAATTTTTTTTACCATTAGATATAAACCTCTTTCTAAAAAAAACACATTAACATAAATTTAATTATATAACAAAAAAAGTATACCTTTATTTCTAAAGATATACTTTCATTGTATTTTGTAAATTGCCATTCATCATTTTCTAATAAGTCAAAATAAATAAGTAATTTAGACTAATAAAATATAAAATATTAGTATAGATGAGAAAGGAGAAAAAACTAAATTACTATTTGAAATTTTAAACTTACTTAAATAAACCAAGATGGCTTACTTTTTTTATAGACTTAAATAATAGTAAACAAATTAAGTTTTTTTTCAAGTAATTTTTATAAAATTTTAAATTTTTTAAAAAAGACATTATGAGACAGACAAAAGTTGATATTTGCATCATTGGTGGTGGAATCATTGGTAGTTCTGTTGCAAGAGAATTAGCTAAATTTGACAAAAAAATTGTTGTTTTAGAAGCTAATCCAAGACTTGCACTAGAAACAAGTAGTCATAACTCAGGACTAGTTCATGGTGGGTTTGATCCAAGACCAGAAACACTAAATGCAAAATTAAATGTTTTAGGAAAAAAACGTTATGAAGATTGAATTAAAGAAATGGATTTTCCATATTTAAGAATTAATTCAACAGTTGTAGCATTTAATGAAGAAGAAATGAAACACGTTCATATGTTATATGATAGAGGTTTAACTAATGGATTAGATCCAAAAGAATTAGAAATCATTGATGCTAAAGAACTTCAAAAACGTGAACCAAATATTAATAAACAAGCAGTTGGTGCTTTAGTATGTAATTCATCAATTGCAATTGATCCTATTGTTTTAACTTCAACACTTATGAGAAATGCAATCAAAAATGGTGTTGAACTAAAAGTTAATTCAAAAGTAGTAGATATTAAAAAAGTTGATGGTCTATTTGAAATTAAAACTTCAAAAGATGAAGTAATTAAAGCAGAAGTGATCGTAAATGCTGCTGGACATTATGCTGATATTATTGCTCAAATGGCTGGATATCCAGACTTTAAATTAACTACAAGAAGAGGAGAATACCGTATTTTAGATAAATCTGAAGCAGGTATTGTAAATTCTGTAGTATTTATGGTTCCAACTATTCACGGAAAAGGAGTAATTGTTGCTCCAATGCTAGATGGAAGAGTAATGGTAGGTCCAACTGCTTTAGAAGGAGTTCCAAAAGAAGATACTTTACTTGTAACTCAAGAACAATATGAAAATATTGGAAAAATTGGTAAACATTTAATTCCAAATATTAATATGGATAAAACTTGTACGGTTTATGCTGGATCAAGACCTATTGATATTGAAACTAATGACTTTGTAATTAAACCAGCAAAAGCTGATAAGAAATTTATTAACGTTGCTGGAATGAAATCACCAGCTATTGCATCAGCTCCAGCTATTGCAGATATGGTTTGTGATTTAGTAAAAGATGCCTTTGATAAATTAGATAAAAAAGCTAACTGGCAACCAAAAGAAGAAGCTATTCTTCCATGAAAATAGTTTAAGGAGAATAACTATGACAGATAACAAAAAATACATTCTAACTCTAGATGAAGGAACAACAAGTGCAAGAGCTTTAATTACTGATAAACAAGGAAATATTATTGCTGTTGAACAATCAGAATTTACTCAATACTTTCCAAAAGAAGGATGAGTAGAACATGATGCTATTGAAATTTGAAACACTCAACGTTCTGCATTAGTACAAGTTTTAAATAAATCTGGAATTAGTCCTGATCAAATTGAAGCAATTGGAATTACTAACCAACGTGAAACTGCTGTAATTTGAAATAAAGAAACTGGATTACCAATTTATAATGCAATAGTATGACAAGATCAAAGAACAGCTGATTATTGTCAATCATTTGATAGTAAAACATTAGAAATGGTAAAAGAAAGATCTGGATTAATCATTAACCCATACTTTTCAGGAACTAAAGTAAAATGAATTCTAGATAATGTTCCAAACGCAAGACAACTAGCTAGTGAAGGAAAATTAATGTTTGGAACAATTAATACTTGATTAATTTATCGTCTAACAGGTGGAGAAGTATTTGTAACAGATCATACAAACGCACAAAGAACTTTACTATACAATATTCACACTAATGATTGAGATGATGAATTATTAAAATTATTTGATATTCCAAGAAATATTCTTCCAGAAATTAAATCATGTAGTGAAGTATATGGATATACATTTAAAGGTCTATTTTCTAAAGGAAATGAACAAAGAATCAAAATTGCATCATCAATTGGTGATCAACAAAGTGCATTATTTGGTCAATTATGTTTAGAAAAAGGTCAAGTAAAAGTAACTTATGGAACTGGATGCTTTATTTTAACAAACACTGGTGAAGAAATTGTTAAATCAAATCATGGATTATTAACAACTGTTGCATATTCATTTAAAGATAAAGTGTATTATGCTTTAGAAGGTTCAGTAATGATTGCTGGAGCTGCTGTTCAATGATTAAGAGATAATCTAAGAATTGTTTATAATGCTATTGAAACAGAATGATATGCTGGTCAAGTTAAAGATGATAGAAGAGTTTATGTAGTTCCTTCATTTACTGGACTAGGTTCTCCATATTGAGATTCATTCTCACGTGGTGCTATTTTTGGACTAGATAGAGGAACTAGACGTGAACATATTGTAAGAGCAACTTTAGAAGCTATTGCATATCAGGCAAACGATGTTGTTGATGCAATGGGAAAAGATATGAAAAAACCTATTGAAATCTTTAAAGTTGATGGTGGAGCTGCAAATAATAAATTCTTAATGCAATTCCAATCAAACATTTCTCAATCTAAAGTTATTAAACCAACAAACGTAGAAACTACTGCTATGGGAGCTGCATTTATGGCAGGATTAGCTGTTGGATATTGAAAAGATGTTGAAGAATTAAAAAACACTTACAAAGTTCATTTTGAACTAACTCCAGAACTAAGTAAGCCAGAAGTTGACAAACTAATTAAGGGTTGAAAGGTTGCAGTTCAAAGAACATTAAATTGAGTAGAAGCAATTGATTAATTGAAATCAAAATAAAATAGAAAATAATAATGAGAGGATAACATGTTACAACAGATTATTTTAACAGAGTTATTTGGGACTGCATTATTAGTTCTTTTAGGTAACGGTATTGTAGCAAACGTTGTTTTAAAAGGAACTAAAGGACAAAATGCAGGTTGAATATCAATAACAGCTGGTTGAGGATTTGCAGTGTTTATCGCTGCTGGAATTTCAGTTGGATTAGGTGGTGTTGCTCATCTAAACCCAGCAGTAACAATTATGTTTGCAATACAAGCAGCAGATAAAACATTTGGATTTGGAGCCGATGCTTTAACAAAAATGTCAGGTGTTGGATTATTCTTTATTGTATTAATCG
Organism: Mycoplasma feriruminatoris; assembly: GCF_000327395.2. Taxonomy (NCBI): domain Bacteria; kingdom Bacillati; phylum Mycoplasmatota; class Mollicutes; order Mycoplasmatales; family Mycoplasmataceae; genus Mycoplasma; species Mycoplasma feriruminatoris. The sequence continues at coordinate 791,262 of NZ_CP091032.1, forward strand.
TACAATTTATTGGAGCAATGCTTGGTTCAATCTTTGTAGATTTACTTTACTGAAAACACATTTTATCAACAAAAACAGATAATGATTTTCAACCTAGAGTATTAGCTATTCACTCAACAGGAGCAACTAATAGAGCACCTATTTTAAACTTCTTAATGGAATTTGTAGGAACTGTAGTTTTATTAGTAGGTATTTGAGGATTAACTGCTACTAAATCTTCAGTATTTGAATCAGTTGGTCCATTAGCTGTTGGTTTATTAGTATTTGGAATTGGTCTATCATTAGGTGGAACAACTGGATATGCAATTAACCCTGCTCGTGATTTAGGTCCAAGATTGGTTCACACATTCTTACCATTAAAAGATAAAGGTTCATCAGAATGATCATATTCATGAATCCCAGGACTAGGACCAGTAGCTGCTGCAGTATTTATTGGATTAATTGCAATGGCTGTAAAAACTGCTTAGTAATTAACCAAAAGAAAAGCTCATCAATGAGCTTTTTTATTATTATCATTTTCAATCATCTAGTTTAGTTGTATCACAAACTGCAACATAAGGTAGATTTCTAATTTTTTCTTGATAATCTAATCCATAACCTATAACAAAACAAGGTTCAATTGTAAAACATACTCAATCAGCAGCTAAATCAATTTTTCTACCACTAGGTTTATCTAGCATAGTTAAAATTTTAACGCTTTTAGCACCTTTGTTTAATAAATAATCTTTAACATATTTTAAAGTAAATCCAGTATCAATAATATCTTCAACAATTAAAACATCACGATCTTTAACATCAGTATTTAAATCTAAAGTAATTTTTGGAGCTGAATTAGTACCAGTTGTACCTTGATATGATGAAACTACCATAAAATCCATTTCCATTGTTAAATCACAAACCATACAAAAATCTGTATAAAAAGGTACACAACCTTTTAATAAACCAACAACTAATAAACTGTTATCTTTTAATTGTTTATCTTTATAATAACTTTCAATTTCTTTAGCAATTTGTTTAGTTCTTTTTTGAATTTCTTCTCTTGTAAATAAAACTTGTTTTACTAATGGGTGTATTTTATGCATAGCTTCTATAATTTCCTACTTTCTAAATATAATTCTAAGATTAGTTGTGCTGCTAAACTATCTTTGTATTTTTTTTGTTTTTCTCTAGTTAGATTAGCTTGAATTAAAATATTTCTAGCTATTTTTGTAGTTCTTCTTTCATCTATTCTAATAATTTGATCTTTATTAAAACTAGAGTACATATCTAAAAACATTTCAATAACATAATCTACCATTTCAGCACGTTCTCCAATTGTATTATTCATATTTTTTGGATAACCAACAACAATAACACTTGGATCATATTTTTTTAAATAAGGTTCTAGTTGTTTTAAGCCTTGATTAAAGTCATATTCTTCAAATCTAATAGTATCTATACTTGAAGCAATAACTCCACTACTATAAGCTAAACCAATAGTTTTACTGCCAATATCTAGTGCAATAATACTTTTTGACATACTAAATAAAAAATTTGCCTTTCTTTTGATTAATTATTAAAATGGTTGTAAATATTGTAAATGATAATAACATAGAAAAAACAACATCGGTTAAAAAATGTTTATTTAATACAATTCTTGACATAGCAACAATTATAATAACTAATCAATAAAAACTCATTTGTAAATAAAACTTTTTATCAGTTTTATTAAACAATAATAAGATAAATAATAAAGTTGATGCTGAATAAGTATGACCTGAAGGAAATGAGTTATGCTCTCATGAAAATCATTTAACTTCTCATCAGTTTCTATAAATTGCTAAGTTAATAGGTCTAGGTCTATTAAATACTAGTTTTAAAATATTTACTAAGATTAATACACTTATAATAGTTATTAAAACTACAATAGCTTTATAAATAGTTAAATCTAAATCATCAATTAGATCAGTTTTTAAATTAAAATAATAAACTAAACTACTTATTATTAATAAACATAATAAATTACTAATAACTGAATAAACTATACCTTGTTTTTCATAAATAAAATTAAAAATAAAAAACCCTAAAGGAATAATAAAATAAATGATATTTTCTACTATTTTATTAATTTTAATTTTATTTTTTAACTTTAAACTTTTTATTAGATAAACTAAAGCTATTGTTAAAGGAATACTTGGAATAACAACTCCAAAATTAGATACAAATATTGCTAGATTTAAATCTTTAGGTCTATTAAAACTAGCTATTTTAAAATCATAAATACTACCAAGAATAAATAAACTTACTAAAATAATAAAAACAAAACCTGTAAATATATAATAATGATTAATTCTATTTTTCATGTAGTTATTTTAACAAAATAAAAAAGAGTCGCTAGACTCTTTTTAGAAATTATTCTAATTACTATTATTAAATTATTATTTATTTAAATTGTAAAATGCTTCTAATCCATCATAAACAGCATTTGTTCCAAGTTCAGATTCAATTTGTAATAATCTATTGTATTTTGCAATTCTATCACTTCTTGACATTGATCCGGTTTTAATTTGTCCTGTGTTAAATGCAACTGCTAAATCAGCAATAGTTGTATCTTCAGTTTCTCCAGATCTATGTGAAACTACAGCAGTTCATCCAGCTTTTTGAGTCATTGTAATTGCTTCAACAGTTTCTGATAAAGTTCCAATTTGGTTTAATTTAATTAAAGTTGAATTTGCAGCTTTTTTGCTAATTCCTTGTTTAATGAATTTAGGGTTAGTTGTAAATAAATCATCTCCAACAATTTGAACTTTATTTCCAATTTGTTGAGTTAATTTAGCAAATCCTTCTCAATCAGTTTCAGCTAATCCATCTTCAATTGAAATAATTGGGTATTTATCAACTAGTTTTTCTAAATATGAAATCATTTCATCTGTTGATAATGATCATTCTTGACCAGTTACTTTTTCAATCTTTTTAAAGTGGTATTTTTTATCTTCAAAATATAATTCAGATGAAGCACAATCCATTGCGATCATAATTCCATCTTTTCCAGGAACATATCCAGCTTTTTTAATAGCTTCAACTAGTAAGTCTAATGCAATTTCAGCAGGAGTTTTTGCTTTAAATGAAGCTAAATCATGTTTTTCATATGCTCATTCAAAGTTAGGTGCAAATCCACCTTCATCTCCAACTGCAGTAATATCTTTTTTAGATTTTAATAATGATTTTAAAGCTTGGAAAGTTTCAGAAGATCATCTTAAAGCTTCACTAAATGATTTTGCTCCAACTGGCATAATCATAAATTCTTGAAAGTCAATAGCTGAATCAGCGTGTTCTCCACCGTTAATAACATTTAACATAGGAACAGGTAATTTTTTAGCTTGAACTCCACCTAAATATCTGTATAATGGAATGTCTAATTCACTAGCAGCAGCTTTTGCAACAGCTAAAGAAACAGCTAAAATTCCATTTGCTCCTAATTTAGTTTTAAATTCGGTTCCATCTAAATCTAGCATTATTTTATCAACTGTTAATTGGTCTAAAGCATCAACTCCAATTAATTCAGGAGCGATTTTTTCATTAACATTTTTAACTGCTTTTAATACACCTTTACCATTGTAACGAGATTTATCTCCATCTCTTAATTCTAAAGCTTCATTAACTCCAGTTGAAGCACCAGAAGGAGCTTTTGCACAACCATATCCACCAAATTCAGTTCAAACTTCAACTTCAACTGTAGGTGTTCCTCTTGAATCTAGAATTTCACGAGCGAAAATTCTTTCTATTCTTGACATAAATATCCCTTTCTGAAAAATAATTTCTAATACAAAAATTATTATATTACATAATGAATGCTTATTGTTGAATTTATAGGAAATGGGTATTACCTTAATTAATTGATTTATTCTACTAAAAAGATTGGTTTAGTTTTAACAGAGTATTTCTAAAATTATTTTTTAAATTTTGGTCTTAATTCTTCTTTGTCCTGAATACCTGAATATTTATCAAAATTATTTAAATAAAATGCCTTAGGAACAGATCATTTACTTAAATCTCTTTTGAAATTTTCTGCGTCAAAAAACATATAATTCATATCTTCTACATTTCTAGTATCTCATCCAGAAATATCCTGATTAAATTTTTTAGCTCCATAAAAGGTTTGGTACATATTTTTTATATTTGATGTGTTTCAAAATTCAATACCATCAATTTTTTCATTTTCATTATCCTTAAATGCACCCTCTAAGCTTGTAATATTTCTAGGAAGAATTTTTGGAACCTTTTTAACATTTTTTGGAATTTTTTTCAATTTAATTCCACCTTTATTACCTGATTCTTTTTCAAATCCTAAAATAAAGATTTCATTAGGGTTATTGGGATTAAATACATGTGGAGAATCTTTTTTATTTATTCCATCTCAATATTTATAATATTCTTGGATAAAATCTTTCTCATCTTCTATACTAGAAAAAATATTATTATTAGAACCAAAATTATTATGTGCCAGATTTCCTTTTTCTACTTCATTTTGTGGTTGATCACCTTGTGACATATCTTTTTTAGATTCAGGAGTTTTATTTTCTTCTTCTTTTATTTTAGAATCAGGTTTATTTGTCAATTGTTTTATCTTTTTATCTGACGTATTAATTTTACAAGATGCAACTAGAATAGTACTTGTAGCTATTAAAGTAAAAGAAGTTAATGTTGTTAAAATTTTTTTCATAATATACCTTTGATTAATAAAAAATGATTATTTTTTATTTCCAAACTTATCTTTGTTTTTCTAATTATATCTAGGTTATAACTTCAAAACTTAGTTCATATTATTAATTGTTAACATATGTTTATTTATTAATAAATGGTGGTCATAAGTCTTTTTGATTTTCAAAACCAGAATATCTCCCGAAATTACTTTGATAAGGTGTCTTTTTTACATCTCATTTACTTAAATTCTTGCTAAAAGATTCTGCAAAAGCAAACATATAATTCATATTTTCCACTTTACTAGTTTTTCACTTAGAAATATCTGTATTAAATTTTTTTGCTCCAAAAAAAGTTTGGTACATATTTTTTATATTAGATGTGTTTCAAGATTCTATACCATCTATAATTTCATTAACATTATTCTTGAACGCTCCTTCTAAACTAGTAACTTTAGTAGGAATTCATTTTGGGACTTTATTTACATTAGTTGGAATTTCTTTTAATTTGTATTCTTCCTTATTGTTTTTCTTTTCTTTTGAAAACCCTAGAAGTAGAATCTCATTCGGATCTTCAGGATTTATAACATGTTCTGCTTCTCCATTTTTCCCATCCTCTAATCATTTGCTATATCCATAAATAAACGATCTTTCATCTTCTGTACTAGACAAAACATTGTTTTTATTATGCTCATTAGGTTGAGTTTGGTTTGAACCATTTTCTCTTTGTTTTCCTGGTTGATCACCTTGTGGCATTTCATTCATATGTTTAGGGGTTTTAGGGTTATTTTTTTCTTTATTATGATTGATATTAGGCATTTCATTTGGTTTTTCTATCTTGTTTTTTAGTGAATTTGTTTTACAAGACACAACTAAAACACTACTTGTAGCTATTAAACTAAAAGAAGTTAACATTGTTAGGATTTTTTTCATATAACCATTCCTACTTTTAATAATGTATTTCTTAATCTATTATTTGGTTTTAATTCAATTTATATTTTTTTAAATAGAACTTTAGTTCTATTTTTCTTATATATTATGCTTGAAAATTTTTACATTGAAAAGTATTTTTTTACATTCTTGTTTGCACTTAATTTTTAAATAAAACTTAATTATTTTTAAACTAAAAAATTGTTAATAAAATATCAATGTAATAAAATAAATATATTGCTTTATAAGAGGTGTTAAGATGAATAATCAAAAAATAATAAATATAGCTGTTATTGCTCACGTTGATGCAGGAAAATCTACACTTGTTGATGCTTTATTAAAACAAAGTAATGTGTTTAGACAAAACCAAGAAGTAGTTGAACAAGTAATGGATTCAAATGATCAAGAAAGAGAAAGAGGAATTACAATTTATTCTAAAAACTGTTCAATTACTTATAAAGATATCAAAATTAATATAGTTGATACTCCAGGACATGCTGATTTTTCAAGTGAAGTTGAAAGAATTATGAAAACAGTTGATACTGTAATTTTATTAGTTGATTCAAGTGAAGGACCAATGCCTCAAACTCGATTTGTTTTACAAAAAGCTTTAGAAATCGGATTAAAACCAATTTTATTTATTAATAAAATAGATAAAAAAGATCAAAGAAGTTTAGAAGTAGTTGAAGAAGTAATTGAATTATTTTTAGAATTAAACGCAACAGATGAGCAATTAGACTTTACAACTTTATATGGAATTGCAAAAAACGGAATTGCTCAATATAGTTTAGATGAAAAAAGCAATGACTTAACACCTTTATTTGAAACACTAGTAAAACAAGTTGGTTCATATCCAGTTGAATTATCAGAAAATAATTTAGTAATGCAAGTTTCAAGTTTAGCTTATGATAGTTTTATTGGAAGAATTGGAATTGGAAGAATTTTTGAAGGAAGTATTAAAGAAAATCAAACTGTAAGTATTGTTAAAAATGATAGAACTGTTAAGCAAGGAAAAATCGCTAAATTAATGGTATATCAAGGTTTAAATAGAGTACCAGTTAAACAAGCATTTGCAGGAGATATTATTACATTTGCAGGAATTGAAGATATATCAATTGGAGATACTGTTAATGAATTAAATGTTATTAAACCTTTAAAACCAATTCATATTGAAGAACCAACAATGTCTATGAACTTTTTAGTTAATACTTCACCATTTGCTGGAAAAGTTGGTAAATTCGTAACTTCAAGAAATATTAAAGAACGTTTAGAAAAAGAAGTTGAAGTTAATGTTGGTTTAAGAATTGAACCTTTAATTAATTCTGAAATTGAAGGATTTAAAGTTTTAGGACGTGGGGAATTACATATTTCTGTTTTAATTGAAGCTATGAGAAGAGAAGGTTTTGAATTAGCAATTTCAAAACCAGAAGTAATTTTTCACCGCAACGCAATGACTGGAGATCTTTTAGAACCAATTGAAAAAGTAATTATTAATACACCAACTGAATATTCTGGAACTATAATCAATAAATTAAATCAAAGAAAAGGAATTATGTTAGACATGGATTCTGATGGTATTAGAGATAAAATAACTTATTCTATACCTTTAAGAGGTTTAATTGGATTTAGATCTGAATTTACAAATGATACTCACGGTGAAGGAATAATGGTTAAAAGTAGTAGTGGGTATGAATTATATAAAGGTGAAATTACTTCAAGACAAAATGGAGTTTTAGTTTCAATGGCTAATGGTAAAAGTCTACCTTATGCTTTAAATAATTTAGAAGAACGTGGAGTTTTATTTATAGGTCCTCAAGTTGATGTTTATGAAGGAATGATCATAGGTCAACATTCAAGAGATAATGATTTATATGTTAATCCAACAACAGCAAAAAAACTAACTAACACAAGAGCTAGTGGAACTGATGATGCTGTTAAACTAACACCATTTAGAAAAATGAGTCTAGAAGAAGCTTTAGAATATATTGCAAGTGATGAATTAGTTGAAATTACTCCAACTGATATTAGATTAAGAAAACGTTGATTAACTCAAGCAGAACAAAAACAACACAGAAACGATAAATACTAGTTTCTAGTGTTGTTTTTTTAATTTACAAATATAAAATCCATCAGTATTTTCTTCAAAACCAAAGATTTGTTGTTCAAAAACTTTAACCATATTTTTATGTTTATTTAAAAACTTATTAATTTGATTTTGATTTTCGTTTTGATTAATTGTACAAGTTGAATAAACCATTTCTCCATTGGTTTTTAAATTATAATAAGCTGATTCTAATAATTCAGATTGTAATTGAATGATGCTTTTAACTTGTTTTTGATCAAATCTTAATTTAATTTCTGGCTTTCTTTTAAACACTCCAAATCCTGAACAAGGAGCATCTAATAAAATATAATCAAACTCTTGTTTTTGTTTAATATCTCTAGCATCCATATTAGTTAAACTAATATTTAAACAATTTAAACGTAAAATATTTTCTTTAATTAATCTGATTTTAGATTCACTTAATTCATTTCCAATAATAGAACCAGTGTTATTCATAATCATTGATAAATGAGTTAGTTTACCACCAGGCGCACTACACATATCTAAAACTTTTGTATTTAAACTTGGGTTTAGAATTTGACTTACTAAAATTGAAGCTTTATCTTGAATAGTGATTAAACCATTTTTATATAAATCAGAATTAATAATAGTTTTATTTGCAACTAAACAATTATTAGTATTAGTTTTTTCTAATAAATAAATATCTTTATATTGATTAAATAATTGATCTGTAGTTATTTTTAAAGTATTTACTCTAATATAAAGTTTTGGTATTTGATGATTATTTATAACTATTTTATTAACAATTTGCTTGTCATATTGTTTAATTAACATTAAATAAAGTTCATAAGAAAAAGAATGAATAATACATAATTCTAAATCTTTATTATCTAAATTAATTTCTAAATATTTATTTTTAAAACGTAAAAACTTATTTAAAATAGCATTAATAAAATTAGCTGATTTTTGATTAATTGTTTTTGCTAAATTAACAGTTTCATTAACAATTGCATAATTTGGAATATTATCTAAATAAATCATTTGATATAAACCAATTAATAAAATGATTTGTAATTCTTTTTTTGTTTTTTTAAGATCAATTAATCTAGTTAATAAATAATCTAAATGAATCTTATTACTAATGATTCCATGTACTAAATTAAAAACAAAATCTTTTTCTAATTGATCTATATCTAATTTACTAACTTTATTTAATAAAACATTAGAATAAGCTTTATTTATAAAGACTTTTTTTAAAATATCAAAAGCTAGAGATCTAGAATTCATCATTATTGTAATGTTTTTGTTCAACACTAAAGAAATTAATCTTAAACATTAATTTTTGAATTTTAAAATCAACAAAATCTTTATCTAATAACTTAGAAAAATCACCATGTCCTAGAACTTTGTGATATACCTTTTTAGTTAGTAATTTAATTAAATAAGTTTCAGCATCGAAATTTTTTGCTTTATGTTTTTCTTCTTCGTTTTTTGCTAATAACTTAACATTAGTTTCTCAATTATTAACAAAATACATATATTTTTCTTTTACAATTTGTTCAACTATTTTTTCTAATCTTTCATAAACAGTAGGACCAGTAATATCAGTTAGTCCTTCTAAATGTAAAACATCAGTAATTTTTGCAACAGCATTAGCAACATTATCATTTTCAATTACATATTGATAATTATGTTTTAATGGAATTTCTAATAAAGCCTTGTCTAATCGAGCTTTTATTTTATCTTCTTCTTCAGTTTGTCTTCCTCTAATTCTATTAGCTAGTTCAGTTAAATTAGGAGGCATTAAAAAAATAGATAAAACATTAGCTTCTTTATTTAAAACTTGAGTAGCTCCATCAACTTCAATTTCTAAAATAACATTATTGCCTTTTTCTAGTTCTTGTTCAACATATTTTCTAGGAGTTCCATAAGAATTTCCAACAAAATGTGCATATTCAATTAGTTCATCATTAACAATAGCTTTTGCAAATTCTTCATTAGAAACAAAAAAATAATTTACTCCATCAACTTCACCATTTCTAGGTTTTCTTGTTGTCATTGAAACTGAATATCTTAAACGTAAATCAGGGTTTTTTAAAAGTTTATCATTAACAGATCCTTTTCCAACTCCACTAGGTCCTGAAATTATAATCATCTTACCTTTTTTCATTTTTATTTTTCCAATCTAAATATGTATAAATACTTTTTGTTATAGTCTTTAAACTTTAATAAACTTAGATCTTTTATTTTATCTAAATCTAAAATCTGGTTTGTTTCACTAATTATAATTGCTCAATCGTTTAATATATTGTTTTTAGTTAAAAAATCAAAAACTACATAATAATAATCAATTTCTTTAAATGGTGGATCTAAATAAACTAGATCAACTTTTTGATGTTGAATTTTTAATAAATTTAATAAATCTAAATAATCTTTTTGATATAAAACATAATCACTAGTAGGTATTTTTTTTAAATTAGAAGAAATAATTTTATTAGCATCTTTACTTAAATCATTAATAATTGCAAATTTAATTCCTCTACTTAATCCTTCAATAGATAAAGAACCAGATCCAGAAAATAAATCTAAACTTATCTTGTTTTCATAAATAAAATAATTACTAATAATATTAAACATATCTTCTTTAATTCTTGTTAATGTTGGTCTTGTTAGAGATGAATCTAGAGTTTGTAATTTCATCTTTTTATATTTACCAGAAATAATATGCATAATTACTCCAATCATTTATATTTAATTATAACAAATCTATTTTGCTATAATATGGATATAATGGAGTAGTAAAATGGATAAAAGTTATTTATTACAAGATCAAATTCATTCAAATAGTTGATTAGTTAAAGATCATAAAAAAGAAATTATTAGAACTAAATCAATTAAATTAGATAATCCTGAAAATTTAAGTAATGAAGATGAATTAGTTATGAAAAAACTAATTGATTTTGTTACTTTTAGTCAAGATGAAAATAATAACAATGTTAATAATAAAGATTATTTACGACCAGCTGTTGGATTAGCAGCTCCTCAAATTGGTGTTAATAAAGATATGTTTTATGTGAGATTTCAATTAGAAAATCATCAAATAGAACAATATGCAATGATTAATACAAAACTAGTTTCTTATTCAACTCAAATTGCTTGTTTAAAAAATGGAGAAGGTTGTTTAAGTGTTGATAATGATCATTTAGGTCTAGTTCCTAGATGTTATAAAATTGTAGTTTCTGGTTATGATTGATTAACAAAAAAATATATCACTTTAACTTTAAGAAATTATCAAGCTATAGTATTTCAACATGAAATGGATCATAATATTGGAGTTTTATATTATGATCATATTAATAAACAAGATCCATTATTTAAAAAAGATGATTGAATTCTTATTGAATAAATTTAAGTGTAATTTAGTTGCATTAGATTAGATGAATATATATAATATTACTGTTTAAGAAAGAAGCACTCGCTCACCATTAACTATTAGTGAAATGGTAATAACTTTTTATTTTAGTTATATGCAAAAAGTGTGCTTTCTAATTCTTTAATGGCACATTTTTTTATGTTAAGGAGAACTGGATGGAAAACAGAAACAGAAATTCAAGACCAATAAAAAATCAAGATCCTATTAATGAGTTCATAAGAGCTCATCAAGTACTAGTTATTGATGAAGACAAACAAAATCTAGGAGTTATGTCAAAAAGACAAGCCTTAGAAATAGCAAAATCAAAAAACTTAGATTTATATCAAGTTGGAGTACAACCTGATGGTACTGTAATAACTAGAATTGTAAATTATGGTAAGTTAAAATACGAACAACAAAAAAAATCTAAAGAAGCTAAAAAACACCAAACAAAAATTGAAAATAAAGAAATTAGAATTACAGTAAACATTGGTAAACACGATTTAGAAACTAAAGCTAGAAAAGCAAAAGAGTTTTTAGAAGAAGGAAGTCGTGTTAAAGTTTCTCTAAAATTTAGAGGAAGAGAAGTTGTTTATCTTGATTTAGGACAACAAACATTAAATAATTTTTTAGAATTAGTTAGTGATGTTGGGAAAATGGAAAAAGAAGCTAAGTTAAATGGTAAATTCCTAGATATGTATATTGTGCCTAAGAAAAATTAGTTAAGAACAAAGGAGATATTAGATTATGCCAAAAATGAAAACTAAAAAGTCTTTAGCTAAACGTGTTACTGTTAAATCAAATGGAACACTAAAAAGAGCTAAAGCTTATAGATCACACCGTGCAACAGGTAAAACTACTAAGCAAAAAAGACAATTACAAAAAGCAACAATTATTAGCAAAGTAGATATGAAAAATCTAAAAGGGCTATTACAATAATAGGAAGGTAATAATAACATGGCAAGAGTTAAATTTGGAAAAGTAACTAGAGCAAGAAGAAAACGTTGAATTAAACGTGCTAAAGGATATTTTGGAACTAAAAAATCATCATTTAAAAAAGCACATGAACAAGTTGTTCGTTCAATGGCTTATGCATTTATTGGACGTAAAGAAAGAAAACGTGACTTTAGATCATTATGAATCGTTCGTATTAATGCAGCAGTTAGACCAGAAGGATTATCATATTCAACATTTATGCACGGTTTAAAATTAGCTAACATTAATATTAATAGAAAAATGTTATCAGAACTAGCTATTAACAATAGTGAAGAATTCAAACAAATCGTTGAACAAGCTAAAAAAGCTTTAAATAAATAATTAATAAATTAATCTCTTTTAAAGAGATTTTTTTATGTAATTTAATATAGTTTTAGATAATAAAAATATTAAATTTTTAATTGATTTATAGTAAAAAATTATTTATTATTTATTATTGGCAAAAACTTTTTTATTACCATTTAATAGTAAAATTAATATACGTAAAAATGAAAAAAGGAGGACAAACATGCTAAAAATAATTGATCAACCAATTAAATTTTTGACATCTTGATTAGAAATTATGTTTGTTCTTTCTCAAATTAATGAAATTGTTTTAGAAACTGAAAGTCTCTCCCTTAAGTAGAAGTCAGATGACTTCTTTTGTTGTTTAGAATTCTAATCTTTTTACAATAAATTAAGGAGAAAAATGGAAAATAATATATTAGAATTACGTAACGTTACTAAAGAATACGACGGACAAGTTGTATTAAAAGGTATCAGTTTTAACGTTAAAGAAGGTGAATTTATCACCTTACTAGGACCATCTGGTTGTGGTAAAACTACTATTTTAAAAATTATTGGTGGATCACAAAATCCAAATAGTGGTGAAATTTTATTTGAAGATAAAAACTTAATTCCTATTCCAATTAATAAACGTCAATTTAACACTATTTTTCAATCATATGCTTTATTTCCACATTTAAATGTTTTTGATAATGTTGCTTTTGGATTAACTATTAAAAAAACTAAAAAAGATATTATTGAACGTGAAGTAATGCGTCAAATTCGTCAAGTTGGTTTAGAAGGCTATGAAAATAAAAAGATTGATGAACTTTCTGGTGGGCAAAAACAAAGAGTTGCTATTGCTAGAGCTTTAGTTATGAAACCAAAAGTTTTATTATTAGATGAACCTATGGCTGCTTTAGATGTTAAGCTAAGAAAAACTATGCAAGAAGAATTAAAGCGTCTACAACAAGATATTGGAATTACTTTTATTATGGTTAGTCACGATCAAGAAGAAGCTTTAAGTATGAGTGATCGTATTGTTGTTATGAACCAAGGAACAATTCAACAAATTGGAACTCCTGAAGAAATTTATAATGAACCAGAAAATGCATGAGTTGCTAACTTTATTGGTAGTTCAAATATTATTACTGATGGAGTGTTTGTTGAAGATCATAAAATTAAATTTGATGGTAAAGTTTTTGAATGTACAGATACTAACTTTGGTGAAAATGAATCATCAATTGATATTATTATAAGACCTGAAGATATTATTATTAAAAACCCAAATAATGGATTTTTTAATGCAAAAGTTATTAAAACAACATTTAAAGGAATTCATTGAGAAGTAGTTGTTGAAACAAGTAGAAAAAGACAATGAATTATTCATACAATTAATGAATATGATATCGATCAACAAGTTTCAATTAAATGAAAACCAGCCAATGTTCATGTTATGTGAAAAGAGGTTGATAATTAATGGAAACTAAAAACGTTAAAGATAATAATGTTATAGAAAATAAGATTATCAATCAAGATGAATTAGAACAAGTTATTGAAACTATTGAAAAACAAAAAAAACGTGAATCAGCTAGATTAAAAGTCAAAGATGTTAATCAATATTTATCTAAAACAAAACTATTTCATTTTACAAAAGATAAAATTTGACCAATTCTAGCTCCATTTATTTTAGTGATGTCTATTTTAGTAATCCTACCTTTAGTTTCAATCTTGATTTATGCTTTTATTCAACCAGCTGATGGGATAACATTATTCAAAATTTCATTTGATAAATTTGCTAAATTATTCACAAGTAATGGAATTTTATACTCATTATTTTTATCAATTTTATACGCAATTGTTGCTGGAATTTTATGTGTTTTAATTGGTTATCCAATTGCTTTAATGATGGCACAAATGAGATCAAAAATTCTAGCAAGAAATATGTGAGTAATCGTAACAATGCCTATGTGAATTTCTATGCTTTTAAAAGTATTAGGACTTCAAACATTATTCTACTTACTAGCTGATTTTGCAATTGGTACACCTATTGCAATTATTATTGGTATGACTTATATGTTTTTACCTTTTGCAATTGCTCCAATTTATGATTCACTAGAATCAAGAAGAACTGATTTAGAAGAAGCAGCTTTAGATTTAGGTGCTTCTAAATTTAAAACATTTTGATCAGTTACTTTAAGATCATCAATGCCAGGAGTTTTAACTGCTTTTAGTTTAGTTTTAGTTCAAGCTGCAACTAGTTTGATTGTTGTTCATTATATGGGTGGGGGACGTATTTATTTAGTTTCTGCTGCTATTGAATCTTATTTTTTCCAAGGAAATGACTTTGGATATGGTGCTGCTGTTTCAGTAGTATTAGCTATTTTAGTATTTGGTTTAATGGTTGTTATGAAACTAGTAAGTAATAGATTTGAAATGAAAGGAAATAAAAGAAAATGAAAAAACTCTTAAAAAGAAGTTATTTTGCTCTTGTTTTACTATTCATTTATGCTCCCATTTTAGCTATGTTAGTATTTTCATTTAATAATGGAGATACAACTATTAAATGAACACATGCTAGTTTTAGTTGATATGAATCATTTTTTAAAAATTCACCTTTTATAAAATCAATTATTACTTCATTATTTGTTGCTGTGATTTCAACTGCAATTTCACTAGTAATTGGAACTTTAGCTGCAATTGGATTAAGTAGAGTTAATAGAGTTACTAGAAACAAATGAGTTTCAATAGCAAATATTCCTTTAATTAATGCTGATGTTATTACTGCAGTTTCATTAATGATCATCTTTTTAATTATGGGATTAAGATTTGGATTATTAACTTTAATTATGGCTCATATTTCATTTAACGTTCCATATGTTTTAGTTACAGTTATGCCTAGATTAAAAAAAATAGACCCAAGTTTAATTGATGCTAGTTATGATTTAGGTGCAAAAAATCATCAAGTAATGTTTAAAGTAATATTACCTATTTTAAAACCAGCTATTATTACTGCTGCTGCTATTGCTTTTGCAATGAGTTTTGATGATTTTATTATTTCTTATTTTACTGGTGGTATGCAAACTAATGTGTCAACATTTATTTATACTGCTAAAAAAACTAGACCATTTATTTTTGTTTTTGGTACTTGTTTAGTTGTTGTTATTGCTTTATCAATTATTACTTGAAATGCAATTAATTTAATTAAACAATCTCGTTTAGAAACTAAACAAAAACTAATTAATAATAGTTATAGATTAAAAACTGTTTCTAAATTAAATAAAGAATTAAATGAGTTAAAAGAAATTTTAAAAACTAAAACTATAGTTAAAAAATCTCACAGTCTTTCTTTATGAATTAAATACTTTATTTTAAAAACTAAGATTTATTTTTATAAACTAAAAAGTCTAGATAAAAAGATTTCAAAACTACAATGAAAACAATATAAGTTAAAATCAAAAATTCAAAAAGAAGAAAGATATTATTCAAGATTAAAAAAATCTGAAAAGAAATTAAAACAATTAATTAAACAATTTAGTAGTGAAAAAGATGTTAAAAAAGCAGCTAAATTAAGTTTACAAATTGAAACTTTACAAGAAAAAGTTGAGTTTTTAAAAGATCAACTTGAAGTAATTAAAGAACGTGAACAAACTGCTAATTTAAAAGTTAAAAAACTACAAAATAAAATTAAATTATTAAAACAAGATTTATCTGAAGAAGTAAATCCTTCTAAAAAAACAATTAATTGATACAATAAAAAAATTAAATACTTTGAAGAGTGAATTATTGAACTTGAAGAAGGAAAAGATTATTACAAATTAAAATTAGTTGTTGAAAAATTAAAAGATCTTCAAAATATTAAAAACAATAAAATTAATGAACTAACCGATCAATTAAATGAATTAATTAATAAAATTTATGTTCCTATTTTAATTACAAAAGATATTGATCTAAAAATTCAAAAAACAACTGATATGGAGTTATTAGATAAATTACATCAAAAAAGACAAAATATCATTGATAAATTTACTAAAATTTATAATCATAAAATTGAACAAAAGAATTTAGTTTTATTAAAAATTAATCAAAAAACTGATAAGTTAAAAACTAGATTATTACCAAGTCAAGATGAAAATGTATCTCATTCAAGATCATTTATTTCAAGATCTTGAAAAGCTATTTTAATTTCATTTATTGGAATTGGTGCTTTTAGTGGATTAACTGCTGCTTATGTTTTAAATAATATTTATGATTTAGTTGTTGCTAACTGAGGAGAATATATTGATCCTTCATTAATTGGTGAATTTGAACAACAAGCTAGTGAAAGACACAACAGAAGAATTAGAATTAATTATCAAATTTATAACTCAAATGAGATCTTATATAATAAACTTCATACTGTTGATTATGATGTAATGATCCCAAGTGATTATATGGTTCAAAGACTTGCTTCAGAAAACTACTTACAAAAAATTGATTATAGTAAGTTGAATATATGAGGTATGTTTGGTGGTAATGATAATAAAGGATTTAACTTAAATCATAAAGATAAAGATGAATTTAAAAACTTACAAGTTAACCAAAGTTTACTAGATTTAATGTTAAAATCTCCTATTAAATTAGAAGATGAAACTAAAGAAGTAAAAACAAAAAACACTAATGGAACATACTTAAATACCAATTCTATTTTAGATTATTCAATTCCTTATTTATGAGGAGATTTAGTAATTGTTGTTAATCCAAAAGATGAAAATATTAAATTTCTTGAAAAAGAAGGGGTTAAATTTAAAAATAGTAGCGCTTCTTCTAATAAAGAAAAAATAGAAATAGATAATTCTACATTATCTTGAGATATTTTATGAAAAGCTGCAGAAGCTGGTAAATCAATAGCTCTTAATAATGACCCTAAAAACGTATTTATGTTAGGTTCTCAAAAACTATATCAAACAGTTAATTTAACTAAAAAGTCACAAATTGATGAAGTTGGAAAAGATTTAACTAAATTACTTTCAAATACTGGAGTTTCATTACATAGTGATGATCTAATAAGTATTGTTGTTAGAGAAAAATTTGATTTTGCAGTAATGTATAATGGTGATGCTGCCTATGCAAACTACGCTCATAATGAAGGTGATGGAGATTATGAAAAAGCTAGTGAATCACTAAATTTCATATACGGTAGACCAAATAAAAAGAATGATAAAAATAATAGACATGAGTCAACAAACGTCTTTTCAGATAACATTGTTATTTATAAAGATGCACAAAACGTTGATTTAGCTTATGAATTCATTAATTTCTTATATGAAAATTCAACAAAAATTACTGAATATGTTGGTGTTACTTCTCCATTAGATTCAACAATTGAAGAAATGACTGCTGCTCCAAATAGTAAAAAAGAGGAAGAAGAAAGTGAAGAAGATGAAGGTGGAACTTACCACGAATTCAAAAATCTTTATGATCCTATAACTCATCAAAATGGAACAAAATATGAAACTAATAACGAACAATTATCATTTACTTATAATGGAAAAATTGATGAATATTTAGTTAATAGTTTTAATAATTTACTTGCAAATAAATAGCAAAAAACCTGGGGGCCCCCCGCTACCTTAAACACGGACTAAAAATTTTCAATATTATAACAGGATTGTTTTCTGAATTGTACAGGAGACAATCCTTTTAATTTTTCTTTTATTCTTATATTGTTGAACCAATAAATATATTTATGTATTGCTTTAGTTAAATCTTCTATTGAATTGTATTTCTCACCATAATAAATTTCTTGTTTTAATAAACCAAAAAAATTTCTATAATAGCATTATCTAAGCAATTACCTTTTCTAGACATACTTTGTATTATGTTATTTTCTTCTAGCGTACTTACTCAACTCATGTGCTGATAATGAAATCCTTGATCAGAATGAATTACTAAACCATTTGTATTTTTAACCTTCTTAAGCGCTTTTTTTAGCATTGAATTAGTTAGGTTTAAGTTAGGTCTAGATTGAATTGAATATGAAATAATTTCACTGTTATAAAGATCAATAATTGGTGACAGATATAGTTTTTGACCATTAACTTTAAACTCTGTTACATCAGTACATCAAACTCTGTTTGCTTCTGTTGAAGAAAAATTTCTTTTAAAACATTGTCTGCGATTTTCCCAACAGTTCCTTTATAAGAACTATATCTTCTGTTCTTTGTTCTAAATTTGACACACTGAATACCAAGTTCTTTAGTTAGCCTTAAAATTTTTTGTGATTCACAATATATCCCATTGATTTTAAGGTCATTTTTAGCCGTCTATAGCCATATCTTTCAAATGATTTGTTGAATATATCAACAATTATATTTTTTAATTCCATATCCTTATCTATTGAATTTTCTAATTTCTTTTTCATTCATAAAAGAGTATTTAGGTAATTTTGCTATTTTTAAAAGAATAGAAACTTTAGCTTTTTTGTGAGTTTTTAGCATTTCTAAAATTACTTTTGTTTTTTCCTTGTTGATTCTTCTTCTGTCAACAAGGTGTTTAACTTTTTTCAGAATTCAACCTCTAATTTGTAGTATTCAACTTCTTCTTCTAATTGTTTTATTCTATCTTCATTATTAGTTGTTATTTTTGTTTTCTTTTTTTAACTGGTTTTTTCTTAGAGTTTTTCATAATTTTTTTAGGTCTTCCTATATTATTATTTAACCCTAAAATTCCATTTTCTTTATACTTTTTAACTCAACCAGCTATAGTTGATGAATGTATAATATTAAATTTTTTTGCAACTTCCCTGTATGATTCTTTAGTTTTAAGTTTATATAATACTATTTCTTGTTTTGCTTCCAAACTATAATGAGGTTTTGTTTTCTTGTGGGTAAGCGCTTCTATTCCAAACATTTCATATTTGTAAATTCAACCCTTTAAAGTATTAGCCGAGACATTATGCCTGTCTGCCAAATAGGTGCTATTTTTAACATTAAGTCTTTTAGCTTCTTTGACAATTTTTAATTTTTTTCTAAGCTTCATTTAGCCATATAAAAACCCCACTTCCTGGATTTTTAGTCCGGAATATGGGGTTCGGGGGAGGGCCCCAGGTTTTTTTAATTAATAGAATTTATGTTTATATAAAATTTAAATACACATATAAATAATCTATAATTATTAGTTTTTTAAAATAAAAAGAGCCGGGGTAACATACACTTTACCGGCACTAGTTTGCCGGGGTGACATACACTTTACCGACATGAACATTGTTATAATAACATAAATTTAATATTTAAAAAGTATTTCTAATACATAAAAATTGTTGCTATCTAATATTTTGAAAAATTAAAAAAAGCCAGGGCTCGTAAGCTTGCTGGCGTTATTTGGCCGGGACTCGTAAGTTTACCGACATTATCCTTATTGTTATAATAACATAATATTTTCAAAAGTAAACACTTTTTTTACTTTTTAGGTTCGAATATTAAACAAAATGGTACTATACCAAATTATAATCGTTTAAAATCTTCAATTTTTATACCCATTTCATTTAATATTGTATTAAAGGAAATTACAGAAAATGCATTACTGAATTTATTAAATAATTTATTTAAATCATCCTTTAATAATGAAAAATCTATCTCATTTAATACTATTTTTAAAAACATAAAAACAATTATTAGTTTTGATTTATCATAATAATCGTAATCTACTATATAAGAAATATCCTTTGCAGTAATTCTTTCAAATTTTGCATTATACATTCTTTCTTCATGTGCACAAATGTTTCGAACAATATTAAGAACCTTTAAACCTGATAAAAACGTTTTATCTCTTATTATAGACTCAAATGAAGTTAGTTCTTTTGTTTTTAAAAATCTATTAACATAATAATAAACTATTTGGTTCTTATCTTCATCTTTTAAAATTTTAAACATAAATGTCATATTTCCAAAAGACATAATATTTACAGCTACTCACAAAGGAATATGCCCATATTTCTCTATATAATGCTTAATATAGTCAGTTTTTTCACTTTTTGAAATTATTATTTTATTAAGTGCAGATATGAAATCCAAGACCTCTATATAGTTGTCTCTGTAATTTTCTGGATATAAATATGAATCTACTCTGTTATCTTTGTTATATTTTTTACTAAAATTATAAGCAACTATTGTTTTAAAATTTCTTTCAAAAAGCAGTATGTATTTTAATAGAACAGACCTTAATTCTCTATCAAATAAAAATAAAGAGTACAATTCTTCAAAAGATGTGTCTTCTACAAACTTATCTTCATTATTAAAAGAATTCTTTTCTAAAAAAAGATCCTTATAGCCATTGACAATATTATAATAATTTTCTTGCTTTAATATTTCTATTGTTCTCTGTTTATCAGTAATCTTTAAACCACGAGATTTTAGTATTTCTATTTGCTCTTCAAAAGTTTTAAATTCTTTTGGTTTTTTCATATTTATCTCCATTCTATTACGTCTGTAGTTTTTTTATACTAGAAAGGTTTTTTATATTTTCTTTATTTACTATATTTAATAAACACAAAAAAAACAACTCCTTTTTTTAGAAGTTGTTTGGATATTTTTGTTATTAAACTAATAATTAAAAGCAAATAAAAAGGGCCGGGGTGACATACACTTTACCGGCACTGGTTTGTCGGGGTGACGTACACTTTACCGACATAATCCTTATTTTTATAATAACAAAAAAAATAGATATTTAAAGTATTTTTTTAACACATAATAAAACAATGGATTTTAATATTTTATAAAAATAAAAAAGGCCAGGGCTCGTAAGCTTGCTGGCGATATTTGGCCGGGACTCGTAAGTTTACCGACGTGATCCTTATTTTTATAATATCATAGAATATTGAAATTGAATCACTTTTTTAAATCAAAACAAATACCAAATATTATCTAGAAATAAAAAGAGCCGGGGTGACGTACACTTAACCGGCGCTAGTTGCCGGGGTGACGTACACTTAACCGACATGAACCTTACTTTTATACTAACATAATATTTTTAAATATTAAATAATTTCTAATTTTTATCCTAATCAGGGTTCAAATAATATTAAACAAAATATAATATTTGCAAATATTAATCCAAAAATAGGTACTTTTTTAAGATATAAAAATAAACTTACAATAATTCCAATTGGAACATAACAATAAAGTGCAATTAATCTTCATCTTGTAAAAAATTTCATTGCATTAGTTGGTTTATTTGGATCTATAAATTTTCAATATTCACTAACTGATTCATTAAATATTAAATAAGGAAACATACAACTTATAAATATTTGAATAGCTAAAGCTATTATAATTCCAGTTACAACAGGATTCATAATATCAATTAATCTTTTAAAAAATGTAGATTGATGAAATTTTTCAGAGTACTTTATAGCAATCATCATCATAAAAATAGCAGGTAAAACAAATGCTAAATAAGTAAAAATCATTGCAACAAATCCTCATCACTGACCTTGAGCAATCATATATCCTGTAATTGCTGCAAATTTTGGACTTAAAATTCCTGGTGTTGAATTTGAAACTGCAAAAACTGTATTTATAAATTCTTCTGAAATTGGTATATTAAATCAACTATCTAATGATTTTCATAATCATACAAATATAGGCATAAATACTTGTCCACCACCAAATACTGATAGTGAAACAAAAACTAACAATAACAATGTAACTAAAAAAGCAATAAAACTTAACATTATTTCATTCCTTTCTTAATTTCATCATTATCAATTTTTTTAGCTTTTTTTGTTCTGATTATAAAAACTGTTGAATAAATTGCAATTACTAAAATCATTACTAAAACTGGAACATTATATGGAGTTGGAATAAATAAAGAAAAGATCAAAGTAGTTAAAAATAATATAATTCACAAACTTAATTTCATTACTTTTCTACCTTTTTTAAAATAGTTATAACCAAACCCTAATAAAGCTCCTGTAATTGCTACTAATACTCCAATTTGAACAACTACTAAATATTGAGTAGGAATTTTATTAAAAGCAAAAATTAAACCAACTGCAAAAAAAGTATGGGGCATTGAAGCTAAACACACAACTAAATAAGCTTTAAATTTTGATAAAGACTTAAAAGCAATATAAGCTGTTGTTTGAATAGCTGCTGGACCTGGTAGCATATTTGTTAAAACTACATTCTGATGAAATTCATCTTCATCTAATCATTTATATTTTTCAACTGCATACCTTTTAATAACAGGCATAATCGCATTACCACCACCAAAACCAATAAAAGTAATAAGTAATATAAATACAAAAATATTTCAAAATGTTGGTGGTTTTGTATATTCTTTTTTATTCATAAAATTCTCATTTCTTATATATATTTAAATATTATAAAAATGTAATAATAAATTGTTAAAAAATCCTTATTAGTAGACTTGAGATCTTATTTTAAATAGTAATACAAATAAAAAAGTGCATAAATACAAGAAATTTTAATTATTAGACTTAGATTATTATCATAAACATTTAAATCAATTTTTATTAAATACAACTATTTCTAATATGAACTAATAACTAACAATAACATTAAAGTTTATAATACTAATTAAATTTCTTTATAATTAATGTTAAGGTCAAATCATTTTTAAAATAGATAGGAGAACTATATGCTTAAATTTAATGACAAAAAAGAAGAATTAACTTTAGTTTGTTTAACTGATGTTAATGACAAAAAATATGTAGTAGATGCTGATTTAACAACCTCATTTATTAGTGAAGATAAAACTTTTTATATGGTTATTAAAAAAGATAAAAAAGATCTATTTAGAAAAGTTAAACTGGCATTTCAAAAATTTGTTTTAGAAAATAAAAGCAATGTTAATATTGATGTCGATTCATTTTTTAACTTATTAGACGAATGTGATTGTAAGAAAAAATTAATCAATACAATTTATGAAACAATTGCATTTGAAACATATGATAAAGTAAGTTATAAAAAAGATGCTAAACCAAATCAAGTAGTATATAACTTATTAACTAGTTTTGATGTTAAAGAACTAGAACAAAAAGAAGCAATAAAAATGGAATTTGTAAACTTTGCAAGAACTTTACAAGACACTCCACCAAACATTGCAACAAGTGAATATTTAGCAAGCCAAATTGTTAAAAAAGCTAGTGAAATTGAAGGTTTAAAAGTAACTGTTTTAGGTAAAAAGCAAGCTAGTGAATTAGGAATGAATTTATTTTTAGCAGTTAATGCCGGATCACCATATGAACCACAAGCTGTTGTTTTAGAATATATTGGAGATGCAAATGAACCTAAAAAAGCTTTAGTTGGAAAAGGAATTACTTTTGATAGTGGTGGATATAATTTAAAATCTTCTAAATATTTAGAAGGTATGAAATTTGATATGTCAGGAGCTGCTATTATGTTATCAACTGTAATGGCATTAGCAAAAAATAAAGCTAAAGTTAATGTAGTTGGAATTGGTATGTTTACAGATAATAGAATTGGATCAACTGCTACTTTACCTCAATCAGTAGTTAAATCAATGAATGGATTAACTGTTGAAATTGATGATACAGATGCTGAAGGAAGATTAGTTTTAGCTGATGGAATTACTTATGTAATTAGAGAAAAACAAGCAACTGAAGTTTGAGAAGCATCAACTTTAACTGGATCAGTAGTTTCAGCTTTAGGAACTTATGCAACTGGAGTATTTACTCATTGTGATAAAAGATGAGAAATTGTTAAAAATGCTTCTAAATTTAGTGGTGAAAGAATGTGAAGATTGCCATTATATGAAGAACATTTAGAAGAAGTGCAAAACGATGCTATTAATGCAGATATTACTAATGCTACAAAAAACTATGAAGCAGAAAGTTCAAAAGCAGCTAGTTTTTTAAATGAATTTAGAGAAGATAAACCTTATGTTCATTTTGATATAGCAGGAACTGATAGTATTAAAGGAAGAGGACAAGGAGTTTTAGTTAGAACTCTATTTGAAATATTTAATAGATAGGTATGTATTATGAAATTAAAAAACTGAACATTTTATAAAGCTAAACAATTTGTAAAATTAAATGAATCTAATGAAGTTTTAAAAGATATTGCTGTTTTAATATTAAGACCAGATATTAATAGAGAAAAAACATTACTAGGAGTTGCTTTAGATAAAAAAGTAGTTAACTCATTAATTATTGATCTACAAAATAAAGCATTTGAAGAAAACGAATTATTTGATATTTTTAAAGAAAATATTGGGTTTGTTTCAACTGAAGAAGTAAGTGAAATTGATGCAAAAGGACTAAATTTATCAACTCCAATTCATCAAGATAACATTAAAACAATTATTAGAATTTATAATTTATTTTTAACACCTGAACCAATTGAATTTGATACTAAAGATTATCAAGATCTAGAAACTATTCAAAATCAAGATGATGTATTTACTAATGTTGATTTTGAAAATATTCCTTTACCTGCTTTATTACAAACTTTAAATGTTGGTATGGAAAATTATAAACAAAGAGTTGAAGAAATCTTTAATTTAGATGGAAAAGAAGCTTTAAATAAAAAACTAGAACTAGTTAATATTCAATCTAATCTAATTGCTTTTTTTGATCAAGCATTAAGAAAAATGGATGAAATTATTACTAAACTAGATGAACAAAACTCTGAATTAATTAAACAATTAGAAAGTATGAAAAATTAATGAAAAGACCCGAAGCTTTAAAAGAATATAAATGAGATTTTGATTATTTATATAAAACTCAAGAAGAATGAAAAAAAGATCTAGATTATTTAGTTGAAATTTCTAAAGAATTCAAAGATTTTAAAAACAGATTACATGAAAAAGAAGTATTTTTTAAATGCTTAGATTTAGAAGAAAAAATTGATTTTATTTCAAATAAACTTTCAACTTATACAAGAATGGGAGATACTGATCAAGCTGATGAAGTTTATAGAACTTTAGAAGCTTTATTAATGAACGTATTACAAGATATTTCTATTCAAACTTCTTTTATTTCTCCAGAAACTAAAAAAATTGGTTTTGAAACTATTAGCAAATGATTAAAAGAAACAAATGGTTATGATAGATATTTATATGGTTATGAAAAATTCTTTGAACAAGCAAAACACATTTTAAGTGAACACGATGAAGGATTATTATCAAAAATATCTAAAGGAAATAGTGCTATTGATAATATGTACGATACTTTAGCTTATGCTGATAGACAAGAAGAAACTATTAATTATAAAGGTGTTAATCAAGTATTAACAAATTCTTTATATCAAGAAATTTTACAAGATTCAGATCCAATTAATGATCAAGAATTAAGATTAAAAGCTGGTGAAATTTTTTCTAAAAACTTTACTTCTAAAAAGCACAGTTTTGCTTTAATTTATGAAGGAATTTTACAAGCAGATAATCAAGATAATGAGTTAAGAAATTATGAATCAAGTTTACAAGCAAGCTTAAGTTCTGATTCTATTCCAGTTGATATTTATTTAAAACTTTTAGAAGTTGGTAAAAAATATATTAAACCATTAGAAGACTTTTTATTATTAACTAAAAAACATTTTAAATTAGATAAATTCTATCCAAGCGATAGACAATTAAAACTAGTTAAAGAATATAATCAAACATTTACAGTTGAACAAGCAAAAGATCATATTAGAAATGCTTTAAGTGTTTTAGGTGATGAGTATTTAAAAAACTTAGAAATCTCTTGAGGTCCTAATAAAATTGATTATTATGAAGATACTAACAAAAGAGATGGTGCTTATTCAACAGGTGGACATGGTGTTGATCCAATCATTTTAATGAACTGAGATGATAAATTAAACTCAGTTAATACTTTAGCTCATGAATGTGGTCATTCAGTTCATACTTTATTTTCAGAACAAAACCAAGTTTATCCATTAAGTCAATATCCAATTATTTTAGCTGAAGTTGCTTCAACAGTTAATGAACATATTTTATTTGATTATATGTATAAAAATGCTAAATTAAAAGAAGAAAAAATCTATTTATTACAACATAGAATTTTTGATTTAGTATCAACTTTTTATAGACAAATTCAATTTGCTGATTTTGAATATAGAGCAAGTTTATTAGTAAGTAAACAAACTCCATTAACTAGTGAAGTTTTAAGAGATCTATTTAGAGAAGTTGAAGATGATTATGGTTATAAAGTATTTGATAAACTAGAAAATGAAAATCAAACTGGTTATGGATGACCAAGAATTAGTCATTTCTTCCATTCTCCATTTTATGTTTATAAATATGCAATTGATGTAACTGCTAGTTATAAATTATATGATGATATTAAAAAAGGAAATATTAAAACTACACTTGACTTTTTAAAAGCAGGTGGATCTAAAGAACCTTTACAAATCATGTTAGATGCCGGAATTGATTTTAATAAAGAAGAAACTTATTTACCTTTAATTAATGGAATTAAAGATCATATTAAAGAATTAGAAGAATTATTAAACAAATAGTAAAAACCTCGAGATTAATCTCGAGGTTTTTTATAGATATTTAATATAAGAAGTTTCAAAGTGATCTAGATTAATTGTATGTTGAGTGATTTCAACAATGTTATCTTCTTTATCATATAAAATTGAATATCGGCAAATCACATAATCTTGATGATTATCAACTAAAAGATTTCTAGTTAATTGATCTTTTAATTTAGATTCTAATACACTAGTTAGTTTGAATGGTTCGATGTTATTTTGCTCAATATATTCAATTAGTGATCTTTTAATCTTTTCACTATCAATTTCTTTATCAAAAAGACTTTTATTTAGAAATGATTTAGCATATCTTACTGGTAGATCATTTACATAAAATACTTTGATATATGAAAAATAATCATCTGGATTAATATCAATATTTAAATGTAATTTGTTAATAATTGTTATTAAATTACTAGTATCTAGTTCAGTTTCAATAATCACTTCTTGTTTATTTGATAATAATTGATTTCTAATTGATTTAATTCTGTTAAAAGAAAAATCTGGGTTTATAAAATATCCTGCCCCTTTAGATGATTTAATTAAACCTTTTGTTTTTAAATCAGAAAATGCACTTCTAACAGTACCTCTACTTACTTTAAACTTAGTTACTAAAAAATATTCACTAGGTAAAGCAGTTTTATAATCAACTTTTTTATGTTCTATCAAATCTAATAAGTAGTTAACGATTTTTTGACGCTCAGTAATTTCTTTGTTTTTTTTATCTTGCATATCTTTTATATTATAAACTTTATTTACTCAACAACGATTGTTTGTCAAGGTTTTAAAGTATTTTTATTAAAATCAGATTGAGTATTTAAAATGATTTTATTATCATCATTTATTAAATGACTAATATCTACTTCTTGATCACTTCAATTAGCAATTACTTTAATTGATCTATTTTGATCAATTCTACTATAAGCAAATAACTTATCATTATTTGGATCTAATAATTCAAAATAAGCATCAATAATTAATTGAGAATAATTACTTTCATCTCTAAATTTAATTAATTTTTTTAAATAATTATAAACACCATCAGGATTTTTTAAATCATTTTTAGCATTAATTTCTTTATAATTATCATTTACATCAATTCAAGGATTAACATTACTAAATCCAGCATAATTACTATCATCTCATTGATATGGAGTTCTAGCATGATCTCTACTATTTACTAAAATACCATCTATAAACTCATCATAAGTTAAAGTTTTATCTTTTAAAACAGCTGAAGCATAAGTGTTTTTAATTTCAACATCTTTATATTTATTTAAATCAGTTCAATTAACATTAGTCATTCCTATTTCATCACCTTGATGAATAAAAGGAGTTCCTTGCATTAAAAAGAAAGTAGTTAGTAAAGTTTTTGCTGAATCAATTCGGTATTTTTTATCATTTCCATATCTTGAAACCATTCTTGGTAAATCGTGATTTGATAAAAATAATCCTGATCATCCTTTATTATGTAAACCTTGCTGTCATTTTTTATAAATTTGTTTAAATTCTAAAAAATCAACATCCATTGTTTTATATTTATTAGTTTTATTAAAAAAGCTTGTAACTGGTTCAAAGTTAAACACCATTGAAAATTCTTCATTTTTTTCATTTGAATATTGAATTGCATTATCAATATCAGCTGATCAACATTCTCCAACTGTTAAAAATTCATTTGAATCTCAACTGTTTTTTCTTAAATCTTGAATGTATTTATGTAACATTGGACCATTTGATAAAATCTTTTGATCAATTCTTTTTCCAAGTAGTTCAATAACATCTAATCTAAATCCCATAATTCCAAAATCGCATCATCATTTAACCATTTTAGCAATTTCTTCTCTAACTTTAGGATTTTCTCAATTTAGATCAGGTTGTTCTTTTGCAAACATATGAAAGTAATATTGATTAGTTTTTTTATCATAAGTTCAAGCAGGACCACCAAAAGCTGATTGAATATCATTAGGTTCATCTCTTCAAATATAAAAATCACGATATGGATTATTTTTTGATGATCTAGATTGTTTAAATCATTCATGTTGATCTGAAGTATGGTTTAAAACTAAATCCATAATTACACCAATATTTAATTCATTAGCCTTGTCAACAAATTTTTTAAACTTTTCTAACCCACCATATATTTGATTAATTGATTGATAATTTGAAATATCATATCCGTTATCAACTAGTGGAGAATCATAAATTGGAGTTAATCAAATAGCACCAATTCCTAATTCTTTTAAATACTCTAATTTACTAATAGCACCATCTAAATCTCCAATTCCATCATCATTTGAATCTTTAAATGATTGTAAGTACATTTCATAAACTACAGTATTTTTTCATCAGTAATTTGCCATTTTAAACCTCTACTTTAATTTTTGATTCTAAAAGATATTCTTTATCAAATAAATTAATTGTTAAAGTTTGTCCTTCTAGTAATTGAATTTCAACTTCAGTTTTATGATGTTTAACTTTTAAAACACGGTTTCTAAAGTTGATATTAAATTCATAACCTTGTCATTGTTCTGGTAGTTTTGGAGAAAAACAAGGTATGTTGTTTCTAACAATCATTCCACCAAATCCTTCAACAATTGCTAGATAACTTCCTGTCATACTTGTAATGTGTAATCCATCATCAGTATCATTATTATAATTATCTAAATCTAATCTAGCAGTTCTATTATAAAATTCATATGCTTTTTGCATTAAATCAATTCTTGCTGCAATTATTGAATGAACACATGGACTTAGTGAAGATTCATGAACTGTAAATTGTTCATAGAATTTAAAGTTTTTAGTAATTTGATCTTTACTAAATTTATCTCATAAATAATAAATACCTTGTAAAACATCAGCTTGTTTAATATAAACACTTCTTAAAATACGATCTCAACTTCAGTTTTTATTTAAAGGTCTTTCATCTTTACTTAATAAATCTTTATGTTTTAAATCTTTATCTAAAAATGTATCGTGTTGAACAAAAATATCTAAATCTTTATCATATGGTAAATAGATTTTATTAATAATATCAACTCATTTATCTGTTTCACTATTAGTTAAATTTCATTTAGTTTTATCTAAGTTTAATTTATCTAACATTTCTAAAGTATAAGTTAATACTCATTGACACATTAAATTAGTTAATCAGTTATTATTAACGTTATTTTCATATTCATTTGGTCCAGTTACCCCATGAATAAAATATTTATCTTTTAGATTATGATAATGTACTCTATCAGCTCAAAAACGACTAATCTCAACCATTACATCCATACCATATTCTTTAATGTATTCAAAATCACCTGTATAGTTAGTGTAATTATAAATTGCATAAACCATAGCAGCGTTTCTATGAATTTCTTCAAATGTAATTTCTCATTCGTTATGACATTCAACACCATTAAAAGTAACCATTGGATATAAAGCACCTTTAAATCCTAATAACTTAGCATTTTCTATAGCTTTATTTAAATGATTGTGTCTATATTTTAATAGATTTCTACTAATTTTTGGATCTGAAGTTTTTAAATATAAAGGTAAACAATAAGCTTCTGTATCTCAATAAGTAGCTCCACCATATTTTTCACCAGTAAATCCTTTAGGACCTATATTTAAACGATCATCATTTCCATAATAAGTACAAAATAGTTGGAATAAATTAAATCTAATTGCTTGTTGATCTAAATCTGAACCAATAATTTTAACATCACTAGTTTGTCATCTTTTATCTCATAATTTAACGTGTTTTTCTTTTAATTTTTCATAGTCAAATTTACTAATTTGATCATTAATCTTAATAGCATTTTCTTTTAATTTATCTTCAGAATAATTTAAAGAATGTACTAAAGTAACTAATTTATAAAATGTTAAAGTTTGATTAGCTTTTAAATCAAATTTATAAGTAGTTTTAGCATATAAATCACAATGATCAGATTCAATCAAACTTGGGTTTAAATTAAAATTATTTGTTGCATAACAAGCATAACTAAAACGTTCTATATCAAACTTATTTTCAACCATTTTAGATACTACTAATTGAGAATGATCATCACTTGATGAATCTAAATGAGTTCAAAACTTAGTTTTATAATTTGAATCTCTATTAATTACATCTCCATTAATATAACTAGTTAAATCTAAATTAATATCTTTATTACTTGTAATACTATATTTAATAGCTACAAGTTCTTTAGTATCAATTGAAACAAAGCGCTCAGTTTCTACTTTAATTTGTTTATCATTAATATTAGTTACAAATTCTCTACTTAACACTCCTTGTTTTAAATCTAGTGTTCTTTTATAAGAACTTAAAGATTGTTTAAATAAGTCAAGTTCAGTATTATCTATAACTACATTTAATCCTAATAAATTAACTGCATTAATAACTTTTCCAAAATAGTGAGGATATCCATTTTTTCATCACCCAACTATAGTTCTATCTGGATATCATAACCCACCAACATAACATCCTTTATGAGTATCACCTGAATAAGTTTCTTCAAAGTTTCCTCTCATTCCTAAATACTCATTTCCTAAAGAAGTAATTGATTCACTTAATCTAAAATCATAAGAATTATCTGGTAATTTGTTTTCAACTAGTTTTCAAGGATCAACTTCAAATAGTCTTTTAATATTAACATCTATATTTGTTTTCATATTACTCCTATTAATTATTAATCTTATTATTATCAATAAAAATAGACACATTATAAATAGATTGTGTCTATTTTTTATAAAAGTAAATCTAATATATAGTAATTATTTAACCAATACGGTTTTCTGTAATTCCGTTAAATAAGTGGTATTTGTGAATCTTAATACCAACTTTATCATCAATTCTAGCATCATTATCTTTTGAAGTAGTAATTACAAAGTTATTATTTGGCATTAATTCACAAGTTACTTGTTTGTTCATTCCTAATAACTCAGTATTAATTACATTAGCAACTATATTAGCAGATTTATCATTAGCATCAACTAATTGAGCATCTTCACTTCTAATTCCTAAATATAGTTTTGTAACTTCTTCTTTTTTAATTAGTTCTAATTCTTCATCAGATAATTTTACTTTATAGTTATTTATATTTGAAATAAAGTAATTCTTTTCAAGTTTACCTTCTAAAACGTTCATAGTAGGAGTTCCAATAAACTTAGCAACAAATAAGTTGTTTGGTTTGTTATAAAATTCTTCAGGTTTTCCTACTTGTTGAATAACTTGGTTATTCATTAAAACAATTTTAGTAGCCATTGTCATAGCTTCTAATTGGTCATGAGTAACATAAATTGTAGTTGTTCCTAAAATTCTGTGAATTGAAACTAATTCAGTTCTCATTGATTCTCTTAGTTTTGCATCTAGATTTGATAAAGGTTCATCCATTAAAAATAGTTTAGGTTTTCTAACAATTGCTCTTCCTAAAGCAACACGTTGTTGTTGTCCTCCAGAAAGTTCTTTTGGTTTTTTAAATAAATATTTTTCAATATTTAATAATTTGGCTGCTCCTCTAACTCTATGGTTAATGATTTCTTTTTTTTCTTTTTTCATCTCTAAACCAAAGGCTAAGTTTTTATAAACATTATAGTGAGGATATAAAGCATAACTTTGAAATACCATAGCAATATCACGGTCTTTTGGTAAAAGGTTATTTACTTTAACTCCATCAAATAATAGATCACCTTTAGTGATTGAGTTTAATCCAGCTATGATTCTTAATAAAGTAGTTTTACCACATCCAGATGGACCCAGAATTACACAAAAGTCATTATCATTAATTGTTAAATCAATATTTTCTAATGTATAAAATGAGTTACCTTCATATTTTTTTGATATATTTCTTAATTCAACTTTCATACTAACCTTTTACTCCTCCAGATAATCCACCTGTAATATTTCCTTGTAACATAATAAATAGTGTACTAATAGGAACTGCAACTAATAATGAACCTGCAGCAAATGCTCCTTGTGCAATGAAACTTGATTGACCCAATAAGCTATTTAATCCAGTAGCCATTGTTCATTCTTCTTGATCGTTTAATAATAATTTAGGTAATAGAACATCACCAAATGGTCCAATAAATGATCATAAAGCAATAACTGAAAGCATTGGTTTAGCTAATGGAACAATTATTCTAGTAAATACTGTTCAAGTACTACATCCATCAATTTTTGCTGCATCATCAATATCTGTTGAAATATTGTCTAAATATCCTTTTAAAACAAACACGTTTCCAGGGATACCTCCACCAATATAGATGAATGTAATCATTACTTGACCAGGAACACCAAAGTGTTTATTTAATACTTGGAATAATATATAGAAAACAATAAAGCTAGAAACAGTAGGAACCATTTGTATTAACATAACACTCATTAAGCTTATACGTTTTCCTTTAAATCTAAATCGAGAAAAGGCGTAACCTATCATTGCTGTTACAAAAACCATAACTATCATTGTAACAGTTGCAATTACTATAGAATTTATTGTTCAATATATAAATTTGGTTCTAGTAAACAAGAATACGAAGTTATTAAATCCAAACGCAAATCGTTGGAAATCAAATCTTCCTTCTGTTCCTATCTTACTTCCTTGAGATGTTGCATCATTTGATGATCAATAGTTAAATGTTTGTAGCACAACTTGCATTATTGGAACTATTATTAGTAATGCCCACATAATTAAAATTAAATATGTGAATCCTAACCCTATTTTTCCATATATGCTTAAAGGAGGTTTATCTGATAAGTGGAGTTTTCCAAATGTTTCTGTTAAAAATCTTACATATTTAACATAGGCATTATTTCTTTCTTTTTTAAGATCTTTTTCTATTTCTGCTATTAATTCGCTTTGGTATTTTGATATATCATTATATGAAATTTCTGAATTACTTAATATTGAATGAGATTTTTTAAATGTTTCAAAAGCAAATACTTCGTTTTTTAATATTTCATATATAACTGAAGCCTCAGTAATTTTTGTATTTAATTTTAGATCTTTATAAATAGCTTTATTAACTGCAACATATTTAGATCATAATTTGTAGCGGTCTAATTTATCTAAACCAAGTTTTGTGAAAACTTCATTTTTTAAAGTATCTTCACTTTTTAAAATATTTGATAGATTATTTCCAAATTCTTCTGAAATTTCAAAAGCTGTTTTTGTTATTAGTTGTTCAAATAATTGTTTTGCTTTATTAAAGTCTATTTTTTGTTCATTAATTTTTAATGGGTATAGATAAGCCAAACTAGATAATTTAATTATTAGTAAGTGTTTACTATATTTGTTAAAACTTAAATGTTTAGATCTGAAATACGTTTCAGATAAACTTGCTTGAAAATCAATTTTATCTTTATTTTTAAATATAAATTTAGCATATTTTAGTGATTCAGGATCAACCTTAACTTTTTTGCCATTAATTTTAATAGTATTGTAATGAACAAATTTCTCTTTATTTTCAGGAAGTTTTTCTTCTGGTTTTTCTAAAATATGTGGATGTGTTAATAATCTAAATTCCTTAGCTATAGTGTCGTTTATTTCTTCACTACAGTATAATCTAAATTTTTCTTTTGATCTTCTGTTTTCTAAAAACTTAGTTCATAGACTCTTTTTCTTAGTTTGAACTTGATAAGTTAAAGATTTCTTTAATAAGAGGAATATTATCTCTTGAATCAAAATTTGTTCTGTATTCATTTCTACTAATTCATTAAATATTGATTCTAATAAATCATTAATTTTAGTAAATGAATAATCTTCAGCTAAATGTTCATGTTGAATTAAACTTGATGAAACAAAGTCTTTTGCTTCTCTATGTGTTTCATAAGTTAATAAAAATTCGCTTGCTATAAGTTTACCTAATTTTTCAAGGTTAATTTGTTTAAAATAATGAACAATAATTGCATTAATCTTTTTTCAATTAGAAAGAAACTCATAGTCAGAAAGATTTTTAAATGAGAAGTGGTCAAAATCATCTAAAGAATATTTTTTAGAATATTGTTCTATTTCTTTAATAAATTCTTTTGAAACATATTTTTGTTCAATTAATTCATTAAGTTTTTGATTAGCTACAAGAATATTGAATTTGCTTTTATCACTAAATGAAGAATAAGCATTTGCCATTAATAATAACAACAAACCTTCAATTAATTTTTCATCTTTAGTAAATTTTTTATAAATATCAACCACATTACCAAAAATATAATTATCTGCAAGAAATTGTTTATATTCTTTTATTTTATTCGTACTTATTATAGATTCATCTTTTAGAAGTTTAGATTTAATAATAGATCAGTCACCAGATTTTTTAAAACTTGCAAAATTATATTCTTTAACAGGTTTTAAAAGACTTGAAAAAATCAATGGTTTTTCAGTGGTTTTCTGTCTATCTAATTGAATATTTTCAGCCATTATAATCTACCTCCTAATTTTTAAATGCACTCATTTTTCTAAATCCACTTGCTGAAATAGAAATAACAATAGCAGATGAGAATAAAATGAACGCTGCAGCAATACCATGTCTATAGTTTAATGGATGTGATGAAATCTTAAATACGAATGAAATTAGAATATCTGTAATACCTGGTTCTCCAGGATAGAAACCACCACCTGGTTGAATAACTTTTTGGTTAGCACCAAACAAGTAAATGATTCCAAAGTTACCAAAGTTAAATACAAATTGTCCAACTAATAATGGAGCTACTTGTACAAGAATTAAAGGAATAGTAATTTTTAGTAATTGTTTGAATTTTGAAGCACCATCAATTGTTGATGAATCATATAAATCCTTAGATATACCTTGTAAAACTCCAGTGATTAATAAGAACATATATGAGTGTCCTAATCAAGTTTGTAATAGAATTAAGACAACACGTGCTTGAGTTTGTTTAGAAGTTCATCCATCTACATTTATTCATTTCTTAGTAAATTGGTTGAATTCCGCACTTGATAAAAGAATTGCAAATACCATTATCATAATAAATGCAGGAACAGCTCAAGGTAATATAAATATCAATCTAAAGATTGCTTTACCTTTTAATCTGTCGTGATTTACTAATAAGGCAAATATAGAACCTACAAAAATTACTGATATAGTAGTAGAAATAACTCATACAAATGTTCAAGTCATAACATATTTAAATGATGAAAAGTATAATCCACCAAATATATCTTTGAAGTTTTGAATTCCGATTCATTGAATAAATTGTCCTGGGTTACCTGGATCTTGTCCTTTTCCATAGTTTGTAAATGCAATAATTATTGTACAAATAATTGGCACAACAACTATAAGTAGAATACCAATGATTGCAGGTAATGATAAAATATAAGGAATACCATGAGATTTTAGAAATGTTCTTGTTTGACTAAATCTATTAGGTCTAGAACCTATTCTCATCTTCTTAGCGTTATTAATAGAATCGCTTCAAATAGCAAATATTGATATAACAGTTAAGAAGATAAGAACTATAGATATAACTCCTTCTACTAAGAAGAAACGACCATCGGCATCAAATCCTCTATCAGCTCCAAAGTTTACAAGTCCTAAAATTCCATTTCCTCCAACATTTCCAATTCCTCATGAATATAGCGAAAATGCTAATAATAATGGAATTGAAGCAAATAATAGCGCTGCTTTTTTATATTGTTTATTTATTAATGCTGATATTCCAGGGAATCAACCAAATACATAACACAAAATTTGTTTTCATTGTGGGTATTCAATTGGTAAATTATTTTTTATATTTTCTAACTCAGCAACATATTCAAGTCTATTTTTATTTGAATCAGTTTTATAATTGTGTTTTAAGAAACTTCAGTTTTCTTTAGCTCTCTTAACTTCATTACTTGATTTAATATCTTTAACTCTTTGTTTATATTCTAATTTCAGATTTTTCTTTTCACTTTTTGTTGTAGCAAATTCTAAATCAGTTGAATAAGACTCTTTTGCTTGTTGAAGTGTTTTTTTAGTTATTTCTTTATAGGTTTGTTTTTCTTTTAAAATTTTTGAATAATTTTCTCTTGCTATTTTGATGTTTGGTATGTAGTAATTTTCAATTTCTTCTTTTTTAATTAAATACTTTTCTTCTGCTTTTGCATTTAGAGATGCAACTTCTCAATCATAACTATAATCAATACCTTGTTTATAAATTTCACTTAAACTTTCAGCCCTTTTAACACCTTTGACTTCTTTATTTAAGTTAGACACATCTTCTTTTATTTTTTTAGAAATTTCTTTTTTTCTAGCGTTAAATTCTTCTGGATTTTTATTATGTGATTTTACATAATATGAATAATCGTTTGTACTAAATAATAAGTTTAATTCAGTGACTTTTCTTTTAGCTATCTTATACGTAATATCTATAAATTTATTTTTATTATCATATGTAAATTTATTTATAAATGATAAATAAGCAACATACATTTTATTAGATTTAGTTTTTATATTTTTTAACTCTTGTTTTTTTTCGTTAAAAATAATCTTAGTAAGTTCTTTACGGGCTTTTATTTTGAACATTTCATAGATATATTCTTCATCTTTTCCAATAAAACTATCTTCAATATTTTTAATATTAAAAACAAATTTATTATTGTCATCTTTAGATAAATATAAAGCAAAGTTTTCTTTTAATTTGCCATACATATTTTTACTAATATTGTCTTTAGCAAATTCAAAAAATATTTTAGCTAGTTCTTTATTTGAAAAAGTATAATTACTATTAACAGCATTCTTTTGAACTTCATCTAATTCTATAAAAAGTTCTTCAAATTCTTTATAGCTAATCTTTTCAAGAGCACTATAAACCTCTTCTTTAGTTTTTAAGGCTTTATAAAACTCTATATTATTCATACTAACCTCACTTTCTAGAAACTATATTCTCTTTTTTTTGTTTTTTGATATCTTAATTGTCTTTTATTTTCTGAGATATCTTTTACTATAAAATAGAAACTTATTAAAACTGACACAAACAACACAATATTTATAATACTTATAGTAGATAAAGTTCTGTATAATATTAGTTCACCAAAAGCTGAACCAAATCAAACTATTAATCATAGTCCAACAAATACATAACCAACTGTTATTCTATTAATTGCAAATATACAATATATAGCAAATATAATAACTGTTATAGTATTTAATATGTATCTAAACAAATAATATTTAAAAAAATTAGATCTCTTTGAACCAATTATTTTATTTAATTCTGTTGAATCTGATACTGTATTTGAATCTACTAGAATCTTTATTTCTCTTACAAGATAGCTATATGAAACTAGTAGAGAAGCACTAATTGCTATAACAAATACAATACAAATTGCTAACAAGAAATAAGCGTTTGGTTTTTTAATGTGTGTTTTATGTCCAAAAAATAACTTAGTTTCCATAAGTTCCCCTATAAAAATTGCCAATTTTTTTAATTGGCAATAAGTTAAAATTATTATCTCAAATTATCCAAATACGTATTTAATTTTTTTGTCTTTGTATAGTCTTGCTAAAACTGTAGAAAAACTATCCTTGTTCTTGTTAATTTCTGGGTTAAGTGTTGCTCCGAATGCTTCACTAAATGTATCTCAATAGATACCAAATAACTCATTATTAGCTCTTGAAGCAATTTGACCATCTTTTCCATTACCTTGGTAAGATTCCAAAATGCTTTCATATGCATTTCCTAAAATTGTTCTTACTTCTTTTTCTTCTTTTATTTCAGCTTCAGTTTTATTTTTACCTGCACTAGGACCATCATTATGTTTTGGATTTATGCCTGTTCCTTCTTTTAATTGTTTAACAAGATGATCTCCAACTTTTTTAAATGGACTAATTTTTCCATCACCATATGCTAAATCAGTTGCATACTCTTCACTTGAAATTTCTTTAATAAATTCCATTGCTGCTTCTGCTTTAGAAAGTTTTAGTCCATTTGGAACAACTTTACCTTTTTCATCTTTTTGTTCAGCAACTCTTTTATCAATTGTTGATTTAATTCCTCAACCAAAACCACCAGCAAATCCTGTTATCTTATGTTTCCCATTACCAAATGTAATATCTCCAATTGAGGCAAATCCATATTTAGGATCCTTTGCTTTTTTACCTTGATTCATTAGAGCTTCAGCATATACTTTATGACCATCTTGCAATTCTTTTAATTTTCCTGAAACTTCATATGAACCTGCTAATGTCATTGCAGTAACACCATCTCTTCTGGCATTTGCTAAAATTTGACCAACTTGACCTGCATTACCTCCATATAATGCTTCAATATGTCCACCTAGTGATTTTACATAATTAGTAACAGTGTCTCCAACTAATTTAAGATCTTCACTAAACATTGAATTTTCAAAAATTGAGTCGTAATCATCTTTATTTTTTGTTTTTGGATCTTTAACCCCTTTTTTAATTCATACTAAACCATCTGAAGCAAAATCAGCCTTTAGTTCTTTTATTTTTTCAAGGTTATTTACTAAGATTGAATTTAATAGCATACCACCTATGAATGAACCCGCTGCGTCTAAGAAAATAAATGGGGCACCTTTAGATGTATCTATATGGTTCTTATTATCTGCATCACTAATTTTTACATTATTTTTCTTGCTTAAATTAATTTTTATTATATTTTCAATAGAAGCTTTAGGTTGATTTTTAGCCTTTTCAGGAGCTTTTTCGTCTCATTTTTCTAAGTCTGATACTTCCTTAATTTCATCACCAACTAAATAAGTGTATTTTTGACCATCCTTAACTTCTTTTTTAATTCCAACACGATTTTCATCAAAAATTCATAATTGGTTTTCAATAGCCATTGGAACAAATCCTAA
The DNA here is from genome assembly GCF_000327395.2 of Mycoplasma feriruminatoris. Taxonomy (NCBI): domain Bacteria; kingdom Bacillati; phylum Mycoplasmatota; class Mollicutes; order Mycoplasmatales; family Mycoplasmataceae; genus Mycoplasma; species Mycoplasma feriruminatoris. The sequence goes on from NZ_CP091032.1 coordinate 830,912, forward strand.
CATTGCTTTACCTTCTTGGTTTGGAGCAATAGCTGATTTTCAAGCCAATTCATCTTTTGAATTTTTCATATCAAGTCCTTCTAAACCTGATTTTCCGCTTACTGGTTTTATTCCGTAACGTTCTTGACCATCTTTATCATTAACTAATTTATTTTTGATTAAATCAGTCATATCATATAGATTGTTTTTATTTAGATACAAAACATAGTCTCCGATTGGAACTGTAAAAATATCTGAAACAGCTTTATCTCTAATTCCTCTAGTTGCAATAATATCTTTTTCTTGGAAGATATCTATTTCTTTTAGTTTTATTTGTCAATCAAAACCTCTATCTTTGAATGATTTATTAACTTTTTTTGCAGCTTTTTCATAACTAGGTAATCAAATTTTGTTTGTTTGAACCCAGATTTCATTAGCTTTTCTGTTATTACATGCCATTACTGCTAAAGTAGAACTACCAATAATAGCTAAGCTTGATAACATTGTCAAAATCTTTTTCATAATCTATCATCTCTTTTTAAAAAAATTTATCTCTTTTCAATATAATGCATACAGCCTATGTAAAATGCATTATTCATTTTAATTTTATATTTATTAATAATTTCTTTTTATAAAGGTTTACTAACAACACCTATATCTTGTCTATACAATAAAAAGCACTAATTGATAAATAAACCTATACAATAATAAAAAATGAATTAAGATTAATTAGGTATATTAGTTTTTAAAAAGGAGAAATGATGGGAAATATAGAGCGTGCAGCTATTTTACATGTACCTAAATCTAACATGGCTTATTGTTATGATAAAGATAGAGTTCATATCATTTTAAGAGCTAAAAAAAATAACTTACAAGAAGTGATTTTACATAGCAGTGAGCCTTTTGCACCAACAGTTACAGTTGAAACAAACAACTATGATTCAAACTTAGAAAAAAACGCTATGAGAAAGGTTGGTTCAACTGAAATTTATGATTATTGATTTATTTCAGTAACACCACCATTTAAACGTTTATCTTATTACTTTGAATTAGTTAGTGATGATGAAAGAATTTATTATTGTCAAAAAGGATTTTATCCTCTTGAAAAACTAAAAAGTGTAGAAACTGGTCAATTTAGTTTTCCTTGAATGAATGAAATCGATATTTTCAATGTTCCTAACTGAGTAAAAGACACTATTTGATATCAAATCTTTCCAGAAAGATTTGCAAATGGAAATCCTGAAATTTCACCAAAAAATGTAGTAGCTTGAAATTCAAAAGCTCCTGCTGCAGATAACTTTTTTGGAGGAGATTTACAAGGAATTATTGATCATTTAGATCATTTAGTTGAACTTGGTGTTAATGGGTTATATTTATGTCCAATTTTTAAAGCAAGAACTAATCATAAATATGACACTATTGATTATTTTGAAATTGATCCTCACTTTGGAGATAAAAAAACATTTAAAAAACTAGTTGAAGAATGTCACAAAAGAAACATTAAAGTGATGCTAGATGCTGTGTTTAATCACTTTGGTTACTGACATCCTTACTGACAAGATGTATTAAAAAATCAAGAAAAATCAAAATATAAAGATTGATTCTATATTAACAAATTTCCTGTAGAAAAATTAGATGAAAATCTAACTGAAAATAACAGTTTAGATCTAAACTATTACACATTTGCATTTACTGGTTATATGCCAAAAGTAAATACAAGTAATCCTGAAGTTAAAAAATACCTTTTAGAAGTTGCAAGATATTGAGTTGAAGAATTTAATATTGATGCATGAAGATTAGATGTTGCAAATGAAATTGATCATAATTTCTGAAGAGAATTTAGAAGTGTTGTAAATGAAAAGAAACGCACTTATATTCTTGGAGAAGTTTGAAATGATTCAAATCCTTGATTAAAAGGAGATCAATTTGATGGAGTTATGAACTATGTTCTAACTAGACAAATTGTTGATTTTGTAGCAACTAGAGAAATTGATGTAAGAAAATTTAAAAATAGAGTAACAAATGTTCTTTTCTTATATCAAAAAAACGTATGACCTGGAATGTTAAACTGTTTAGCAAGTCATGATACAGCTAGATTATTAACATTATGTGAAAATGATCCAAACAAATTAAAATTAGCTTATTCTATTATCTTTACTTTATGTGGATCTCCAAGTATTTATTATGGAGATGAAATTGGTTTAGATGGAGCTCACGATCCAGGATGTAGAAAATGTATGATTTGAGATAAATCTCAATGAAATATGGACATTTTTAATCATTTAAAAAATCTAATTAGAGTAAGAAAAGAAAACCCAGTTATCGGATCTTATGGATATTTAGAATTCAAATCATATGATGAAGAAAAACAATGTTTAGAATACATTAAAACTGATACTAAATCTCATTATTTAATTTTAGTTAATAATAGTGATAATCAAGTTGAAATTGAACATGCTGATTTATTAAACAACACTGATTTATTAACTCAAACTAAACAAACTTCAACATGTGTAAACTTAGAACCTTTATCTATGAGAATATTTAAACTAAATTAAGCATCAATGATGCTTTTTTTAGTTGTATAAACAATATTTTTTAATAAGTAAATAAAATATAATTTTATTTTTTAAAACTTAATTTAGAATTTTTATGTACTTAAGTTTAATAAGGAGATTTATGAAATTAATAGATAGAGTTGCAGTTCATCATCAACAAAGATCTAATATGGCTTATTGTTATGATAAAGACTATATTCATATTATTTTAAGAACTAGAAAAGATGATCTAAAAAAAGTAATTATTCATCATGGTGATCCTTTTTTACGTGGTCATTACTTATTAGGTAGTGATTATATTGACTTAAAACCAAAAGAAATGACTAAAAGTGGATCAACTAAGTTATATGATTATTGATTTGTAGAAGTAAAACCTGAATTTAAACGTTTAACTTACTTTTTTGAATTATTTGGAATTGAAGATGATCATTGCTATTTTGGTGAAAAAGGTTTTTATGAAACTGATGATTTTAAAACGATAAACACAGGTGGTTGAGGATTTAATTATGCTTGAATGAATCCAAATGATGTTTATAATTTACCACAATGAGTAAAAGATACTGTGTGATATCAAGTATTTCCAGAAAGATTTGCAAATGGAGATAAAAGTAATGATCCAAAAAACACTTTAGCTTGAAATTCTCAAAATCCAACTTATGATAGTTTTTTTGGTGGAGATTTACAAGGAATTATTGATCATTTAGATCATTTAGTTGAACTTGGTGTTAATGGGTTATATTTATGTCCAATTTTTAAAGCAAAAAGTAATCACAAATATGACACAATCGATTATTTACAAATTGATCCTAATTTTGGAGATAAAAAAACATTTAAAAAACTAGTTGAAGAATGTCATAAAAGAAATATTAAAATAATGTTAGATGCTGTGTTTAATCACGCTGGATATTGAAACAAATTCTGACAAGATGTTTTAAAAAACAAAGAAAACTCAAAATACAAAGATTGATTCTATATTAATAAATTCCCACTACAAGAAGAAATAGTTGATCAAAATAATAATCATAAAAAAATTAATAACTACTTTACTTTTGCATTTCATGAAGTAATGCCAAAAATTAATACAAATAATAAAGATACTAAAAAATATCTATTAAAAGTTGCTAATTATTGAATTAAAGAATTTGACATTGATGCTTGAAGATTAGATGCAGCAAACGAAGTTGATCACGAGTTTTGAAGAGATTTTAGAAAAACAGTTAATCAAAATAAACCAGTTTATATACTTGGTGAAATTTGAGGTTATGCTCATCCTTGATTAAAAGGAGATCAATTTGATGGTGTAACTAACTACATGATTACAAGTCCAATTTGTGAGTTTGTAACTAAATGAATTAAACCATCTAAGTTTAATGACAAAACTACTGAAGTTTTAAATAATTATCCTAGAAATGTATTTAAAGGAATGTTAAACTGTTTAACAAGTCATGATACTACTAGATTATTAACATTATGTGGAAATGATGTTAGAAAATTTAAACTAGCTTATTCATTAGTATTTATGTTACCTGGAGCTCCAAGTATTTATTATGGAGATGAAATTGGTTTAGATGGAGCTCATGATCCTTTAAATAGAAAATGTATGAATTGAAATAAAGATCAATGAAATTATGAAATCTTTAATTATTTAAAAAAACTAATTCATGTTAGAAAAACTCATCCTGTTTTAGGATCATATGGTACTTTAAAATATACATTAATTGATGATGATAAAAACTATATTGAATTTATTAAATATGATGATAACAATACTTATTTAATATTAGTAAATAACTCAGATCAAAAATTAGAAGTTAAAAAAGATGAATTAATTAATAAAACTGATTTAATTTCTGATCAAATTCAAACTAATAATATAGTTAGTTTAGAACCAATTTCTATGAAAGTGTTTAAAATAAAATAATGAAATTTAAAGGTGTTATTTTTGATTTAGATGGAGTAATTACAGATACTGCTCCATTACATTTTTTAGCTTGATCTCAAGCTGTTAAAACTATTGGAATTACTAATTTAGATGAATCTTTTTTAGATAAATTAAGAGGAATAAGTAGAAAAGAATCATTACAAGTAATTTTAAATTCTTATAATTTAAAATTAAATGAATCTGAATTTAATAACTTATTAGAACATAAAAATACTTTATATAAAAAAGCTTTATTAAGTATAGATAAAAGTTGAATTCTACCAGGAATAGTTGATTTTATTAAAGATTTAAAAACTAATAATATTAAGATTTGTTTAGGTAGTTCTAGTTTTAATGCAAAAGATATTTTAACTAAACTTGAATTAATTAATGATTTTGATTATTTAGTTGATCCAAGTGAAATTAAAAACTCAAAACCAGCTGCTGATATTTTTATAAAAGCAAGTCAACTTTTAAACTTAGATCCAAGTTTATGTGTTGTTATTGAAGATGCAATTGCTGGAGTTAAAGCAAGTAAAGCTGCAAATATTTATTGTATTGGAATTGGTGTTGATGCTGATATTAGATTAGAATCAACTAAAGATTTATCAATTAATTTATTAAAATAACTATTATTGTAAAACTCTAGTTTCTAGTAACTAGAGTTTTTTTATATTGTTAAAATTAATAAAATATGTTATATTATTAAGTTGCAATATAGAATAGAGAAAAGATTATGAGAAAGTTTAGTAAGTTAATTTTAGCAATTTTACCCGTTTCAACTCTTACTGTTTTTAGTGTAGTTTCATGTTCAACTAATGATAAAAAACCTATTGAAACTCCAAAAACTCCAAATAATAAAACTCCAGAAAATCAACCTAAACAACCTGAAGATGCACCAGAAAGTGATGAAAAACATAATTCTGATAAATCAAATGAAGAAGTAAAACCCGATGGTGAACCTAGCCCCGGTATGCCGGATGAACCATCTCATAATCAACCACAAGATCAACCTAAGGAACCTAAAACACCAGGAAATAATAATTCTGATTCAAGTAATAACCATAGTTCTAATAATACTAATGATGAACCACAAGGTGATGAGCCACAACCACATGAAAAACCAAATGATTCTGAAGTAAGTAAAACAGACTTTTCAGATTTAGACGATTTGAAGCATGAATTTTCGTTTAAACATATAACAAAATATAATAAGATGGATGCTGTAACGGCTTGAATTAATTTAAAAGTTGAACAAAGAACTATATTTAAAGATTTTATATTTAAGGATTATAAAAAAATTCTAGAAAAATATCAAATTGAATTTGATTACAATTATACCCCTATTACAGTTAAAGAAAAAGGCACAATTGATAAAGTTAAAATTAAATTCACAAAAAATAATGATTCTAAAACAATAGACTTTATTTTTACTGGATTTCAAATACCAGAAAATAAAAAAGAAAACAAATGAAATAAAAATGATTATATAAAACAAAAAGAAGTAATAAGTGAAAAAATAAAAGGTGTTTTCCCTTCTCTTTTAGCTTATATGCTACTATACATAGAAAATAATAAACCTTATGAAAAATTACAAGAATCGGGCAATGTTATTAATTTTGAAGAACTTAATAATAAGAACTTAAAATTATTTGACGATAATTTTGCTGGTTTTAACAAAGGTATTAAGGAATTACTATTTACTTATGATGAAAAAAATAGGACTTTATATAAAGATAAAATAGTAGCTGCAAGATACAACGATAATACCGGAGAGTTAGGTATAAAAGTAGAAGTTTCAAATACCGATGATCATCCTGACAAGCTAAATGATCCAACAATAACAAAAGAATTTACTTTCCAAGGGTTTAGACACATAGATTTGAATAATCCTAATGATAATGTTCTAAATATCACATTACCACAAAACAATCTAAAGAAAATTATAAAAAATGGTAGCTTAAAACTACTTGTTGAACAACTTACAACACATAAACATTTTGATACAAAAATTAAATTAAATGATATTTCTACAATTTGATCTGATCTACAAGCAGAATTGTTAAAAGAACTAATTGTAGATATACAAGATAAAACAAATAAAATATATAAATCTCAACAAACATTTAGTTTATATTCAAGTAAGAAAAAGGAAGATAATTCATCTATAATAGGACTAAAAAACAACATGACATTATATCCTTTTCTAACTACAATAACAAAAAAATCTATTACAGAATCTCATTTAACTATTAGTAATAAGGATCAAGAAAAAGAATTAAAATTAGATATTGAAATTAGCCTACCAATCTATTCATCTGCATTAAGTGATTTAACTTCTCACGCTGCAACTGATAAATCTTTAATTATAAAAGTATCTCAAACAACTAAAATAGACTAACAAAAAAAGAGACTTTGGTCTCTTTTTTTACACTTCTTTTCCTTGTAATAATAAATCTAAATAATGACCTAATCCACCTTCATCATTAGTATAATGAGTTATTCCTTTAGCTACAAATTTTAAACTATTAACTCCATTTTTCATAGCAACTGAACAACCAACTGTTTTTAACATTTCTAAATCGTTTAACTGATCACCAAATGCAATTACATCTCTTATATCTTTGTTATAATATTGAGCTAAAAAGATACTTGCAAAACCTTTATCAGCATTTTTATTTGTTAAAGTAATCACTGGTTTTGTTTTACTAGTAACTACTCCATATAAAATATCACTTTGGATTTTAATAGCATCTTGATATTTTGATAAAACTCTAATTACTTCATCTTTATGTTCATTTGATTTTAGTTTTAAAACTATGTTATTACTTGGTGATTTTCATTCTGTATAAGGAGAAGCTTTAATAAATTGAAAATCTTTTGTGTTTTTAACTTTATCTAAATGAAAGAAATCTTCTAATTCTTTATCAGTTTTTCATAATAATGATTTATCATAATATTCTATTAAAATATTTTCTACACTATTTTTAATAATAGGTTCATTAATAATTTGAGAAATAATTTCATTATTAATAGGTAAAACTACTCTTTTCATTAACTTTTTGTTTGGATCATGAATATGAGCACTATCAAAATTAGCTAATAAACTATTAAGTTTTAATTCTTTATAAATATGTTCAACTGCTCTAAAAGGTCTTCCAGTTATTATACAAACAACATGTCCATTTTTTTGAGCATCAATTAGAGCTTTTTTTGTTATTGGGTGAATTTGATCATTTTGATTAGTTAAAGTAGTTCCATCAAGATCTATTAAAATTAAGCGTTTTAAATTTAAGTCTTTTAACTTCATAATAAAACCTCATCTATAAGTATTACTTATTATTAATTTTAATTTATTATTTAAATAAATAAAAATAAGCCTAATTTTAATAAGTTAAATAAAAGAAGGCTAGTAAAAACAAACTTAGTTATTTGTAATAAATTAAATACAAACTAAACTACTATTAACCTATACATTTAATATTTTCATGTAAATACAACTAAATATTAAATGAGTACTTTTAAATGTTATTATTAAATTACAAGGAAGCAATACTTATGCAAATTAATAGAGATTATTATTTAAATAAATTAATAAGAAAAAAGAATAATAACAAAATAAAAGTGATAACAGGAATAAGAAGAGTTGGTAAATCCTATTTATTTTTTAATATTTATAAAGATTTTTTGTTATCAATAGGAATTAAAGAAGAACAAATAATAACACTAAAACTAGATAAATGAGAAAACATAGAATATAGAAAACTTGATAATTTATACAACTATATAAAACAACGTACAAATGATCCTAATAAAATGTATTATGTTTTTATTGATGAAATACAATACTGTGAAACTATAAAACAAACTAATAACACTGGTTATGAACAAATTTTAACTTTTGTAGATGTGATATTGAGTTTTTATGATAATCCAAATATTGATCTATATATTACTGGAAGTAATTCAAAGATGTTATCAACTGATATTCTTACAAATTTTAGAGGTAGATCTAGTCAAATTAAAGTTCATCCTTTAGTATTTAGTGAAATTAATTATTTATTTGAAAACAACGAACAAGCATTAGATCATTATATTAATTATGGTGGTTTACCTGAAGTTTATTTAAATCAAACTATAGAAGAAAAAAAGCAATATTTAACTAATCAATTTGAAGAAATTTATTTAAAAGATATTAAAGAAAGATATAACATTCAAAAAGATCTAATTGTTTTAGAAACACTTTTAAAGTTTGTTTCATCAGCTATTGGTTCTTTTACAAACCCAACTAAACTACAAAATAGATTTAAATCAGAAATGAAAACCGATATTTCAGCAAGCACAATTTCTAATTACTTATCTTATTTTGAAAATAGTTTTATTTTATCTCATATAGAAAAATATGATGTTAAAGGTAATAAACATTTTTCTTCAATTAATAAATATTATTTTAATGATATTGGTTTATGAAACGCTTGTATTAATTATAGACAAATAGAAAAAAAACATATTATAGAAAACATTATTTATAATGAACTTGTTAAAAGAGATTATAGTGTATATGTTGGAAGTGTTATTCAACAAATCACAATTGATAATAAAAGAACTACAAAGCAATTAGAAGTTGATTTTGTAGCTGAAATGGCAAGTAAAAGATACTACATTCAATTTGCTATGAATGTTTATACCAAACAAAAAAAAGATCAAGAAATTAATTCTTTATTAAAAATTAAAGATAACTTTAAAAAGATAGTGATTATTTATGATGATATTGAACCTAGATATGATGAAAACGGAATACTTTACATAGGTTTAAAACAATTCTTATTAGATCCAAATGTTATAGATTTTTAATAAAAAAACAGCTTAAAGCTGTTTTTTGTTTAGCCTAGTAGTTTTTTTGTTTTTCAAATAAATTAGAATGTGAACCTAATCTTAACATTATTATAACAATTTTATCATCATCTTTTTTATATATTAAAAGTCAGTCAGGGTCAATATGACACTCTCTATATCCTTTATAAATGCCAGTAAGTGAATGATCCTGATATTTTGCGTCTAACTCTTTGCCTTGAGTTAATATATTAATAACATAGTCTAGTTTATTTAAATCTTTGTTTTGTTTTTTAGCTAGCTTTAAATCCTTTTTAAATTTTGTTGTTCAAACAATTTTATATTTAGTCATCTAATGTCTCTAAAAGTTCTTTAAAGCTTGAATAATACTTTGTATTTGGATCTTTTAATAGTTCTTCTGCTTCTTTCATAGCTAACAAAGTTTCTTTATTAGGAGTATCCAGTTTAGTGCTAAAAGGAAGACTGTTATTTCTAATTGTAGCCTTAAAAAACATATTTATAGCTGCTGATGTGCTTAAACCCAATTCATTAAATATAGCTTCTGCATCATGTTTGACTTCTTTATCAATTCTTACGTTTAAATTTGTTGTTTTCATATTATTATCACCTTATAAATAATATAACATAATAAAGTTGTGTTTACATTGTGAATTAAATTATTAAATTTGTAATTATATTAATTTACTTTGTTCATCACTTGTCTTACAAGTAGAGATGTTTTTTTCTTTTATATTTAAAGTAGTTTTTTAATATTACACAAGAAATATATGATAAGTATATTTATTTATATGTCTCTAATAAATAATCAATATCATCTATTAGAATAACATTATCTAGTTTTTGATAATCATCATCATCAAAATGTGTTCTTATTAAAAACCCAAGTTCTATATTTTTAGATTTCATACAATTTATTAAAAGATTTTGGCTTTCTTTTAACGTTTCAATTTGTTTTTGAATTTTAATACCAACTGTTTTATTATTAATCTTTTGTTTTAAAATAGCATCTAGACCTTTATTTCTTCAAACAATATCACAGTCATATCTACTTAGAATTTGTTTTTCTTTTTCTGTTTTAGTATCGTATTTATCAATGCCATTTTTTAATAAATGCGATTGAGTTTTAATAGGATTTTGTAATCTTTTATTAGTTAAATTAATAGCATCAATATTTATATCAAAACCAATAAAGTTTCTATTTAATAATTTACTAGCAACAACACTAGTTCCACTACCAACAAATGGATCTAAAACTAGATCATTTTCATTAGTAGTTAAACTAATGATTCTTTCTAATAGCTCAATAGGTTTTTGAGTAGGATAACCTGTTCTTTCTTTTGCTTTTGGGTTTAAAAAAGGTATGTTTCATACATCACTTAAAGGCACACCTTTTTTTATTTGATTATAAATAATATTGTTGTTTTGATCTTTTTTATAAATTGTTTTATTATTTTGATCTTTAACTCTTAATTGTAAAATCTGATCAATATTAGTAGTTAATGAATAATCAGTATATATTGTGTTAAATTTAAAATCATTAGTTTTAGAATAATGATAGATATTTTGATGAGAATCTAATAAGCCTTTTTTAGAATTACTTCATCTTTTATAAACTCAAATAATCTCACTTCTAAAATTAGATGAACCAAATATTTCATCTAATAACATTCTTATTATATGATTTGCAGTCTTATCACAATGAACAAAAACACTACCAGTAGATTTTAAAACTCTTTTAATTTCAATAAATCTAATTTTTAAAAATTCCTTATATTCATTAATATTTTTTCAAGTATCATCAAAAGAATATTTTTTATTAGTTTTATCTACTAAAAAATGAGTTTTTTGAGTAAAAAATGGTGGATCAAGATAAACTAGATCAATGATATTATCTTCTATTTGTTTTAAACCATCTAAACAATCAATGTTATAAACTTGATTAAGTTTCATATAAATCCTTTATTAAATACACTTATTTTTATTAAAACATATATTAATAAATCTAGAATAGATATTAAAAAAATAAGATAAATATACTTAGCAAATAGTATATTTATCACTAATAAAACTAATTATTTAATAAAAAAACAATACTTTAAGTATTGTTTTAAAATTATTTATTTTGTTTTTTTCGTTCCTCATACTGCTTTTTTCATTCATCTCTTCAATTACCCATAAACTTATTAAAGTAAACATTTTTGCCTGAATTTTCATCAAATGTCATTGGGTATAATGAATTATAACCATTTTGTTTTTCTTTTTCATATTTTGCTTTTTGTTCAGCAAATTGTGACTTAGTAACAATTTTGTCAAACATTCTAACACCAACTAGTCTTCTTGCATGAGTTCCTGTTGGTCAAGTTGGTTTAGAAAATTCATCAAGATATGAAATTACTGGAAGAGTATCAGCTTGAGTAGTATGAGTAGGAATAATAATAGCTGAAGATAAAGTATAGAAGTTTTCTAGTTTGGCTAATTTAGTATATCTTTTATATAGATCTTGTTCATTTTCATCAACATTAGTTAATTCATTTGTGAAATATTGAAGTGAATCTTTTAGATTTTTATAAGCCTTTTCTAATTTATCTTTATCTTTTTGTTCTTTTTCGCTTATAGCTAACTCAAGTTTAATGCCTTTGTTATTGCTTTGACCATTTGATCCTGTATTAGAATTAGTTAAAACTGATTTATTAAACAATGTAGTTCAATTTTGTAGATAATCGTAAGCTCCATCGTATTTAATAGTTGCTAGATAGTTAGTTGGATCATCATAATCCGGACCTCATCCAAAAGCTGATAGTCCATATTTATTTTGACTTTCTTCTTCTCTATACTTACTTTCATCTACCGGTTGATAGATATCAAATACAAATGGAGAATCTATATCATTAGTTCCTTTTTTTCTAGTTAAGAAACTAAATACTTCAAACATACGACGTGTTTTAAGTTTATAGTCATCAGACCCAGCAGGATTTAATAAGAAAGGAATAGTAATAGGATTATTTGTATTAACACCAGAGATTTTTTGTAAATCCTCTTTTACTTGTTGTTTTAATAAGCTCATTTTTTTGTATAAAGTTGATAACTTAGAATCTTGTGCTTGATAGTCCTTATTGGGGTCAAACCCTTGATCATAAACTCCAATTAAATTAGCAAATTCTTTTGCTAGACTTTCATTTTTAAATTTAACAGATTTAGGGTCTCTATTTAAATCAAATAGACCATTATCAGAACCACCATTTTGTGGTTGCAATTGGTCTTCTTCTAAAAATGCAGTAAATGCAAGTAAATCATTTTCTAAATATGCATCATTACCTTCATTATATACACTAACTTTTCTAGGATTATCTAAATTTTTTTGGTCTTTGACTTTACCAAAACGATTAGCTCAACTTTTTATTCTTTCTTTATCATACCATTTTTTATTTTCTAAAACCTTAATCATTCAATCACTTCAAGACATTCCGTTTGAAGTGTTAGTAGAACTATTTGAAGAAGTAGATCTTACAGTAGGTGAAGAAGAGGTTGAAGCATTTCCGTTTATAGGCTCATTATTATCATTATATTTTGCAATGTCATAATAATCCTTTGCTAAGAAGTCTGTATAATCAGCTACTTTTTCCCCAGAATCCTTTGGTAAAACCATATTTTTTTCATCGTTATAAGTTGCAATATAACTACTTGTAAAACTATTTCTTAGTTGTGAACTTACTGGGTGATCTTGACCATCTCTAGCTTCTGAATAGAACTTAGCATATAATGAACGATTTAATCCATATCTAAACATTATTCTCAATGATTTTAATGCTAAAGCTCTATTCAAAATACTATCTTCTTCATCTGTTCTTGTTCTTCTTTTACTATCAACAAGTTTACCATTATTATCAAGTTGGATTTTTTCAGGAATTTGAGTACCTTTACTATTAAAGTTAAATCCAAATGCTCAAACTGTAGTTGGTTTTTGTTTGATTATGTTAGTTCCTTCAAATACAGGATCACTTTCTTTTCCAACGTATTTTTTTCAACCAGCTAAATCATTTGCGTTAATTTTAGTTGATGAAACATCACCGGTTTCAAATAAAAATCTTCTAGTTGCAGCATCACCTTTATTAATAAAACTGTAAAGAATTTTATCAATATAAATTTTTTCCTTATTATAGTAAAATTCATTTTTAGTTAGATTTAGCTTTGACCCTGGGAAATATTCTTCAATAACATATGGACCTGAATATCATAAACCATTATATCCAGCTATTCTGCTTAAAGGTTTACCATAAGCACTACCAGCATAAATATTAGCTTGTTGGTCTTTATCAGTAGCATATTGAAGAGCAATTTCTGGAATAGGAGCAAATGCTAGGTATGAAATTACAGACTCGAAGTAAGATATTTTCTTAGAAAGATGAAAACCAACATCAAAGATACTTGAATCTAGTCCATTTGCATTGGCATTATTAGAACCATTTTCTTTACCATCATTAATGATTTTTCCTTCTTTAAATGATTTTTCAGCCAATTCTTTAGTTGACATTGACGTATTCAAAGCCATTTTTCTTGCTTCTTGTTCATTTTGATTTATGTTAAAAGCAAGAATGGCTCTATCAATGAAATAACTTGACTTTAATTCGTTTTCTCTTAGATTTCCTGGAACATCCTTGTCAAAACGTGCATCATATAAACTGTCTTGTTTTCCTTTATTATGTTTAGGATTTGCTAATTTATCTATAAAGTTAAGTAATTCAGTAACGTATTTAAAGTTAGTTCTAAAATGCTCAATAGTTAAAGCAGTATTGTTCCTATTAAGAGCATATCTAAAAGTATTAAAAATATCTTTTCCAGTAATTTGGGGGCCTTTTACTTGTTTGTTATTTTCAATTTTAGTTCAAAATGCGTTTCTTCTGATTCTAAATTTTCAGTAATCTTTAGCTTCGTTATGATCTCAGTATTCAGCTAATGAACCTTCATAATGATCGTGATTATTAACTGCTAATAAAACATCTTGTAAATTAGCAATAATATCAGCATCATTTGAAGTATTATTAGTTGCTGAGTTTAGATTAGCTAAAGAATAGTTAGTAAGTTCACGTAAAACTTTAGTATTAGGATTTTTTCTATTTAAAATTTTATCTAAACTAATTCCAACTGAACAACTTACAACAGAAGCAGAAGCTGTTGCAATAATTGATCCTAAAAGTGTAATACCTAAAACTTTTTTCATAAAATTTCCTCCTTTCTTACATTTTAGTTTTTGATTTTAATTTTAATTCATCTTTGTAAGCTTTGATTTGTTTTTTATAAACTTTAACTTCTCTTTCATTAGCATAAACAAAATGACCTTTAGAAACTTCAACTCATTTTGGAAAATCAACTAAATAATCATAATGTTCAACTTCTGGATTATAAACAAAGTGAACTTTTTTACTTTCTTGAACTGGATCTGGTAAAGGAATAGCACTTAGTAAAGATCTAGTATAAGGATGTAGTGGTAGTTCAAATAATTCATCAGATTCAGCTAATTCAACAATATCACCACGATAAATAACAGCAATTCTATCTGTTGCAAATCTAACAACTGATAAATCGTGAGCAATAAAAATATAAGTTAAATCAAATTGTTTTTGAAATTTTGCTAATAAGTTCATAATTTGAGCTCTAATTGAAACATCAAGTGCTGAAATAGGTTCATCAGCTACAACAAATTTTGGTTTCATAATTAAGGCTCTAGCAATACCAATTCTTTGACGTTGTCCTCCTGAAAACTCATGTGGATATCTTGATAAATGTTCAGGTAATAATCCAACAGTTTCTAGTAATTGGTTAATTAGAAATCTTTTAATATCTTTTTTATCAATTTCTAAAATATCAGTGATTTTATTTTCTGGATTTTTAGTATTAAATCATTGTTGATATGCAACTCTAACTTGTTCATTTGTATAAAGTTCAGGAAAGTTATCTAAACCTTCTTTAATGATTTCTTCAACAGCCATTCTTTCATTTAATGATGAACTTGGATCTTGGAAAATCATTTGCATATCTTTTTTACTTTCTCTAAGTTCTTTTTTACTTGGAGATTTAAAGATTTCAGCAGTTTTTAAATTTTGATAAAAATCACTATTTTCAACAGTATTTATAACTGATTTATATTCTTCAGCTAATTCAGTTTTATTATTTAAAGTTAAATACTCAATTCTTTGTTGTAATTTTTTTAAATAATAACTGTTTTTTGATTTAGGACAAGTCAATGCTAAATTCATTAACTGATCATAACTAGCTTCTTCAAGTTGAGGAGAAATTAGTTTTTGACTTTTTATAACTAATTTTAACTTAGCTCCCATATCATCAAAAAACTTAGTTACTGAAGTATATTTACCTTCATTAACAGCATTTCTAATTGCTAACATTTCTTGTAAAGTAGTATAAATGGTGTTTTCTAAATCTTTAGTTTTTAAAATTGAACTATGAACAAAATCTTGGTATTTGTTAATCGCTTCTTGAAGCTCAAGTTTAACACCAGTATGTTTTGAAATGTTTTTAGTGATTCTTGATGCTTTTTCTTGTAGTCTAATAATTTTTAATAAACGTTTTAAATTATCAGTAATTGCTTGAATAATAATTGAAAGATTAGCATTCTTTTTAACACTAACTAATTTAGTAGTGTTTAAATTAACTCCTTCTTTAATCTTTCTTGATTTTCCATCTTCATAATCTTTTAATTCTTGAGTTTTAAAATCAAAGAATTTAGATTGAACATATTTATAATAAACTCTTTTAAATTCATTAGAATAATCATTTAAACTAAGTGAAGTAGTTAATTGGTTTTGTTGCATTATATATAAGTGTCTAGCAATTTTTTGATTAATTTTATAAACATCAGGAGATTTACCTCTTAATAATTTATTTTCAAAATAAATTGCTCCATCACTTACTGGTTGAATTCCAATAATTGCTCTACCGATTGTAGTTTTACCTGATCCAGATTCTCCAACTAAACCAAAAGTTTCACCTTTATAAACATCAAAAGTTACTCCTTTAACAGCTTTTAACTTATTTCTACCGTTTCCAAATTCAATCAAAAGGTCACGAACTTTTAAAATCGCTTCTTTTTTATTTTCTTTCATATTATTCACCAACCTTTGATTCAGAAACAGCTTTTTTCAGATTGTTTAATTGTTTTGGACGTTTAATTTTTGGAGCACGTGGATCTAATAATCAAGTTTTTGCAAAATGAGTATCAGAAATTTTAAACATTGGAGGTTCATATTTATAATCAACTGCTAAAGCAAATGTGTTTCTTGGTGCAAATGCATCAGCTTTGATTTCTTTAAATAATGAAGGTGGAGTACCACTAATTGAATATAGTTCTTCACCTTTTGTTCCAAGTTGAGGTAGTGATGAAAGTAAAGCTCAAGTATATGGGTGTTTTGAATTAAAGAATACATCATTAGTTGTTCCATATTCAATAATTTGACCAGCATACATAACAGCTACTCTATCAGCAATATTTGCAACAACTCCTAAATCGTGAGTAATAAAAATTACTGTAAATTTATATTCTTTTTTTAGTTCTTTAATTAGATCTAAAATTTGAGCTTGAATAGTTACATCTAATGCAGTTGTTGGTTCATCACAAATTAAAACTTTTGGTCTACATGCTAAAGCAATTGCAATAACAACTCTTTGTCTCATTCCACCTGAATATTTTCCAGGTAAATCTTTATAACGCTTTTCAGCATTTGGAATTCCTACTTTTTTCATTAAGTTAATAGCTTCAACTTTAGCTTCAGCTCTATTTAACTTACTATGATTTCTTAAAACTTCACTAATTTGATATCCAACACTTAATAATGGGTTTAAAGAAGTCATTGGGTCTTGAAAAATTGTAGCAATAGTTCCACCACGTAAATGTTGTAAGTTCTTATCAGTACTTCTTTTAATTCAGAAATTAAAACGTTTAATAAAATCTCATAATTCAGTTAATGATTCTAATTTAGCTTGATCTAATTTTTGATTTTTATTAGATCTAATATCATAAAGAATTTCTAAAGCTAAACTTTCAAAATGATTTTTATATTCAATTTCATCTAATCACTTAATGTGTGGTTCTAGTTTATTAATATCATCTAATTCATTTTTATTTACTTTATTAATTAGATTGATAATTTGAAAGTATTTAAACTTTTTTAAAGGACTAACTGTTTTAAAATTATAAATTTCTTTTTTAGCAGTTTGAATAGTTTTTTCTAATTGTTGAATTTCAAATTCTAATTTCTTAGGATCTTTTTTTCACTCAATTTGTTCTTTTAGTTTTTTAATTTGTTCTAAATACTCGTTTCTTTTAACTAGTTTTTTAGTACTGTTAGTAAACTCGTATTTTTTTAACATATCAGCTTTTTGTTGTAATTCTTCAATTTTTAAATTTAAAGACTCAACAGTTGATTCATTTAATTCTTTAATTAGTAATAAAGCATCTTTAATTTTTTTATTATTGTATTTTTTAATCCCTTTTCTTGATTCACTTTCTAAAGAATTTTTATGAAATTCTACTAAATCAAGATCTTTTTTAAAAACAGATGATTCATTTTCTCTAGTAGCTTTATTTGGATAATACATAATTGATCCATTAGCAATATAACCATTTGACTCTAACATATTAGTTAAAGTTTTAGTTAATACTGATTTTCCAGATCCAGATTCACCAACTATAGCTACAGTTTCTCCATCATAAATATCAAAACTAATATTTCTAATAGAAGTTAAAACTTTAGAACGGACACGAAATTTTACGACTAAATCCTTAATTGATAATATAACATTTTTCATAATTTCTATCCTTTCTATCTATGGTTTTTTGGATCTAATGAATCGGCAAATACTTTTAATACTAAGAAAAATAAAGTTGAAATAATACAAATAAATACAATAGGTAAAATGATTAAGTGCGGATAAACTTGTCATTCACTTGATTGCATAATTGATTGAAGAATTTTACCTAATGAAGTATTAACTTTTCCATCAACAAATCCTCTATCAAAGTAAGCAAGAGTTGATTCAATTGCTATTGCAGTAGGAATTGAGAATGTTGATACTTGAATTAATACTGGTAGAATTTTTGGTAAAACATTTTTTCTAATAATTTTATCTGATCTAGTTCCTAAAGTAATTGAAGCAATGTTGTAATCAGCATCTCTAATTGATAGAACTAAAATTCTTATACTAAATGCTGGTCCAATTCATGCTTGAATAACAATCCCTAGAATCATTGGCCAATATCCAACACCAAATACTGACATAATAACAATAATTAAGATTAGTTGTGGAATAACTAGAATTAATGAAGTTAATTGATAGAAGAAAATATCTAATTTTCTATAATATCCTCAAATTAATCCCATAATAATTCCAATTGATAATTGTAAAAAGGTCATAACAAAAGCAAACGATAAACTACTTCTTAAACCTAATCAGATTTCAATTCAATAATCTTCACCATTTCTACCTAATCCAAATCAGTATTTTGCAGATGGATGAGCTTGAGTTTTACCAGGTGTTACTAATGGAATTGCTTCTTTTCCATAAGGAACAATAATTGAAGTTAGTAATAAAGCTAATAAAATAATTGAACAAACAATAAACACTTTGCTAGTTATTAAAATTTTTCCAACAGCTTTTCAATAACTATATGGTTTTGTAATAAGAGTTTCACTAGTTTGTGCTTGTGAACCTACTAGTTCAAATAAAGAGTGATCTATTTGAAAAATATCTAAACCATGTCTTTTGAAAAATGCTTCTCTTTCATTATCTAAAAGTGCTGAATAATCTTGTTCTAATTGTTCAGTTTTCATACAAATCACTCCTTTCTAATCTTTAGTTAAACTTACTCTTGGATCTAATAGTACGTGAATTAAGTCAGCTAGTAATTTTGCAAAAATACTTACAAATGAAGATAAAACTGTAAGCCCTAGGAAAACAAAAAAGTCGTTTCCACCAGCTGATTCTTTAATTAATCTTCCCATTCCAGGAATAGCTCATTGAGTTTCAACAATCATTGATGATCCAAACACTGTTAAAATAATTTCACTTGGAATACTTCTAACAATTCTTACTCCAGCATTTCTAAAGATATGAACATAATAAGTTTTATTTGAACTAGTTCCTTTAGCTAAAGCAAATTTAGCATAATCAACAGTCATTTCATCAACTATATATCTTCTTACAAAAGTAGCAATACCTGGTAGGTTAATTACAACAATTGCAAAAATTGGTCAGAATCTAGTTGCAAAACTTCCTGTATTATAAATTCCTGAATTTCCTAAAACAGCTACTGAAAAAATGAATGTTCCAATAATAATAACAATTGATGGAATTGCTAATAATAGAGCTGAAACTCCATTAAATACGTTATCAAATAATTTTCCTTTCTTTTTAGCAGCTCTTACACCAATTAAAATTGCTAATGCATAACTAATTAAAACTGAAACTGAACCAATAGCAAATGAATATGGCATTGCATCTAGAAAAGTTTTTAATGCATCACTACCTTCTTCAGCAACTGAAGTAGCAGTTGTTACACCTAAATAAAGATATCTAGTTTCAGTAATCAATCTTGATGAATCAATAATAGCTTGACCATTTGTAGAAATTACAACTTCTGAACCTATTACAACTTGTTTAGGAATAAATGGTGTAATATTTTTTAGATATGTTAGGATTTGAGGAATTAAAGGTCCATAAACTCCAAAACGCTTCATTCTATCAATTAATAGAATGTTAATTTGTTCTTTAGATAAACCAGTTTTTCTAATATCAGCTGGTAAATATTTAACATCTGGAGTAATTGTACGAATCACAGCATATAAAATAATAACTGATAACAATAAAGTAATTAATCCATATAAAATACGCTTAAATGAATAACCATATAAAGGATGTCTTACAAAATATTTATAAATATTAGCTGATGTATCATAATACCAATATTTAAAAGTAGTTCACTTACTTACTTTATGTTGTTGATTAGTTTCATTAAGTAAACTAAAATCATCAAGTAATAGTTGGGTTTTTAAATTCAACTGTTCTTGTTTAGTTTTTAATGTTGACTTCATAAAACTTTTCCTTTCTATTAAATATATTAAAAAATAAAAAATAAAAAAGTTAATTAAATTAACTCAATTACTATATATAGTTCAACTAAAATCACCAAAAATTTATTAATATATTTTTTTAATAGTATCAAAATATCATTCAAAATTTTTAAAAAAAATAAAAAAAACTATTTTTTTAAATGTTTTGTTATATTCTAAAATTAAAAAGGTAGATATGTATGAAAAAATCTAAAGTATTCAAAGAGTTAAGAGATATTGATAATTTTACTAAGCAACAACACGAAAAACAAGTAGATAAAGCTATACAAGAAGTTTATGAATCTGATGATTTTAAAATGAACTTTTATGAATATCAACAAGCTAAAAAACTAGGATGAATTGGTTGATTAATTGTATTTGGTTTATTTATTATTGGAAGTTTAATTGGAGTATTATTTGGATATTTAACATTAAATATTGAACGTTTTAGTAAATGAAAAGGAATTAATTATTTTAATGTTTTATATACAGCAATTTTATTTTTTATAGGGTTTATAATTGGGTTTGTTAAAAATAGACAAGCTACTAAATTTTTTAATGATAGAAGAAGAAGATATCAAAAAACTTTAGAACTAAAAGAAGCTAAATTAATTAGAATTAAAAAGATGTTTTATTTAAGTGGATTTTTAATGTTAGTTCTTACAATTATTTTATTTGTAGTATTTAAAATTTAGATTTTAATAAGTCTAGTTAGTAGATAAATGTTTATAACTATATAATTTATTTAGTTATATTAGGAGGTTTTATGAAAAAATTATCAACTAATCAAATAAGAAGAATATGATTAGATTTTTTTATTTCTAAAAATCATTATTTTTTAGAAACAGTTTCATTAATACCAGTTGATGATCCATCTTTATTATGAATTAATTCAGGAGTTGCTACTTTAAAACCTTATTTTGATGGAAGAAAAACTCCACCTTCACCACGTTTAACTAACTCTCAAAAAGCAATTAGAACTAATGATATTGAAAATGTTGGAATTACAGCACGTCATCATACTATGTTTGAAATGCTTGGTAATTTTTCAATTGGTGATTATTTTAAAAAAGAAGCAATTGAATTTGCTTGAGAGCTTTTAACAGATAAAAAATATTTTGATATTGATAAAAACAAGTTATATATTACTGTTTTTAATGAAGATGATGAGGCTTATAAAATTTGAAAAGAAGTAATTAAAATTGAAGATGATCATATTTTTAGATTATCTAGAAAAACTAATTTTTGAGATGTAGGACAAGGACCTTGTGGACCAAATACTGAGATTTTTTATGATAGAGGTGAAATTTGAGATCCTAATAAAATTGGACCTAGATTAATTAGTGATGATATTGAAAATGATCGTTATATTGAAGTTTGAAATATAGTATTTTCTCAATTTAATAATGATGGAAATAATAACTATACTGAACTTCCTAGAAAAAATATCGATACTGGTGCTGGGTTAGAACGTTTTGCTTCAATTTTTCAAAATACTCCTACTAACTTTGAAACTGATATTTTTTATCCAACTATTAAAAAAGTTGAACAATTAACTAATGATAATTTTAAATACTCAATAGATAATTATTTTAATCCAAATCAAAAACAAACTAGAATTAATACTGCTTTTAAAGTAATAGCAGATCATATTAGAGCAACAGTTTTTGCAATTTCTGATGGTGTATTTCCTGGTAATAAAGATAGAGGATATATTATTAGAAGATTAATTAGAAGATCTTGTGTTTTTGGAAAAGAATTAGGAATTAATCAAGCGTTTTTATATAAGTTAGTTGATAGTGTAATTGAATCAATGAAAGAATTTTATCCTTATTTAATTGATAAAAAATCTTTAGTAGAACAAACTATTAAAACTGAAGAAGAAAAATTCTTAAAAACTTTATCAAAAGGTTATGATCTTTTAGAAAATATTATTAAAACTAAACATCAAGTTGTTGCAAAAGATGCTTTATTATTATTTGAATCTTATGGTTTTCCAATTGAACAAACTATTGAAATTTCAGAACTTTCTAATGTAAAAGTTGATGTTAAAGGATTTGAAGAATTATTAGAACAAACTAAACAAGCTACAAGAAATGCTAGAAAAGATTTAAAAGCTTGAGATAAACAAAACGAATTATTTACAAAATTAAATGTTGAATCTGAATTTACAGGTTGATCTGAAACAAGTAGAAATAATGCAAAAGTTATTTATATGTTTACAGATCAAAAACAAATTACAACTGCAACTGATCAAGAAGTATTTATTATATTAGATAAAACTCCTTTTTATGCTGAAAAAGGTGGACAAGCAGCAGATACTGGTTTAATTTTTAATAATAATGCTAAAGGGTTTGTTGTTGATGTTCAACAAGGGCCAACTCATCAAAACATTCATAGAGTTCAATTACAAGGAACATTAAAAGTAAATGATTTAGTTGATTGTAGAGTTGATGAAGAAAAACGTATTTATACAATGAAAAATCACTCAGGAACTCATATGATTCATTATGCACTAAGAGAAGTTTTAGGAAATAGTGTAATGCAATCTGGATCATATAATGATGAAAACGGATTAAGAATGGACTTTACTTTTAATAGATTACCAAGTAGTGAAGAATTATTAAAAGCTCAAAATCTAGTATTAGAAAAAATTAAACAAAAAGTTGATAGACAAACTTATTTTTGTAATTTAGCTGAATCAGTTAATAAATATCATGCTTTAGCTTTTTTTACAGAAAAATATGATGAGATTGTAAGAGTAATTAAATTTGGTGATTTTTCATCAGAACTTTGTGGTGGAACTCATGTTAATAATACTAGTGAAATAGAAGATTTCATTATTACTGGAATTGAATCTAAAGGTAGTGGAGTTTATAGAATTAAATGTTTAACTTCATTTAAAACAGTTAATGAATATTTAAATGAACAATTTAAACTATATAAAGATCAAGCTGAAGTTATTATTGATAAATATAATCAAAATAAAAATCTTTTAACAAATGAGTTATTAGAAAATACTTATTTACAAATTAAAAATATCACTATTAATAAACAAAACTTATTAGTAATAAAAGATCTATTAGATAAATTAAAAGAAATCAACAAAGATTATGATAAAAAAGTTAATGATTTAATTACAGCTAATAAGCTGTTACAATTTAAAGATTTAACTCCTAGTTTAAATAAAGATAATGTTAATGAAATTAGATTAGAAACTACAGGATTAAACATTAAAGATCTAAAACAACTAGCTGATGATTTAAGAAATAAATTTAATGATTTAATCGTTATTTTATTAAGTTCAACTGATGAAAATAACTTTATAGTTGTAGCTGTTAGTCAAAGTTTACAAGATAAATACAAAGCCATTGATATTTTTAACAATTTAGAAGGTTATGAGACTAAAGGTGGAGGAAATGCTAATTTAGCTCAAGGTAAATTTGTTAAAAAATAATTAATTAAACAAGTTCAAAGTATGTAATATTTTACAAACTAGGACTTGTTTTTTTTATATTTTTTGTTTAAATTTCATTACAAAACTTAATTTAAAAAGGAAAACAAATGAAAAAACTTTTAACTTTTTTATCATCATTTAGCTTAATAACTACAACAAGTTTATTTGTAATTAGTTGTAAAACAAACCAAAGTGCTCAAAAATCAAAAGAAAATATTAACATAGATGAAGAATATGCTGATCCTGAACATATGCCAGTAGATGATCCGAACGCTTACATAACAAGTTCTACTGAAGAATATGAAGATTCTACAATAATAAAAAAAGAAAATGAGCAGCCTAATAGAAAAGCAACTGAAGAAGAAAAGAAAAAGTTAGAATCAATTTTTAAAGATCAAGAAAATTCATTTGATTCTTCTCATACCTATAAAGATGTTGTAGATCAATTGCTAGTTTATGCAAACAAACAGGGCTTAAACAATATAACATTAGTAGATGGACTTGATCCAAATGAATATTTAAAAGAGGATAAAGAAAGCAAAGGAGTTAATGTTGTTAAATTAAAACTTTATGATTCTGATGTAGCATTCATTCCTAAAAAAGTTTTAAAAAAATAAGGTGAGATTTATTATTCATTGGATAAAAAACAACAAGGGCATTACAAGCGATTTTGGAGAACAAAAAATACCAAAATTTAATGTGCCTATAAGTTATTAATAAATAAAAAAGTAATAAATAAGATAAAAATATGTCTTTTTTCATCTTAAATTATTACTTTTTTTAATTTTTTTAAAATTTTTTCAAATTTTTTGGTCACTTTTAAAAATTTATTCCTAATACTATTATGAGATGAGATTATTGTTATTCATTATCATTGTATTCTCCATTTACCAGAACCACAGATAATTTCATCTCACGTTTATTCATTCATAAATTTAACTTATTAACTTAATAAAATTACCGTCGCTTTAAAAATATTAATAATAAAATGAGAGAAATCTCATTTTTTTGATTTATGTTTGTTCTAATATTCTAGTAACACTTTGTTTTCTAATAAAAAACGATATTGAAATTAATACTAAAACTACAAATACTAAATAAACTAATATACCAATTAATACTAAATCTTTTGTTAATAAAAACTCTAATCCAATTCCATAACTTGTAGCAAAACTATAAGATAAAATCTCAATTAATTTTTTAACTATTATAAAACTTATTAGTAAAGCTAAACTTGCTCCGATAAAATAACCACTAATAAAATATTTAATAATACTAAATTTCTTATAACCTATAGATTTTAATAAAATAATTACTTTTTTATTTTCATATAAAATTAATAAAACTAAAATCATAATTACAACTATCATAACTACCACTATATAATTTCTAGTTTGTTTAATAGCAGAACTCATAGCAAAAACATTACTTTTTAAAATTTTTGCTAGAATTTCAAAGTTATAAACTTTTTGATCAATACTTTTTAAAAGTCTTATAATAGCTGAGTTTTCTATACTATCAACTCTTAAAAAACTATTATTTTTTTCTGGTCAATAATTAGTAATTTGACTACCATCACTATTTGTATTATTAGTAATATTTAAAAATTTGTTATTATATTCAAATGATAAAAATGACATTATTGGAATAGTAAAATATCTAATATTAGTTGGTATTGAACTAGTTGAAAAACTAATGTTATTTAAAGTTGTATGATCATCATTTATTTGGCTTATTATAGTTTCTAATTGTTCTTTTAAATTATTTTTTGTAGAATTTAAACTATTTTTATTTAAGTGATTTTTATATTCTAATAACAAATTAAAATAATCTTGTTTATCAAAATAAATTGCATTATACAAACTATCTTTTTTACTAATTTGATTAACTTTTGCATAAATATAAAAATCACTTTTAAGATCAACAAAACTAGGAGTTAGTTTTAAAATATCATTTCTTTTAATATAAAAATAATCAGCCATCTTATTAGTTATAACTACATTTAAAACAGGTAAGTTTTTATATTGATTATTTATTTTTATATTTTCATTTGTAATAGTTCTACTATCTTTTACAAGTTGATCTTTATTAATAAAATTATTTTTTAAAATAAAATCATAAGCTAATTTATCTTTATAAGAAGCTGATAAAAACTTAGTATATAAATAGATTTTTTCTATTTTATTATTTCTAATTATTTGAGTTAGATTAATTTGGTCATTATAAAAACTTAAATAATCTTTATTAGAGTTAAAAGCAACTGATTTACCAAACAAAAAGTTAACAGGTAAAGCTATTTTAGTATTAGTGTATTTGTTATTAATGTTTGCAACTACAATTCTTTGTTCTTTTATAATGTTTTGAATTTTATTAAATTCTATTTGTATAGTTTTTTGATTATCTATAATTAATTGTTTTAATTGATCTATTCTATTAGATCAATTAAGGTTTTTAGATTTAAAATCATCAAGTTTATTAACTATTTGATCTATAAGATCTTTAAACTCACTAGTTTCTATACTATGAATAAATTGTTTGTCTAATAGATATTGTTTTAAATCAATAGGATAGTTTTTTACTATTTGTTTGTTAAAAGTAGTGTTTATTAACATATAAACAAGATCATCAATAGTTTTAATTTGTTTTAACTCATCTAATTGTTCTTTAGAACTTATTGTTTGATAACTAGGCTTGTATATTTTATTTTCATTAATAGTAGTTGAATAAAATAAGTTATTATCTGTAAGTTTTACTGACTTATAAGGTTTATATCTACTAATAATACTATTAGTTGATTGAGTAATTGAAATTGTAAATTGTATAGAAAATAACAATAAACTAAATGAAATAATTAATATTAAAAAAGTTGTAATGTTTTTATAAATATTTTTAAAAATAAAGCTAGTTGTGATTCTAATATTTGGTTTTGCTCATCAAATTAATCTATTAAATTTTTGATATAAAAGATTTGGGGTTTTACTTTTTAAAGCATTTTGAAAAGAAAATTTTCTAGTAGATAAATGTAAACTAGTAGCCAAAATAAAAATTATAAACATTAAAAGAGTTAATAAACTAACAAAAATAATAGTTTGAATTGGAATATTAAATTTAGGTATAACAAAACTAAAAGTATCACTATTAACATTTATAAAAATACTTTTCATACTAAAAGATAAACTAATTCCAATTATAAAAGCAACTATTAAAGGAATAAATGATGAAAAACTAGCTAAAGTTGCTAATTGAATTTTATTAACACCTAAACTTTTTAAAATAAACAACTTATCTTTAATATTTTGAATTAAAAGTTCTGAGATAAAATAAAACGTTACAATAATCAAAATAACCATTAAAATAAGAATTAAAATTATTATTTTTAATTGTTGATCTCTTGATCTAATAGAAACATTAAATGTGTAAGTATGGTTTTTAAAAACTGATAAACCTTTTTTAATTGACATAAAATCTTTATCTAAAAGTTTTTCAAATTCTATGTAGTTGTTTGTAATTTTTGAATTAAAAGCAACAAGTTTAGATAAACGATTTTGTAAAATGATTTGATAATATAATTTTGAACTTAATAAAACATTTTGTACTAAGTTTTCATCAGTACTATCTGCTTTATAACCCGAACCTAAAATTAGAGTTTCATAAATCGTTTTGTTGTAACTAAACTTATAAATTAAACCTAGTTTTAAATTATATTTTTTTAAATAATGTGGTGAAACAAACACATAATTTCTTTTATCGAAATATTTAGTTTTTAAATCTTTTGAAAGTTTATTAATATCATAAATTGAATCAATAATAATCATAGAACGATCTTTACTTGCAAAATTTATTTTATTAAATACTTCTGAAGAGTTAAATTCTTTTAAATCAGTTAGTAAAGTTAAATTTACATCATTTGAACCTAAAAAATCTTTGCCTATATAAAAAGAGTTTCAAGATAATTGATGATCATAAGTTTTATAAAGATCTGAATTTAAAATATATTCAGCAAATAAGTTATTTGAAATTGATCTAGTTGTAGTTGCTATATTTTTAATTTGTTCAACAGAAAAATGTTCAAATAATTTTTGACCAATGATAAATTCATTTGAGTTATTTGAAAGTTTTTGATATTTTAAAAGTTCACCGTTATTTGAACCTATAAAATCTATGTAGTTTTTAATAGTTTTTTCTAGTTTATTATTATTTTTTAATTCTTTAATTTTTAAATCTTTTGAATAATTTGAATCAATGATTTTATAAACAAATTGATAAATATTATCATTTTTATCAATATAGCCTTCAAAACTAGAATCATTTAATTTATTAGAACTTGCAAATTTAGGATAATTGTTAAATGCTATTTTTGATAAAGTTCTTTCAGCTTGATCTATTTTATTTGTATAGGCTATATAAAAAGAATGCAGACCAGTTATTATACAAAAACCAACAGCTAAAAAAATCATAAAAATAAAATATAAAATCTTTTTAGATTCAAAATCTTTTATTGATTGTTTTAGCAATAATCTGATTTTCATTTTAGCCCCTCTATTTTTAATTATAAATTCAAAAAGTACTTGCAAAAAAACTAGGGGTATTTAATTTTTTATTCTTTTTGGGTATTATTTATTATTTTTTTCTAATACTATAATGAAAAGTTTAAAAACTTTTTAATAAAAAGATAATAAATAAAATTCAAAAATAAGTTGTATAAATAAAAAGCTCCTAGATTATCTAAGAGCTATGTATTAATTTATAGTAACTCGATGTGGATTAGATGCTAGTTGTTTATCATTAGCTTTAGTTCTAATTTCATATGTTCCTGATTTTAGATTTTCAATTTTAGTACCTATAATTTTTTCTCATTGTGAATTTTTATTAATAACACGATATTCCATAGTATTATCAACACCAATTATAGTATTTGAACCTTCTAGTTTAACCATATTATAAACATCTCTTGCTTTAGTGATTTCTATTTTTTGTACATCTGAAGCAAATTTATCATAACTATCTTTAAATCTAAATTGCAATCTACCTAAAACTATATTAGCTATAAAACTTTCTTGATTTATATCAATTCAATCATTTATATTATTTCTATATTGCATACCTGGTTTTACATTAGTAATGAAAACTCTATTTTCATCAATAGTTTTTACTATTGCTTTAGGTTTTTCTTTAAATTTTTCAACATTGAATGTTACAGATTGATTTAATGAGTTAAATTTATATCCTTTTTTCTTGATATCAATTAATTTAACTGTGACGTTACCAAAAGTTTTAAAATGATCTAGATATAAAATATATGATTTACCATCTTGTTTTGCTTCTTTAATCATTGCATTTTCAATGGTGAAATTACCTGGCTTTAAACCATCAACTTTTTCACTCAAGTTAATCTTAATTGCATATTTACCTAAAATTTTAGAAGTATCACTTTCTGTGTATTTGTCTACACTTTGGACTTTAACATCTTTTACTTCAGATTTATTTTTATCTTCTAATCAATAATTAACTATTTTATAAGTTGCATATGCACTATCTTTAGAAACAGTGTAACGTTTTATTTCTAATTCTGCTTTTTCAAATGCTTCAGAAATGATACCATACATATTTTGATAAGTTTTTACTTTTAATATTCTTGGACTGGTTTTTTTATCTTCAAAATTTTTATCTATTAACGCTTCTATATCTTCTTTGTTTTTTACAAAATTAGATGATTTTAAATTTCTAAGACGTTGTCCAAAATTTCTAGTATTTCTTGTAAAAATATCATCTTTAGTAAAGTCATCATCATGTAATAAAAAGAATCTATATTCTTGTCTTTGACCTTTTTCAATACGATCTGAAGTAGTATCAATATGATATCATTCACCGTCGATTTCAACTAGATTTCAAACGTGTTTTACACCATTAACATCACGTGGACTAACATCGCTTGTAATTAAAGTACACAAGATTCCTAATTCATCCATTAACATTTGAAATCCCTTAGCATATCCTGTACAAACTGAAATTTTTTCAACTAATGATGAATATGCAGTTTGTCCTTTTATAAGAGTAGAAGAATAATTAAATTTAACATTTTCTGTCATTCATTCATATGCCTTAGTAATCTTTTCTAATGTCGGAAGTTCTCTTCATTTCTCAACGATCTTTTTAGCTTCTTGTTTTGCTTTTTGAATATTTACTTCACGAACTGGAACAACAGTAACAGTAGCTTTATATAAACTTCCTTTATATTCAGCTCACAATTCAAATGCTTGTGCATCAGAATTATCTACAAATTTCTTAACTGAAATTGATCCATCTTTTTTTAGAGTAACTAAAGTATTGTCATCATCTTGTTCTGAATTTAACAACTTATCAGTTGGAATTCTTAACCTTTGATATCAATTAACACCCTCCACTTCTTTATTAGTTTTTGAATCAACCAGTTTTAACTTTTCTGTTTGGCCTTCACCATCTAAAGTTATATATTGTTTTTCAAGTTTAAACTTAGGATGAGAATAATAATTTGATGGAATATTGTGATTGAAAATAATTTCTTTAATTTTTTCTTCACTCAACTGTTTTTCCTTAAACTCTTCTACTTTTTGTTCAGGATAAAAATTTTCTAATTTTTGTAAAGAGTAGTTTGAATATTTAGATATATCAAAAGAATCACTTATTTGTATATTAAAGTCGTTTTTATTACCTTTATAATTTCTAGCTAATGGAATTTCTCCAACTTTACTATTTAAACTATAGTTTTTAGAAAAACTACAACTTGTAGTAATCACTGAAACACCAACTACAGATCCTAAAACTACTGAACTTAAGATTATTTGTTTTTTATTATATTTTTTTGTCATTTTTTCAATCCTAATCATACTTAGCTATTTTATATTAACATTAATAGCTACTAATTAGAATCCTAAAAATAAATTTGCAAATAAAAAAGGCTTAGATAATTCTAAGCCTAGTTAATTCTCTTTATGGTGGAGATGGCGAGAATCGAACTCGCGTCCAAGATACACAAATACATACTTTCTACAGTTTAGTTAATTTTCTAATTATGATATTTAATTAAAATTAACTAAAGGTTAAATACCATTTGCAATTAAGTTTTAGATATATTTATTGCAATCATATATCCTATTAGACTTGGGTAATACGGTTATAGATAAAGCCTAAAATACCTATAATTCGTGAAATACTATAACTAAACTAAGTAGTTATTAAGCAAACATATAGTTTGCTCCAGCTGATGCATTGTTCATCATGAATGCTGGCATTTCAAAAGTTTCTTCGTTTTCGTTTGCGTTTTTTCAAACCTAGTAGTATTTATAGTCTACAACACTACTGCTTATATGTACTAGTTATATCCTGTCAAATCCATGACATCCCCAGGAAATGTATTTTATAATAAATATTATTTAATTACTAGAAAACTAAAATATTTATTACAAATTAATTATAAATTCTTTTAGCTTAATAACTTAAATTAGATAATTTTATTTTTTTGTTATTATTAAATAATAAGGAGTAAAATGGTAGATTTAGAACAAAAAGAACAAGAAATTTTAGAACTTTATGATAATAAAGAATTTGATAAATGTATAGAAATTATTAAAAGTCTAAGATATGCTGATGTTGGTGAAATTTTTAATTATTTAGATGAACAAATTGCTTTTGATTTATATAAAAGATTAGAACTAAAAAAAGCTAGTGAAATATTTAATTATTTATCTTTTGATTTAAAAGAATACATACTAACAAATTTAAGTAAAGTTAAAATAAAACAACTAATTAATGACTTATATACTGATGATATTATTAATGCTGTTGAAAAAATGCCTATTGAAGTAGTTAAAAAAGTTTTTAACGCGGCTTCAAAAGAACAAAAAAGAGAAATTGCAAGTATTTTAAAATATGATATTGATACTGCTGGAAGTATTATGAGTGTTAACTTTTTATCAGTAAAACAAAATACTACAGTTTCAAAAACTATAAAAGAAATTCAAAAAAATCATGATGATTATGATGAAATTGATGATGTTTTTGTAGTTAATAAATTTAATCAATTAGTTGGAAGTATTGAAGTAAAAGATTTAATTCTAAATGAGATGAGTACTAAAGTTGAAGATATCATGAATACTAAAGTAATTAGTATTAATTCAAATCAATCTCAAGAAGATGCAAGTAATACTTTACAAAAATATGACATTAGTACTTTAGCAGTTGTTGATAATAATAATGTATTAGTTGGAATTATAACTTCAGATGATATTATTGATGTTTTAATTGAAGAAACTAATGAAGATATGCAAAAATATACTGGAATTAGAACTAATGAAACTAATTATTTTGATACTTCAATTTTTAAAATGTTTGTTTCAAGAATTTGATCACTAGTTTTAATGCTAGGTTTAACAATAATTACAAACGCTTTATTATTAATATTTTTTAAAAACTATAATTGAACACCAGAAACTAAATCAAAAGAAGAACTATTGTTTATGTTAATTCCACTAGTTGTGATTTTATCAACAGTAATTATTTGTTGTGCTAATCAAACTTTAGTAATGATTAGAAGAGCAATTAGTTTAGAGCAAATCAATAAAAAAAGTTTAAAAACGATTGTTTTAAAAGAACTTGTAGTTTCTCTGATGATTTCATTTGTTTTAATAAGTGTTAATATTTTAAGAATGATTTTAATTTATGCTGTTAAGTATAATGCTAATTTAACTAATATAAATATATGAAATAGTGTTTTAATTAGTTCAATTGGAATTATTGTTACTATTATTTTTGCAAACCTTTTATCTTTATTCTTACCATTAATTGTTAAAAAAATTGGAAAAGATTCTTCTTCAGTTTCTCTGCCTTTATTTGCTTTAATTATTGATATTTTATGTGTTGGTGCATTTTTAGGAATAGGATTATTATTTTAATATGAGATTAAGAAAAAAATCTTGAACTGATGAGTTTTTAAACCAACACACTTCTTATTTAATTAAATATGATGATAATAAAATAGATTTAAATAAAGTTTTTTTAAACAACAATCCAACTTGTTTAGAAATAGGATGTGGTAAAGGACAATTTATAACAACTTTAGCTTTAAACAATCCTAATTTAAATTATATTGGTATGGAAAAATCTTCAACAATTGTTGGAGTAGGATTAAAAAAGAGTTTAAAAGAATTTGAAAATAATTCTAAAAGTATGACTAATTTAAAGTACTTTAATGATTTTGCTGAAGATCTATCAAAAATGTTTTTTAATGATTCATTTAATAAAATTTATTTGAATTTTTCAGATCCTTGGCCAAAAGCTAGACACTATAAAAAACGTTTAACTTATGTTAAGTTTTTAGATATTTATTCAGATATTTTAATAAAAGATGGTTATTTAGAATTTAAAACCGATAATGATTTGTTATATCAATTTACTATTGAACAATTACAATTAACTAATAAATGACAAATAGTTTTAAATACTACTAACTTATATAACGATCAAGAATTATTAAAAGATAACATACCAACAGAATACGAAACTAAATTTCATTTAGCAAATAAAAATATTTATAAAATAATAATTAAAAATTTGAAATAGATTAATTAACAACTCAATAGAGTTGTTTTTTATTAAGTAATTAGAAAAAAGATAATGTTTTTAAAGTAATTATGGTATTAAAAAAGCTATGTGAATATTATTTAAAAAAATATATAAAAAACAAAACTAGCAAAATTGCTAGTTATATTAAATTA
This sequence comes from Mycoplasma feriruminatoris, assembly GCF_000327395.2. Taxonomy (NCBI): domain Bacteria; kingdom Bacillati; phylum Mycoplasmatota; class Mollicutes; order Mycoplasmatales; family Mycoplasmataceae; genus Mycoplasma; species Mycoplasma feriruminatoris. Next base: position 864,553 of record NZ_CP091032.1, read on the forward strand.
TTAATCAAGAAAAGGTCCAATAATTGTTCTTAAATCATTAATAGTATCATCAATGATTTTTTTAAATTTGTTTCTTGATATATTGAATTTTGTAAATATTTGCTTTTTAGGAACATTATCTAAATACATTTCAAAAACAGGTTTGGCTAATTTATTTTTATGTTTTTTAAAGTATATTTCAACCATTTCAAATATGACATAGTTAAATTCTTTATAAGTTTCTGCTGGAATATTTTCAAGGATTTCTAAACTAATGTTAGAATTAGCTAAGCTCATATTTAATATTTTGTGACGATTATTAATGTATTTTGCACATACATCTGTGCACTTTCAACTAACTGCATCAATAACAGATCAAACAAATTTCTTTTTGATATTTTTAGTTTGATATACTTTTAAAAGTTCATCAAATGCTATTCATGCATAAGATAATAAGTCTTGATGCTCAAGTGGTATAGAATGAAATTTAGACAATGCTTTTTTAATGCCATAATTAATCGGAGGAGATAGTAATAAGAATAATTCCGTTTTCTCCTCAAGAGTTAGGTTCGCTAGATCCATTTTTAAAAATCTTTGGATCTTTTCATCAATTTTAAACCCCATCAATAGTTTCTCCTTTATTTTATGTTTAGTAAAATATTTAATGATGGTTTTTTTTAAAGGTTATATTATTAATTTAGGTTTTTAATAATAAGTGTTTGGAAAAATGTTGTTAATTTAAATTATTAAGAGTTATTAAAAATTATATTTTGATTCTTATTATGAGTTGTGTTTTTTTAAGGTTTATTTATGTTTTAAGTAAGATTTTAAGGTTTATTTATGTTCTAAGTAAATTTTTTGAGGTTATTTTGTGTTCAATAGAAAGTAGGTTTTTTAATGTTTGTTTTGTGTTTTATATTAAATAGTTTTTAATTTTTTGTTGTTATAATAAAGCGACGATTTTTTAATTTTTTATGTTAATCTAATTAATAAACTTCAACAACTATAAAGATTAAATCATTTTAAAGATATTACAATTCTATTAACCAATAGTTTTTAACATAAGTTGAGATCATTAACTAGATTAACCTAAACGAGGGCTGAAGTAACAACGTTTTGTAGATCACAGATTATTTTGTTTAAAATCTTGATAAATTTATTTCTTGATATTTTTAATTTATTACAAATTTCTTTAGTAGACAAATTATTTAAATACATTTCAAAAACAGATTTTGCTAATTCATCTTTACAATTTATAAAATATGAATCTATTAGTTTTTGTAATTGATTATCATTAGTTGTTTCTAATTTGTTATTTTTATTTAAATTACAAGTTGTAAAACTTATATTAAAATCTTGATATTGGTTTTTAATAGATTTAGTACAAATTTCTATACATTTTAAATTTATGGCATTGTTAATTTTTAATAATAACTTTAAATTAAACTCTTTGCTTTTATAAACTTTTAATAAGTCATCAAACACCATTCAAGCATAAGATAATAGATCTTGATGTCTTAATGGTACTGAGTAAAATTTAATCATCATTTTTCTAATATTAAAATCAAGAATGTCAGTTAGTGTTGCAAACAATTCCGTTTTTTCTTCTAGGTTTAGATTATCTAAACTTTTTTCATAGCTCTTTTTCAATAATTTATATCTTTCTATGTTTTGTAATTTTTTATTAGTTTTAATTTTTAAGTGTTTTATTGGAATTTTTATTATTATTTAATTTTTAGTATTTTATTTTCAAACAACACAATATAGATTAGGTATAAATTTGATGACTATTAAGTTATTATTAAAAATGTTTAAAATGTATAAGATCGATATTATGGTTAGGTTTTTATTAGGTTAGAAATTATAGTTTTATAGTTTGTTTTAGTTTTATTAATTATTTTTTTTAAAATATCTTTTATTTGTTCTTATTTTACATTTCCTTTCTACTCATTATAGTATTAGGAGCTTTTTTCAAAAAGTGACCAAAAATTTTAAAAATTTTTTAAAAAAATGTGTTTTTTTGAAAAAAGTTAGTAAAAATAAGCGTTTTTTAGAAAAATATTTTATTTATAGTTGACTAAAATATGAATTTGTATATTATAGTTTTATGTTACAAATCATTTACTCATCTAAACTTTCACTTACTTCTAGTTGATTTTGATTTGTATTATTTTTTGGTTTTAATTCTATTTTGTTTTGATTTATAGAATTATCAAAAATTATTTTTTCTTCTTTTTTACTTGATGATTTTTTAAAGATTTGTAAAATAGGTAGTATGAATTTATCTTCAAAATCATTTATAAAATAAATAATTTTATCTTTTGTTATTAAGTTATTTATTCCTTTTAAATAAGATGATATTTGTTCGGTGCCTTCTTGGTTATCTATTATAGTTTCATTTATCTGAAGCATTGTTTTAGAAATGCTAATGTATTTTTCAAAAAACTCTATAGATTTTAACTCAACCAAATGAGTAATTGATAGTACAAATTCTAAAACAGTTTTATTGCTATCATAACTTTTTAAAGAATTGTCAAATAGCATTCAAGCATATGGCAATAGTTTTTGTTGTTCTAATGAAATGTTGTCAAATTTGCAAATAGCTTTTTTAATAGCTGATTTAATTGGATTAAAGAAAATTAAAAATAGTTTTGTTTCTTCTTCTAAGCTTAGTTCAGAAACTTTTTTCTTTAATAAACTATTCGTTTTAAAGTTATTCAATTTGAACCTTTCTAAATGTTAGTAGCCTACTTATAAAACAAAGAAATATCTAAAATTTTTCAAAATAGCTACTAAACATTATTTAATCTGTTTTTTTAAAAAGTTTTTTGTAAGCACCACTAGTATCATCCTAAGAATGATTGGGAATTTACAATATTTTTTTTATATTTTTTATTTCAAAATACAATAGTTTTTTTATAAAAAAAATTTGACAATAAAAAAACATGTGATATAGTCTAGGTTTTATGGGCTTTTTTAACATTTTTAAATAACTTGTCAATACAAGTTATTTTTTTTAGACATACTCAAATAGCAAGCTTATTTTGCTATTTTTTTTATAAATTTAATGGCTTTTAAGTGACACAACTATAGATTTTAGAGATTTTTAGCCTTTTGTTGTAAATAAAAAAGTGGACTTTTATTTAGAAAAAACCACTTTTTGATAGAAGAGTTAATTTGTTTATTTTCTTGTTTTTAAATGCTTAAAACATACAAATACATAATTAAGTTAAATCATACAAATTCATTTAAAATATTTTTTATTATACTTAATTAAAGATATTAATATTTATAAATGTTTTTTATCTCTTTTAAAAATCATCAAGAATTCAATATCTCATAAAAGATATATAAGTTGTTAATGCTGCTAATATAACTAGATATATACTTCACAAAAGAATTTTATTAGATAATTTATTTTGAACTAATGGTAATTTTTCATAAAATTGATTAAAAAAGTCATGTCAATTTAGATCATAATTAACATGTAAACTAACAGCTAATATGCAACCTATTACTAATATTGCTAAAAATAAACTTACTATTACATTAATAATTCAAAAAACAGGCGGAAGCGAGTCAAAACAAAATCAAATTATAAGACCATATAACCCAGTAGAAGCTAAAGCTATAAAACAAGTAACTATAACTCTTATTACTTTATTTTCAAAAAAATAACTTGAAATATAAACATGACCTAAATATCCAAAACCAGCTAAAATAACAAGATATTCAAAATAAAAAAGAACTTTTGCTATTCAACTTATTCCACTATTCCATCACAATATAAAAAACAAAACCACACAAATTATAATAAGTACTATAATCAACCCAATTAGCGTTTTCATTTAGAATAAACCTCAATTAAATTTTATTACTTTTGCTTTATTGCTTTTTTTAAGTTTAAGGTTTATTTAAATGAATCTGTTCATACAATATAGTGATTATTTTTCATACTAAAAAAGTCCACAATTATAAAAGTGGACTTTTCTTGTTTAAATAATTATAATTGTTTTTAAACTAATTATTATCAGGTTCATATAAACCTATAAATGGTAAGTTTCTATAATCTTCATTACAATCAAAACCATAACCAACTATATAATAATCATCAATATTAAAACAATTTCAATCAGGAGTAAAATCAACAGTATGATGATCTTTTTTATCTACTAAAGTAACTACTTTAACACTATTTGCTCCTTTATATATAATATGTTCTTTAACTTTACTTAAAGTTAATCCAGTATCAACCATATCTTCAACAATTAAAACATCTCTATTAGTTAAATCTAAACTAGTATCTAATTTTATTTTAATTGCTCCAGTTGATTTCATACCACTATATGAAGAAACAGCCATAAAATCCATTTGAATTGGATAATCAAAATTTAAAACAAATTGAGTATTAAAAATCACACAACCTTTTAATAAACCAACTGTAATTAATGAACCATTAACTGGAGGATTTTCTAAATAATATTGTTTAACTTGATCTGCTACTTGTTTAATTCTTGATTCAATTTGATCTTTAGTAAATAAAACTTTTTTTACATTTTTTAAATTATACATTTTTACTCCATTTACAAATTTTAATTATTAAACACTCTATTAAAAATATAATCAGTATGTCTTAAAAAGAACTTATCATCAAAAAGTTGTTCTAATTTTTCTTTTGAAACATAACTAGTTAAATTACTATTTAAAACTTCATCTTTAAAATCTAAATTATCTTTTGTACATTTAAAAGTAATTTGTTGGATTAAATCATAAACTTCATCTCTAGTAACATTTTTTTGTTCTAATAAAATAAAAGTTAAAACTCTTTGAGAAAAATAAATATTTTTAGCTTGTTTAATGTGATTTAACATTTGTTCTTTATTAATAACTAGATTAGTTAATGTTTCATTAGTTCTTTTTAATGTATAAACTATTAGATTAAAAATATCTGGTAAATAAATTCTTTCATTTGATGAATGAGAAATATCTCTTTCATGTCATAAATTATTATTTTCTAAAACAACATGAACTAAAGATTTAATATATCTACTTAATCCAGCTATATTTTCACTTGAAATTGGATTTTTTTTATGTGGCATTGATGAACTTCCTTTTTGATTTTTAGAAAAACCTTCAGCAAGTTCATTAACATCACTTCTTTGTAATAACCTAATTTCAGTTGAAATTTTTTCTAAAGTTGAACTAATATTTGCAAAAACTTCAACTAAAAATATATGTCTATCTCTTTGTGATACTTGAGTTGATAAACTATCAACATTCATTTCTAATTTATCAGCTACATATTGTTCTATTTTTGGATCTAAATTAGCATAATTTCCCATAGAACCAGATATTTTAACTACTTCAATATCATTTCTAGCTAAATTAAAACGTTTAATGTGTCTTAAAAACTCATCATATCATAAACAAAACTTTAAACCTAAACTAGTAGGTTCACCATACATTCCATGAGTTCTTCCCATGATTAATGTATCTTTATTTTCAAAAGCTAGCTTTTTAAGTGTACTACAAATATTTTCTAATTCATTAAAAACAATTTCATTAGATTGCTTAATTAAATAATTTTGAGCAGTATCAACAATATCAGTTGAAGTAATTCCTAAATGAATTCATTTACTTTCATTATTTAATTGTTCAGATAACATTCTAGTAAAAGCAACAACATCATGTTTTGTTTCTTGTTCAATTTCTCACATTCTTTGTAGATCAACTTTTAAATTATTATTGATTTTAAAAAGATCTTGTTGATTAATTTGTATAAGCCCAGCTCATGCATTAGTTACTAATTGTTCAATTTTTAATCAAGTATTATATTTATTTTCATCACTTCAAATATCTGTGATCTGTTTTATTTGATATCTATTAATCATCAAATTCACCTTTAATTAAAATTGTTTGTTTACGATCTGGGCCTACTGAAAATCCTAAAAAAGGTACTTTTACAATTTCTTCAATTCTTTTAATGTATTTTTGAGCATTAATTGGTAATTGTTCAAAAGAACTAACTTTAGTAATATCTTGATTTCAACCGTCTAATTCTTCATAAACTGGTTCACATCTTTTTAATTCATAATCACTTGCTGGAAAATAATCAATAACTTTTCCATCTAATTTATAAGATGTACAAATTTTAATTTTTTCTTCTGTATCTAAAACATCAAATAAAGTTAAAAATAATTGATCTATTCCACCAACTCTAATTGCATATTTTAAAGCAACTAGATCTAATCATCCAATTCTTCTTGGTTTTCCTGTATTAGATCCATATTCTCTTCCACGTTCTCTTAATTTATCAGCTAATTGGGTTTTAATTTCACTAACCATAGCTCCAGATCCAACTCTAGTGTTATAAGCTTTAACAATTCCTAAAACTTTATTAATTTGTTTTGAGTGAATTCCAACACCAGTTGAAACATTATTAGCTGAACAATTTGAAGAAGTTACAAAAGGATAAGTTCCATGATCTATATCTAATAAAATCCCTTGTGCTCCTTCAAATAATACAAATTTATTTTCATTAATTAAATTAGAAACTTCATAACCACAATCGATAATATTATTTTTAATAACTTCATAATTTGACATTAATTCATTATAAATTGGTTCAAATTCTAAACCTTGATGATTATAAACTTTAGTAATAATTTGATTATGATAATCTAAGTTTTCTTTTAATATGTATTTAAAATTAGGGTTTTTAAAATCACAAATTCTAATTCCATATCTAGCTGCTTTATCAGCATAAGTAGGACCAATTCCTCTTTTTGTTGTTCCTATTTTGTTTTCTTTTCTACTTTCTTCTTGTAGTTGATCTATTAAAGTATGTCATTCAAAAATTATATGTGCTCTATCTGAAATAAAAACATTATCAGTTTTAATATCTGATTCATTTAATCTTTTAATTTCATTAACTAAACTTTTTAAATTAATTACTGTTCCATTACCAATAATATTTTTAACATTAGGATTAAAAACTCCTGATGGAATAATTGTTACTTTATGACGTTTGTTGTTAAACTCGATCATATGTCCAGCATTATCTCCACCAGCAAATCTCACAACAACATCTGCTTTTTGGCTAAAATAATCTGTGATTTTTCCTTTACCTTCATCTCCTCATTGACTACCTACAATGACTAATGATTTGTAATTGTTTTTCATAAATTCTCCTTAAGAACGTGTTTTAAAATATCTTCTAATAAAAGATATCGAAAAATTCATTATAATATTATTTAACTTCTATTCCAACAAAATTAGTAAAAAATAAAAAATTAATTTAATAATAAAATCATTAAAAATAGATTAATAATTTAACAAAACAATTATAAATTACTTTTTGTTTTTCAATAAAAAACCAAATACTAAAATTTAGTATTTGGTTAAATGTATGTTATTAAATAAATAAAATTTTTTAAATTTTACATGCATCACATTCGTAATTTTCACTATCTTCTAAAACATCTTGACGAATTCTTACATAATAAATTGATGAACAACCTTGTTTAAACGCATTAACATAAGCTCTATTTAAATCTCTAGTTGTTGCTTTATCTGTCATAAATAAAGTTAGTGAAATTGCTTGATCAACATGTTGTTGAGCAGCTGCTGCAATATTAATAATTGGATCAGGTCCTAATTCATAAGCGCCCATTGCATAATATCCCATATTATCAAAATTAATTTGATAAGCTGGAACATAAACTCTTCCTAATTTTCCTTCTTTTCTAACTTCAACTGTTGAAACTACTGGCTGAAGTGAAGGAGTACATGATGATAAATAACTAATTGATCCAGTTGGAGCAACTGCCATTAAATGAGAGTTTGCTAGACCAGTTTTTTTGATTTCTTCAACTAAATCAATTCAATCTTGTTGACTTGGAATAGTAATGTCAAAATCTTTAAATAATTCTTTTACTCTATTAGTTTGTGGAGTTCATTTATCAGCTTGACATTTAGTATATTTATCAAATCAAGAACCATCAGCAAATCTTGATTCATCAAATGAACTAAATTTACCAAATTCTGTTGCTAATTTATTTGAAGCTTTAAAGGCATTATAAGCAACTGTATAAAAGAACATATTAGTAAAATCAACAGCTTCTGGTGAATCATACATAATTTTATTAGTTGCTAAAAATCCATGTAAATTCATAGCTCCTAAACCAACAGCATGATTTTCTGCATTACCTTTTTGAATTGAAGGAGCAGCACTTAGATCTGAATTTCTTGAAACTACATCTAAAGCAGCAATTGCATTATAAATAGAATCTGAAAATTCTTTTCCTGATTTCATCATTTTATCAATATTTAAACTACCTAAATTACAGCAAATATCTTCTCCAGTTTTAGTAAATGATAAATCAGAACTATATTCACTTGGTGTACTTACTTGTACAATTTCACTACATAAATTACTCATAATAATTCTTCCTTTTTTATCATGAGCATTTCTTCTATTAACAGTATCTTCAAATAAAATATATGGATATCCACTTTCAAAATGTAATTCAGCAACAGTTAAAAAGAATTTTCTAGCACTAATATATGTTTTTTTAATATTTGGATTTTCTAACATTTCATAATATTTTTCAGTAATAGAAATATCTGATAATGGTTTACCATATACTTTTTGAACATCATAAGGACTAAATAAAGCCATATCTTTATTATCTCTAGCTAATTCAAAAGTAATATCTGGAATTACTAAACCTAATGATAAAGATTTAATTCTAATCTTTTCATCAGCATTTTCTCTTTTAGTATCTAAAACTGAAATAATATCTGGATGATGAGCTGAAATATAAACAGCTCCAGCTCCTTGACGTTGACCTAATTGATCAGCATAAGTAAATGAATCTTCTAAGATTTTCATTACAGGAATTGGTCCTGAACTTAGTCCTGTGATGTTTTTAATAGGTGAACCAGTTTCACGTAAATTAGTTAAACAAATTGCAACTCCTCCACCTCTTTTTGATAATTGTAGTGAAGTTGAAATAGTTCTACAAATTGATTCCATGTTATCTTCAGTTCTTAATAAATAACATGAAACATATTCTCCTCTATGTTTTTTTGCTGCATTTAAAAAAGTAGGAGTTGCTGGTTGAAATCTACCTAACATCATATCTTTTAAAAGATCTTTTGCTTTTTTAAAATTACCATTACCTAAAAATAGAGCATTCATCAATACTCTATCTGTATAAGTTTCTAAATACATTGTAGTGTCAAATGTTTTTAAACCATAAGCATTAAAGAACTTTAAAGCCCCCATAAAGCTTGGAAAATGGTGATTAAATGAATAAGCATAATTATTTAATTCTTCAATTTGTTCAAAAGTATATTTATTTAAAATCTTTTCATCATAATATTGATTTTCTAATAAATAATCTAATTTTTCTTTTAAACTATTAAACTTCATCATTCTAGGTTCAATATAATTTTTTAAATATAGATCAGCTGCTTTAACATCTAATTGGAAATTATCTTGGTCTTTTGAAAAAATCTTAGATCTAGCATTCAACTTAATATATTCATCATCAACATCATCTAAAACGATTGGGTTTTTATTTTCGTTCATTATTACCATCCTCTCAAAACTTTAATAATATTTGTCTTATTTTACTAACATCGTGTTGTGTTCCTAGTAATTCAAATTGGTATAAAAAAGGAACATTTAATTTTTTAGAAATAATTGGTCCAGCAATTCCAAAAGTATCACCAAAATTAGTATTTCCTGATGAAATTACACCTCTACAAAAACTTCTATTTTTTTCATTATTTAAAAACTTGATTACTTGTTTTGGTACAGCACCTTCAACATATTCTCCCCCACCACTATAAGTTGGAGTAACTAAAACATAATCACGATCAACACTAATTGATTCATCTAATTCATAAGGAATTCTAATATTTTCTAATTCTAATTTTTGAATAAATCTATGTGTGTTATTTGAAATTGAAGAAAAATACACTACAAAAGGTGTACCAACAGGTTTAATTACATCTTTATCTGTAACTTTTTTAACATTTGAATGCATAATAACTCCTAAAATTCTCAGTCTTCGTCTTCTGTTTCAACTGAAACTCCCATAACATATGAAGATCCATTTCCTGAAAAGAAATCGTGATTTTCATCGGCTCTAGCTGATAATTGGTTAAAAATTTCAGGCTCAATTCTAGTTTCTTCTTCACTAAATGGTGAATCATATCCTAGATTTTGTAAGAATTTACCAGCATTATAAACACTAAATCTAATAGCATCATCAACAATATCAAAACCAGCATATAACTCTTTTAAATAAGCAGTTTCTAAATCAATTAATTCATATAATAATTTAAAAACAAACTCTTTCATTTCTGCTTGTTTTTCAGCTGATAATTTAGCTACTTTTCTTTGATATTTATACCCACTATAGTAGTTGTGAATTACTTTATCTCTTAAAATTAATCTAATAATATCTGAAGTATTTGGTAATTTTCCTCTAGCAGATAAATAAAATGGTAAATAAAATCCACCATATAATAAAAATCCAGGCATTAAAGCTGCTGCAACTTTAGATTTTAATGGATCATTTCCTGTGTAATATGGAATTAGAGCTTTTGCTCTTTTTTGTAATGATTCAGTTTTAACAACTCATTCATGAGCTTCTTCTATTTGTTCACTTGAACATAATGTTGAAAAAATAGTTCCATAAGAACGCGCATGCACACCAACCATAAAAGCAAAATTAGAATAAATTACTTGTTCATGATCAGTTAATGAATGTTCGATTTGAGCAACATCTCCAACAGTTGCTTGTACAGTATCTAATAAAGTTAAACCAGTAAAAGTTCTAGTTACTAATTGTTGTCATTCTGGTGATAAACTTCTTCATGATGGTAGATCATTTGAAACTGGAATTTTTTCTGGTAATCAAAAGTTTTGAGTAATTCTGTTTCAAACTTCTAAATCCTTTTCATCATTAATAACATTTCAATTAACTGATCTTAAATTTCCTTGAAAATTATTTTTAGCAAATTCGATTGGTGAGAGTGATTCTTGGTAATATTTTTGTTCTTTTGCCATAGTAATTTATCCTTTCATTTTTTAGCAATGTAAAAAAATTATATTATAAATTTGATGAAGTTAACCTTTAACTACTTAAAAAGAATTTCACGACTTGTAAAAGTTTTTAATAGTAAAAAAACTATCAAATTAACTAGATTTTTAAAATTTTTGTGATATTTAGAAAAGAAAAAACACATTCTAAAAAATAATAACACTAAAAATAGGATTTAGTTTTATTTAATGATTAAGAGTAATTGTTTAAATTCATATTATTTTGAGATATTATTATATAGTAACTATTTGGGGGTTTTTATGATAAATCTATTAGCTTCAACAACTAAATTAGCTCAGCAACTAATACTTGGATTTGAGATCTTTATTTTCATTATTGCATTTATAATGATTGCTATAGGTTTATTACAAAACAAACAATCTCAAACTGGACTAAGTGCTTTAAATGGTGGAAACGAAGAATTGTTTTCTAATTCAAAAGAGCGTGGGTTAGATAAAACTCTTTCTATTTGAATGCTGGTTTTAGGAATTATATTTTTTATAATAGCATTAATAATAAGCATCATTACAAACACTTTGTTATAAAATGGTGTTTATTTTTTTATATAAAAAAGGAGTAGTATGGAATCTAAGATTATTGAAATTTTAAAAAAGAACCATCATAAAATTAGTTTAAATAAACTTCTGACTTATTTTAAAGCTCTAGATTATGCACTAGTTAAAAACTACTTAGACCAATTAGAATCAAATAATAAAATTGCTATTTCACTAGATAATAATATTTATTTATTAGATGAAATCTATAAAAGAGGAACTATTAAATTAAATCCAAAAGGTTTTGGTTTTATAAACGATATTAATAGTGTTGATAATGAAGATTATTTTATAGCTGGAGTTGATTTAAATAATTGTATTAGTCAAGATGAAGTAGTTTATATTTTAAAACAAGAAGAAGATAATAGATTAAAAGCTATAGTTATTGAATTAATTAAAAGGACAAAAGTTTATTTAATTGGTGAGATAAATAGAAGTTTTGATAAAAGGTTTTTAGATTTCATACCAAACGATAAATCATTTGATAATTTTAGATTTGTAATAGTTAATAAAAATGAATTTAAATACGAAGAATTTCAAATTATTAAAGCAAAAATCATTAGTTGTAAAGAACGTAGAATTTTTATAAGACTTATAAAAATTATTGGAAATAGTAAAAAAGCAAGTGACCGTATTTTAGCAATAGCTGAAGAATTTGACATTAAAACTAGTTTTGACAAATCAACACTAGATAATGCTAAACAAATTAATTTATCAACTGATAAACTAGAAAAAGAATTTATAAAAAGACAAAATAATTCTTTAATTAATAAAACAATAGTAACAATTGATGGAATTGATTCAAAAGATCTAGATGATGCAATTTGTGTTGAAAAACTAGATAATGGTCATTATAAGTTATTTGTTGCTATTGCTGATGTTTCTTATTTTGTAAGATATAAATCTAGTTTAGATAAAGAAGCTTTATTAAGAGGTAATTCTACTTATTTAGCAAATAAAGTAATTCCAATGCTACCAAACATTTTATCTGATGATTTATGTTCATTAAATCCTGATACTAAAAAGCTAGTTTTTGTATGTGAAATGGAATTTGATAATAATGCAAATATGTTAAATAAAAAAGTTTATGAATCAGTAATTATTTCTAAAGCTAGACTAAACTATGATGAAGTAAACAACTATTTTAAAACAAAAACTTGAACTCACTGCTTAGAAACAAAACAAATGTTAGATGTTGCTTATGAGTTGTATAAAAAAATAGAAGATTTAAAAACTAAAAAAGGAACTATTAGTTTTGATGTTAGAGAACCAAAAATTATTTTAGATAAAGATCTAAACGTAATTGATATTAAAGCTAAAACTGCTGATCAAGCTGAAAAGTTAATTGAACAATTTATGGTAAGTTGTAATGAAGCAGTAGCTGAATTAGTTTTTCAAAAAGATCTACCTTTTTTATATAGAAACCATAACAAACCAGATGAAAATGAATTAATTAATTGATATAAATCATTAAAAACATTTGGAATAAATCCAAAATTAACTAACAAACAAATTCTAAATCCAGTATTTATTAATCACACTTTAACTCAAATCAAAGAACAAATTAAAGATGAGATTGAAGTTGAGCTATTAAATATTTCTTTATTAAGATATATGGAAAAAGCTAAGTATGGGTTAGAAAACATTGGTCATTTTGGATTAGCTAGTGAATGCTATACTCATTTTACTTCACCAATTAGAAGATATTCAGATCTTTTAGTGCATCGTTTTTTAAAACAATATTTAATTACAAAAGATCTAAAACCTACTAGTTTAGAACAAAACACAGTTTATGTAAATAAAGTAAGTAATATTATTAATGATACTGAAACTAAAAGTGTTGATTGTGAAAGAGAAGTAATTAAAGCATGTATGTGTGAATATATGCTAAATAAAGTTAATACAACTTATCAAGCAACCATTTCATCAGTTTTAAAATTTGGAATATTTATTCAATTAGATAATCTAGTTGAAGGATTAGTACATATTTCAAATATGAATAATGATTTAGTTTATGATGAAGCTAATAGAATTTTAATTAAACCAGATAATACTTATTATAGAATGGGACAAAAAGTTAAAGTAAAACTAATTAATGTTGATATTAAAAAAAGAACAATTGATTTTGTTTTAATAGAATAGGATAAATATGGGAGAACATTTAATAACTAAAAATAAAAAAGCTTATTTTAATTATGAAATTATTCAAACTTATCAAGCTGGTATTGTTTTAAATGGTCCTGAAATTAAATCTATTAGAAATCATGATGTTTCAATTAATGAAGCTTTTGTTTTAATTAGAAAAAAAGAAGTTTATGTTTTAAATATGAACATTAAAAAGTATGAGTATGCTAATTATATAAAAGGTTTAGAAGAAACTAGAACTAGAAAACTTTTATTACATAAAAAAGAAATAATTAAAATTCTAAATAGAATTAAACAAGAAAATTTAACTATTATACCTACTAAACTATATTTTAAAGATGATTATGTTAAATTAGAAATAGCTTTAGCTAAAGGTAAAAAGCTTCATGATAAAAGACAAACTATTAAAACAAGAGATATAGAAAGAAAAGAGTTAAGAAATTACAAATAATGATAATTTTAGCTAAACAAGAAGATTATTTACCAACTTGAGCTGTTTATTTAATTTTAATTCTAGGATTAATTGGGTTAATTATTTCAGCTTATGGAGCTACTAGTGCTTTTAAATATAATAAAAAACTAAAAAACAAAAATAACTTTAAAAAAATTCAAAATGTTTTATCAACTAGACAAAGTTATTCTTGAAACAATGTTGATAGTTTAAACAATAAGGGTTATTTTTTAGTAGCTATAACTTTAAACAACTTTGATTTTAATAACAATAAACCTTTAATTACCTTATTAAAATCAACAGATTTAAAAACTGATATTAATGAATTTAAATTAAATTTTGATCAAAATAAAGATTTAGTTGATTATTTAAATAAATTCAATTTAACTACTAATGATTTAGTGTTTATTATTGTTGAAAAAGTTGAAAATTTAGATGAATTAAATAAGTTATATTTAGAGTGAAATTCTTTAATAAATGCCTAAAATACTAAGCCAAATTAAAAAAAGAAGTTAATAATTGCATGAAATTGTAAAATTTTAATTTATGCAAAATAAACTTCTTTTTTTTTGGTATACCATTATAAAGAGGTGTAAAAATATTTTTATGTTATTAATGTTAGTAGTTAAAACTGAATTAATAGTTAATTTAGGTGTATTAGGATTTGGTATTTTATTTGTTTTAATAGGATTATTTTTATATTGAAAACAAAAAAATAACAATAGATATTCTTTTGAAAAACAAAATAGAGAATCTAAAAACGCCTGAGAATTTACTAAGAAAAACTTCTACTTATTAGTATTAGCTATTGGATTTTTATTTATAATAACAGCAATTATAACACTAATAACAAAATAATAACACAAAACTAAATTAACATCTTTTTATAGAAAGGATTTAACATACTCATGTTAACACAAACAAACAAGAGTAGTTTTAAAGATAAAGTAAAAGCATTTGGTGCTAACATTATGCCTACTTTATCTAAACTAAGTAAAGCATTTCTATTACCTATTGCTTTATTACCAATTGCTGGTGTGTTTTTAGGAGTTGGGGCTGCTATTGCTGCAAATACAGCACCTCAATCAGCACTATGATTTATTGGTAAAG
Organism: Mycoplasma feriruminatoris; assembly: GCF_000327395.2. Classification (NCBI taxonomy): domain Bacteria; kingdom Bacillati; phylum Mycoplasmatota; class Mollicutes; order Mycoplasmatales; family Mycoplasmataceae; genus Mycoplasma; species Mycoplasma feriruminatoris. The sequence continues at coordinate 879,909 of NZ_CP091032.1, forward strand.
TTATGGGAAATATGGGAGATGTTTGTTTTGGTAACCTACCTGTATTATTCTGTATTTCTGTTGCTTTAGCATATACTAAAGACTCAGGAGTTGCTGCAATTACTGCTGTAGTTGGATTTTTAGTATTTAACGGTGTTCAAGCTCCGTTATTTATTGCTCCTACAGTAAAAGAAAGTGATAAAGTTTTTGAATACGGTTTATTATGATACAAACACGTTTCTAACTCACTAACAGGATCAAATATGGGGATTCTGTCACTTAATACTGGGGTTTTAGGAGGAATTTTTGTTGGTGCAATTGCTGCTAAATGTTATAACAAATTCCACCAAACTCAATTACCAACTGCTATTAGTTTCTTTAGTGGGACAAAACTAGTTCCTATTATTACTTTTGTAGCAGTTATCCCATTATCATTTATCTTTATGATGGCTTGACCAGTTATTGGACTAGGATTAAACAAATTTGGTCAAGTTTCAGGAAAATTACCTTACGGAACTGATTCATTAATCTTTGAAGTTGTTGAACGTTCATTAGTTCCATTTGGTCTACACCACGTATTCTATGCTCCATTATGATGAACTAGTGCTGGAGGTTCAATTGCTGAAGGATTTACTAACCTAAAAAATCAATCAGAACAAGTTCAAAGTGCATTCATTACTTCATACAACGCATTGCACAACACACATCATACTAAACTAGATGAAATTATTGCAGTAGTTCAAAAAAACAAAGAATTATGGGGAGCTGTTGGAGATCAAATTATTTCTCAAAGAGTTATTGGTCACTTAAGCATACTAAACTTTACTGATGTTGAAAAATTAGGAATTAACTTAGGAAGATTCCAATCAGGTAAATTTGGATTTATGTTATTAGGTTTACCATCAGCTGCATTAGCTATGTGATTAGCTGCTCCAAAAGAAAATAGACAACAAGTATTTGGTATCTATTTCTCAGCTGCGTTTACTTGTTTCTTAACAGGTATTACAGAACCTATTGAATATACATTCTTATTTGTTGCTCCATGATTATTCTATGGTGTACATATGCCATTAGCTTCAATTGCATTCTGAATTACAGGAGCATTACAAACACATATTACTCAAACTGTTTCAGGTGGAATTATTGACTATATTGTATTTGGAATTATTCCATTTGCAAGTGGAGCAATGAGACCATTATCAGCATTTGGAGTATTACTAGTTGCTGTTGGATTAGCACCAGTTTACTTCTTTGCATTCTACTTCTTAATTAAGTTATTTAAAGTTAAAACACCTGGTCGTGATGGAAATGCTGCTGAAGCTAGATTATACACTAAAGCTGACTTTAAAGCATCTAAAGGATTAAATGTTGATGGTTCAAAAATGTCAACTACTGATGAAAAAGAACAAGCTAGATTAGCAAAAGCTGCAGCTATTATTGAATATCTAGGTGGTGAAGAAAACATTGTTGATGTTGATTCATGTGCTTCAAGATTAAGATTAACTGTTGTTGATGCTAAGAAAGCTAACATTGATGGAATTAAATCTTTAGGTGGAACTACAGGAGCTTTAGTTAAAGGAAATAACATTCAAATCGTTTATGGTGGAGAACAAGAAGCTATTAAACCAAGAATGCAAAAACTACTAGAACAACAAAGACACGATAAGATGATGGGTCATTCAGAAATGAAATCTGATGAAATGATGATGATGGAATCTAAACCAGAAGAAATGATGAAATCAGAAGAAATGAGTATGGCTTGCGAATCAAAAGAAAATTGTGGTTGTGAAGAATCTTGTGATAAAAAAGATTGCAAAATGAATGATGAAGCTTGTGGTTGTGAAGAAAGTTGCATGTGTGAAGATGAAAGCAAAATGTCTGAACAACCTATGAGTGAAATGAAAGTAGAAGAAATGATGGCTAAAGAAGATATGGCTATAGAAAATAAACCAGAAGAAATGATGGTTGAAAAACCAAAAGCTACTAGAGCAAAATCAACTAAAGCAAAATCAAGTACTTCAAAATCAACTAGTGCAAAATCAAAATCTACAAAATCAACTAAATCTACTAGTTCAAAAGCTAAAACAACTACTAAAGCTAAATCTACTAGTTCAAAAGCTAAATCTACAAAAACAACAAAATAATAATTTTTAATATTTAATAAAATACTCAATTTGTCTATATAGAATTGAGTATTTTTTTATTAGCAATTTTAGATTTTATTTTACAATTAAAAAGAGGTAAAAAATAATGGAATTTGTTAATATTGAAAACACAATTAACTCTTTTATAAACAATAAATACTTTAAAGGAGCAACTATTAGAATTGCTAAAGATAAAAAAGTTATTTATGCAAAACAATTTGGATATAATGATCAAAATAATACTATTTTATTAAAAGGTGATGAAATTTATCAAGCTTATTCAATGACTAAACCTATAACAACTCTAGCTGCTTTACTTTTAATTGATAAAAAACTAATTAGTTTAGATGATGATTTATCTAAATATATCCCATCATTTAAAGATAAAAACATTAAAATTTGAAACTTATTAACTATGACTTCAGGTTTAACTTATAGTGGTAATAAGTCAAATACTCAACTTCAAATTAAAAAAATACTAGAGAATTGAAAAATAAATAATTTAACTTTAGAACAATTATGTGATGAGTTAAGTAAAGTAGATTTATTATTTATTCCTTCAACTAATTGATATTATGGATTAAGTTTAGATGTATTAAGTAGAGTAATAGAAATAGTTTCAAATAAGACTTATAGAGATTTTGTAAAAGAAGAAATTTTTAACAAATTAAATATGAATGATTCAGATTATTATTTATTTGATAAATCAAGAAAAGCTAATGTATTTAAATGATCTTATAAAGATGATCAAAATCATTTAGATCAAACTGATAACTTTGACTTTTTATTTCAATCAATTGATAAATTATCTGTATGTAATTTAGGTGGTAGTGGGTTGTTTACAACAGCTGATGATTATTTAAAATTTTTAAATGTTTTAATTGATGGAAAATTAGAAGATAATAGTCAATTTATTTCATTAGATTTATTAAATGAAATGAAATCAGATCAACTTACTAAACATAATTTAAAACAATTTTTTAATTGAAATTTAAATGATGATTATAGTTATGGTTTTGGTGGAAGAATTAGAGTTAAAAACGAACTTTATCCTTTAACTGAAGTTAATGAGTATGGGTGAGATGGATTATTAGGTTCTTCTGGATTAGTTGATAGTAAAAATAAAATTACAATGACAATAATGTTATCTTCTCATCCTGGGCATAATAAACTAGTTGAAACTGAGTTTTTTGATGCTTTATATAAAGATTTAAGACTAAACAATTTAGCATAATATTCTAATTTTTATTAGTTTTATTCTAATGTAAAAATTAAAAAAAATTAATGTGATAATTAGAATAAGTGCAATTTAATAATTAAGGAACAAAGATGAAAAAGATATTAGGAATAGATCTTGGTGGAACTTCAGCAAAGGTTGGAATAATTTCACAAAACGGAGATTTAGAACATAGCTTTTCTATAACTAATCCAAAAACTAAAATTATAGAAAACTTATATTCTGAAATTCAAAAAACTTTAAAAACACTAAACATAGATGAAGATAATATTATGTTAGTTGGAATTACAGCTCCTGGATTTGTTGATCATGATAAAGGAATTGTAATTATGGCTCCAAATATTGAAAATGGATGATTTAATTATGATTTAAAAACTGAAGCTGAATTCTTATTTAAAAAACCAGTTTATGTAGTTAATGATGTTAATGCTGCTGCACTTGGTGAATATAGAAAAGGATCAGGTTTAACTTATAAATCAGCTTTATTTTATTGACTAGGAACAGGAATTGGTGGAGCTATAATTTCTGATGGAAAATTAATTTCAGGATCTCATGGATTTGCTGGAGAATTTGGTCATGGTGGAAGTAATCAACATAATTTAAAATGTAATTGTGGATTAGATAATTGTATTGAAAAAATATGTTCAGCTACTACTATACCAAATTCAATTTTAAAAATTTTAAACAATAAATATCCTGAGTTTTATAAAAAACATTTTTCAAATATTAAAGATTTAGATATGAAACTTTTATTTGAAATTTATAATAACTTAAATAAACCAATAGAACTAAAAAATAGTTTATTAGAAGTTTATGAAGAATTATTTAATCATATGTCACTACTAATATATGCTCTAGATCCAGATGTAGTTATAATTGGTGGTGGAGGTTCTTTAGCTGGAAATAACTTATTAGAATTATTTGAAAATGGTGTAAGAAACAAATTAACAGATTCATATAAAGATATAGTTGATTTTAAATTGGCTTTATTAAAAAATAATGCTGGTATGATTGGTGCTGCTTTTTATGCTTTAGAACAATCATTAAAAGCAAACTAAATATAATAAAAAGTTCAAATGTTAATTCATTTGAACTTATTAAAGTAGTTAATAACTACTTTTTTTTATTATTTTTATAATTTAGTTCTATTTGAACTTTTAAAGTATTGAATTTAAACAAATTAGTTTTGATCAATATATCTTGAAAATAAGCTAAAGTTAAGTTAAAAGCTTATTTTTTGCTAATATCAATAAATTTAGTTTAACTATTTATACTTTTTATTATGCAATTGTTCCACCAATCATACCACCAATCATTAGTAAAATTAATGAACTTACAAATAATGCTAACATAATTGGACTAATACCTTTTATAAATTTCATATAATCAATTCTTGTAATTGCAATAGATCCCATAACAACACCACTTGTTGGAGTAATTAAATTAACTAATCCTGAAGCAAATGAAAATGCTGTAATAGATCCTGAAGCTAGAACATCTTGTTGTTTTATAACAACACCTGCTAATAATGGAAACACTGCACCTGCAAATCCAGAAGTTGAAGGTATTAAAAATGATAGTGGAATAAATAATATAAACATTACTAAAAGAATTAATAATGGTGATTTAATAGAACCTATTGATGATTGTAATGCTGATACAAATAATTTTTGCATATATGATATTTTTAATATTCAAGTAATACCAGCAGCAACAGCAATAACTAAACATACACTTAAAAGATCACAAGCACCCACCATAAATTCTTTAATAAATTTTTCTTCATTTAAAGAGTTAATAAAAGCTAGTATGATTGAGCTAATTAAAAATATAGCTGCAACTGATTCTAATCCACCATAACCAAAACCATCATCAGTTTGTGTTAAGTATGGAATATGTTCTTTAACATAATTAGCTAATATTTGTGAATTTTTATTTTTTAAAATCGAATCTCATCCTACTAGATAAAATATCATTATTAAAAAAGAAATACCAAATACTAAAATTGTTAATTTTCTTCTTCAATTCATTTCTATTTTTTCAACAGAATTTGATAAAAAGAATTTTTTATCTTCTTCTAAAGTATGAAATACTATTGATTTAGTAGGATTATTTTTAACTTTTCTAGCATAAAGCATAACCATAGTAATTGATATAGTCATTAAAACTATAAAAGATACTAAACGTCAAACTAATCCATCACCAGTATTTGTTATTTTTGTTGTTTTATTTAAACTATCAACAGCAATACCAACTAAAAATGGGTTAACAGTTGAAGCAAGAACTCCTGTTCCTGCACCAACTAAAACGATTAATAAACCTGTAAATTTATCATATCCAGCTGCAATCATTAAAGGAATACATATCATATAAAATCCTAATGATTCTTCAGCTAAACCTACTGTAGATCCACAAATACCAAAAAATATCATCAACAAAATAATTGCTCAAATTTCTTTGCCTTTCATTTTAACAACTATTGCTTGTGAAAAACCTTCTAAAGATTTTGAAGCAATAACAATATTTATAAATGCTCCTAAACAAAGAATAAAAATTATAATTCTAGTTTTATCAATAAAACCTTGCATAGGAGCTTTAAACAAATCAAATATACCAACAGCTAAAATTTCTTTAGTTTCTGTTTTGTTATCTGTTGAAATTTGTACAGTAACTCCTGCTCATTTAAGTATTCAAGATATTAAGACTAATATAGCAATTATAATAAGTAGTATTGAAAATGCAGAAAGCATTTTGAATTGCTTTTTTTTCTTTTTTACTACTTGTTCATCATTTTGTCTTACAATAGTCATATTTATTTGCCAATTGTAGCTACCATAACAGCTTTAATTGTATGAAGTCTATTTTCAGCTTCTTCAAAAACAACTGAGTGTTTAGATTCAAATACTTCGTTTGTTACTTCCATTTCAGGAAGATTGAATTTTTCATAAATTTGTTGTGCAACTTCAGTGTTTAAATCATGAAATGCTGGTAAACAATGCATAAAGATTACATCAGATTTAGCAACTTTAATTGCATCCATATTAACTTGATATGGTTTTAATAAGTTAATACGTGATTCTCATACTTCAGCTGGTTCACCCATTGAAACTCATACATCAGTATAAATTACATCAGCATCAGTACATGCTTGTTTCATATCTTCGGTAAATGAAATTGTTGCATTAGTTTCTTTTGCAATTTCTTTACATTGATTAATTAGATCTTCATTAGGTCATAATTCTTTTGGAGCTGCTCCTACAAAGTGCATACCCATTTTTGCACAACCAACCATTAATGAATTTCCCATATTGTTTCTAGCATCTCCTGCAAAAACAAATTTTAATCCTTTTAAATTACCTTTATATTCTTCAATTGTTAAAAAGTCTGCAAGAATTTGAGTTGGATGAAACTCATTAGTTAACCCATTATAAACTGGAACTCCTGAGTATTTTGCAAGATCTTCAACTACAGCTTGATCAAATCCTCTAAACTCAATAGCATCATACATTCTACCTAAAACTCTAGCAGTATCTGCTACTGATTCTTTTTTACCAAATTGAGATCCTGAAGGTCCTAAATAAGTAACATGAGCTCCTTGATCTAAAGCTGCAACTTCAAAAGCACATCTTGTTCTAGTTGAATCTTTTTGAAATAGTAAAACAACGTTTTTTCCTTGCATTGTTTGAACTTCATTACCAGTGTATTTTGCTCTTTTTAAATCTCTAGATAAATCTAGTAAGTATCTAATTTCTCTTGGAGAAAAATCTAATAATTTTAAAAAACTTTTTCCTTTTAAATTTAAAGCCATAATTCTATCCTACCTATTATCTTTTAATTTCTTGTAAATCTTCTCTTCATAGTGGCATAGTCATACATCTAGGACCACCTCTACCACGTGATAATTCTGATGAAGGAATTGTTATTACTTCAACACCAGCTTTTCTTAGTAAATCAATTGTTACTCAGTTTCTTTCATAAGCAATAACTTTTCCTGGTCTTAGTGTTATAACATTAGTTCCATCATTTCATTGTTCTCTACTAGCACCAACAACATCATTACCACCACATCTAATAATTTGAACTTCTCTTCCAACAGCATCATTTAATAATTCAATTAATGTTTTTTTAATTTCTTTTGTTCCTTGTTTTGAAATTTCATAAATTTTAAACTCATCAATGCAATCAAAAATTAGTGGATGAGCAATAAATTTGTCATAATCAATATTTGTAAATACAGTATCTAAATGCATAAATGCACGAGATTTTGGTAAATCTAAAACAATAACCTTACTATAGCTTGATTCTGGATCATTAAATAATCTTTGTGTAAATTTCTCAATTGCTTTTAGTGTAGTTCTTTGAGTAACTCCAATTATTAAAGTTTTATTATTTAAAACTAAAATATCTCCACCTTCAATTGATTCATCTTTTCATTCTCTTTCATAATAGTAAGGTACTTGATTTGCAAATCTATTATGATGTTTGAACACTAAATCAGGAAAAATTGTTTCTCTGTTTCTTGTTACAGATCACATTCTATTCATTGTTATTCCAAAACCAACACTTGCAAATGGATCTCTTTGAAATAAAACATTTGGAAGAGGATCTGCTATAAAAGGGTATGCTTTATATCCTTCATCAAAACCTAATTCAAGTTTTTTAGTTCCAGCAATCATTTTTTTAATCATTCTGTAATTATCTAATTGACTAATAAAATCACGGTATTTTTCTTTATATTTTTCTTTTATATTAGCTTCATTAATAAACTGATCAATAAATTTTTCTCTTAGTTCTGGGTGTTGATCTAAAGTTTGTGCAGCTAATTTTTCAATATATAAAACCTCTACTCCATTATCACGCATAATGTTAGTAAAAGTATCGTGTTCACGAACAGCAACTTCTTTAAAAGGAACATCATCAAATAATAATCCTTCTAAAAGTTCAGGAGTTAAGTTTTCAATTTCATCTCCTGGCCTATGAACAAGAACTGTTTTTAAAGTCCCTATTTCAGAAAAGACATTTAATTTTTTTTCCATATTTATACATACCTCCTAACAACCAACTCTAGTGATGTTAATTCTATTTAAAAATTTTTATTATCTTATCTAGTTAACTTTTTTACTAGTTTAAAAATTATTATTTTTTTATAGTTAGTTTTTATTTTGAGTACACTAAAAACAGCAACATTACTTTTAAAAAGGTTTATTGCTTTACTAATTGTTTTATAATAACTCCTAGTTTTTTAACTTCTAGTTTAGATTTTGTATTTAGTTATTTATATTATGATTAAGTTTTTATATTGTTAATTTTTAATTTTTATTATTTTGTTTATAGATTTTTTATTTTGTAGTTTAATATGATTTTTTAAAGTTTATTAATTATTTTAAGAACATTATTTAGTATTTTTATATGAGTTTTATCACAATTATTTAACTAATTTACTAGTTAAGTTATTTACAATTTATTAAAAAATAAATGTAAGGAGTTTAAAAAACAAGTATATAAGGCAATTGCCGTTTCTAATTTCATTTTAGCATAGTTTTTAAAATATGAAAATAATTTTAAATTAGGCCTTGTTTGTTAAATAATTAAAAAAAGACTTCTTAGAAATAAATCCTAAGAAGTCTAACAAATTGTTATATTATAAATAAACTATTTTTTATTATTTAACAAACTTAGTTCCACTTAAATTTTGTAAAACTTTTTCAGCTTGTTCTAAAGATCCGATGTATGCTGGTTTACCATTTGTTTTTTGAACAAATGACATTACAGCTTGAACTTTTGGAAGCATTGAGCCTGGTGCAAATTGGTTTTGATCAATATATTCTTGAGCTTGAGCTAAAGTTAATTGATCTAAAGCTTGTTGATTTTCTTTTTTATAATTAATCATTACTTTATCAATTGCTGTTAGAACTATTAAACTTTGAGCATCAATAATTTCAGCAATTTTAGCAGCTGCAAAATCTTTATCAATAACTGCAGCAATTCCTACTAATTTATCATCTTCTAGATAAACTGGAATTCCACCACCACCTCCAGCAATAACGATAAATGAATTATTAACTAGTTGTAAAATAGCTTCTTTTTCAACAATATCAATTGGTTTTGGTGAAGCAATTACTCTTCTTCATCCTCTTCCAGCATCTTCAGAAATACTTCAGTTATTTTCTAAGGCTAGTTTTTTAGCTTCAGTTTCACTCATAAATGAACCAATTGGTTTAGTTGGTTTTAAAAACGCTGGATCATTTTTATCAACTAAAGTTTGAGTAACAATAGTTGCTGTATGTTTATTAATATTTCTTTGTTTTAATTCATTATCAATAGCTTGTTGTAAGTGATACCCAATATATCCTTGGCTCATTGATCCACATTCAGGAAAATCTACAATTGGAGATTTTGATTCATTTTTATTTGCAATATCAAAAGCATTATTAACCATTCCAACTTGAGGACCATTTCCATGAACAATTACAATATCATTTCCTTGTTGAATAAAATCTACTAAAGATTTAGCTGTTTTTTTAACAATTTCTAACTGTTCAGTTGGTGAATTTCCTAAAGCATTTCCACCAATTGCAATAACAATTTTTGACATATTTTTCCTTTCTTAAGCAATTGTTTTTCCAATAGCTGCTCCAATTAGTAATAAAGCTAGTGAACTTGTTGTAAGAATTAACATAAATGGTTTCATTGATTTTATAAATTTAGCATAATCCATTCTAGCTACTGCTATTGAACCCATAACAATACCAGATGTTGGAGTTATTAAGTTTACTAAACCAGAAGCAAATGAAAAAGCTGTAATAGATCCAGATGCTAATATTTCTGTATTTTTAGCAACAACTCCACCTAGTAATGGAAATACTGCTGTTGCAAATCCAGAAGTTGATGGTATTAAAAATGATAGTGGTATAAAGAAAATAAACATTATCAATAAGATTAAAACTGGTGATTTAATTGACCCTAAAGAATTAGAAAGTGATTGAACAAATAATTCTTGCATATGACTTTCTTTTAAAATTCACCCTATACCAGCAGCAACTGCAATAATTAAACACACATCTAATAATCTAGAAGCACCACTAATAAAATCTTTTAAAAATTGCTTTTCTTTAGATCCATTAATAATCCCCATAATTATTGCTGTTATTAAAAATATAGCAGCTACTGAATCAACTGAACCATTACCAAAACCTTTATCTGTTCCTGTTAAATAAGGTATATTATTTCTTATTCATCTTGCAAAATCAGCTGATTGAGTTGTATGAAAAATATCGTCTCATCCAATTAAATAAAGAACCATTAATATAAGTGATATTAGAAAAACTACTAAATTAGTTTTCTTTTTTCAATCCATAACTATTCTGTCAGCTGAATTAGCTAAGTAGAATTCTTTATCTTCATGTAAAGTTTTAAATACTACTGATCTTGATTGATCATTTTTTACTTTTTTAGCATATAACATTACTAAAACTATTGATATAGTTGTTAGAATAACTCAACAAATAATACGTCAAGTTAATCCATCAGATACGCTTGTTGCGTTTGGTAATCCTTTATTTAAATTACTTACAGCTATTCCAATAGCAAATGGATTAACTGTTGAAGTTAAAACACCAACTCCAGTTCCTATTAAAACTGCTATTAATCCAGTAAACTTATCAAATCCTGCAGCAACCATTAAAGGAATACAAATCATTTGAAAAGCAATTACTTCTTCAGCTAAACCTACTGTAGTTCCGCAAATAGAAAAGAAAATCATCAATGGAATTAGTGATCAGATTTCTTTTCCTTTCATTTTTCTAACAATAGTTTGTGAAAAACCTTCTAAAGATTTAGAAGCAACAATAATGTTAATATATGCTCCCATTGTTAAAACAAAGACTATGATTTGTGCTCTTTCACTAAAACCTTTTAGTGGCGCTTTAAATAAATCAAAAAATCCTAATGCAATTATTTTTTCTTGATTTTGTCCTATTTTAACAGTAGTATTTGTTCATTTAAATATTCATGAAAGTATTATTAGAATGCCAATAATTATAAATAGAATTGAGAATGCTGAAATCATCTCAAATTTATGTTTTTTCTTAACAATTTTGTTCTGTTTATTTATGAGTTGTTCTTCACTTTTTATCATAAATTATAATTATTTACCAATTGTAGCTACCATAACAGCTTTAATTGTGTGAAGTCTGTTTTCAGCTTCTTCAAAAACAACTGAGTGTTTAGATTCAAATACTTCGTTTGTTACTTCCATTTCAGGAACTCCAAATTTTTCATAGATTTGGCGTCCAATTTCAGTATTTAAATCGTGGAATGATGGTAAACAATGCATAAAGATTACATCAGGTTTAGCAATTTTAATTGCATCCATATTAACTTGATATGGTTTTAATAAGTTAATACGTGATTCTCATACTTCAGCTGGTTCACCCATTGAAACTCATACATCAGTATAAATTACATCAGCATCACTGCAAGCTTGTTTCATGTCTTCAGTAAATGTAATTGTTGCATTAGTTTCTTTTGCAATTTCTTTTGATTGATTAATTAAATCTTCACTTGGTCATAATTGTTTTGGAGCTGCTCCTACAAAGTGCATACCCATTTTTGCACAACCAACCATTAATGAAGTAGCAACATTGTTTCTAGTATCTCCTGCAAAAACAAATTTTAATCCTTTTAAATTACCTTTATATTCTTCAACTGTTAAAAAGTCTGCAAGAATTTGAGTTGGATGGAACTCATTAGTTAATCCATTATAAACTGGAACTCCTGAGTATTTTGCAAGATCTTCAACAACAGCTTGATCAAATCCTCTAAACTCAATAGCATCATACATTCTACCTAAAACTCTAGCAGTATCTGCTACTGATTCTTTTTTACCAAATTGAGATCCTGAAGGTCCTAAATAAGTAACATGAGCTCCTTGATCTAAAGCTGCAACTTCAAAAGCACATCTTGTTCTAGTTGAATCTTTTTGAAATAGTAAAACAACGTTTTTTCCTTGCATTGTTTGAACTTCATTACCAGTGTATTTTGCTCTTTTTAAATCTCTAGATAAATCTAATAAGTATCTAATTTCTCTTGGAGAAAAATCTAATAATTTTAAAAAACTTTTTCCTTTTAAATTTAAAGCCATATAACTCACTCATTCCTATTATTTGTAAAATATAAAAGATATAAAATCAACTAAGATAAACTACTTAAAGAAGTTGAAATTAAAATGTACATGTTATCATCTCCTTATATAATAATTATCTCTCTTTATAACTTGTAGAATAATTTAGTTATGATTATCAGAAAATATGATTTTGAAATTATTTTGTAAAAATATTTTTAGATAAAATAAAAAGTTCAAACACAAAATTTGCATTTGAACTTTTGTAGTAAAATTATTTAATATTTATTAATTACTATAATCATTTTTTAAATGCTTTTTTATAACCCATTTTAGCAAATTGAGCTACTAAACAATAACTAAATATAATAGTTATAGAAATTGGAATATAAATTAATCCTGGATTTTGTAATTGAACTAAACTACCAATTGGACCAACATAAACAATTGTAAATGCCATAATTGTAGCAATTGAACCAATTACATAAACTGGTCAAGTTGATCGAGATTGAATAACTGGTATTTGTTCAGTACGTAATACTTGGAAAACAAATGTTTGAGATAATAATCCAATTATAAATCAACAAGCATGGAATTGTGCTAATGATTGATTTGCTAAAACAGCATTATTTTGAGCTATTGCACTATTATAACTAGTAACAAATCCAAAATAATATCCAGCAATTGCAAATGTTATTAAATCAAAGATCGTACTAATCGTTCCATTAATTGTTGTAAATGGTAAGAGATCTTTTGATTGTCAACGTTGAGGAGAAGTTAAAAATGTAGCATCAACTTTATCTAAAGCAACTCCAAATTGTGAAAAGTCATAAATTAAGTTTTGTAATAAAATTTGAGCAGGAGCCATTGGTGAAAATGGTAATCATATTGTTCCAATTAAAACTGATAAAGCATTACCAAAGTTAGAAGCAGTTGTAATTTTAATATATTTTAAAATATTTCCAAAAATAGTTCTTCCTTGAATAATTCCTTTTTCTAAAACTAATAATGATTTTTCTAATAAAATAATATCACTAGCATCTTTTGCAATTTCTGTTGCATTATTAACTGAAATAGCAACATCAGATTGTCTTAACACAGGAGCATCATTAATTCCATCTCCCATATATCCAACTACGTGATTATTTTGTTTTAAAACTTGAATAATCTTAACTTTTTGTAATGGATTTAGCTTAACAAAAATATTATTTTCTTCAACAATCTTTTTTAATTCATAATCACTTGCAGCATCAATTTCTTCACCAGTTACTAAACCTTTAATATCTAAATTAACCATTTTACAAATAGCTCTAGTAATAGGTTCACTATCTCCAGTTAAAATTTTTAAATCAACACCATATTTTTTTAATAACTTAATAGTTTGTTTTGTTGATGGTTTTGGTGTATCTAAAAATGATGCAAATCCCATAAAGATTAATGATTCTTCATCTTTTGGACTAAATTTAGCTTGATTATCTCTAATTCTTTTATACCCAACACCTAATAAACGCTTTCCTTGCTCATTAATTGATTCATAATAAGCAATAATTTGTCTTTTATAAGCATCAGTTAAATTAACTACTTTATCATCTTGAACAACTCTTGTACATGAATTTAAAATTTCTTCAACACTACCTTTTGTAACCATAAAACGTTTTTCGTTTTCATCATCAAAAATAATAGTTAGTTTTCTTCTATTAAAATCAAAAGGTATTTCATCAATTTTAGTAATGTCTTGAATCGAAAAGTTATGATTGTGTTTATTTACATAATCAACAATTGCTTTATCCATTGGATTTTTTAACCCAGTTTGATAATAACTATTAATATATAAATATTTTAATAACAATGGATCAGCTTTTTTATCAACTCTTAAATAATCAATAAGTTCAATCTTATCATTAGTTAAAGTTCCGGTTTTATCAGTACATAAAACATCAATAGCACCAAGTGATTGAATCGCTTCTAATTGTTTTACAACTACTTTTTGTTTTGACATTTTAGAAGCACCATTTGCTAGATTTGTTGTAACTATCATAGGTAACATTTCAGGAGTTAATCCAACAGCTACAGCTACAGCAAAAAATATAGCTTGAAATCAAGGGTTATCTTTAATACTGTCAAAAGATCCACCACTTGAGATTGTTCCAATAATTGATTTTGCTAAATAAACTGTTGGAACCATTACAAGCATAAAAATTAATAACATTCTTGTTACTTGCTTTATTCCTTTAGTAAAACTTGAATCAGGACGTTTTTCTAAAATTGCTTTGCTAATTGTTGAAAAATAAGTGTCATTTGCTGTTGCTAAAACTAAAGCTAAAGCACTACCAGAAACTACACTAGTTCCTGTATAACAAATATTTTCTAAATCTAAAATATTGTTTGTATTTTTTTTATTAGTTGCATGTTTTTCAACTGGTATTGATTCACCAGTTAAAGATGATTGATTAATAAATAAGTCAGTTGATTGAATAATTCTTACATCAGCTGGTAACATATCTCCACTTGATAAATAAATTAAATCACCAGGTACTAATTGTTTAACATCAATTTCTTCACCAAGTCTAATTAAATCTAATTGGTTTCTTTTAGTAATTTTTAAATAATCTTCAACATCTTCATCATTTTTATGTCTAATAATATTAGTTGTACTTCTTACAATAGAACTAATTTTTTTAGTAACTAAATGAGATCTTAATGATTGAATAAATGAAGCTAATCCACTACCTAAAACCATTATTAAAATGATTAAACCACCAACTAATTCAAATTTTGAATCACTTGAATTTGTATCTTGATAAAACCCATTTGTTGCATATGAAATAAAATTATATAAAGATATTAGTAATAAAACGATATTAAATGGTCCAAAAAAAGCATGAATAAATTCTGTTATTAAGTTAAACTTTTTCTTTTTTAATTCATTAGTTCCATATTTTTTTAATCGTAATTCATATTGTTCGTTAGTTAATCCAAAGTGCTCTAAATTCATTATTTCTAGTACTTCGTTTTGTTCTAAATTACTAACTTGTTTTATAAATCTTTCGTTTGCAAAATGAGCTTTTTTCTTGTGTCTTGTTATTTTTTTAGGAGAAAACTTTTTCTCTTTAAATAAAAACATTTCTTCACTCCTTTACAGGATTAAATAATGTTATAAAACACCTATGAAAATAAGAAAATAGAGAGATTATTTATAACAGTATTTAATCGATATATATTTTGACTATGGGACTCAGGACTTTCGTCAACTGAATTGATTATACTTATCATAAATAATCACCACCTTAACTATTTAATTATACTTTAAAAAAACCTATATATAATAGAATTTAAAATAACTTATCAACATTAAAACTATAAAATAAAACTTGTACATATAAACAAAAACTTTTGCTATTAAAATATCTCGATTGCTTGATTTTTATAAAATTAAATAGATGATAATACAAACAAGGAGATAAACATGCGCGATTATAATTCAAATGATAATTGAAACAATCGTCGTAACTATCCACCAAATAATAACAACTATAATCGTAGAGATGATAGATACTATCAACAAAATCAAAGACCTAATAACTATAATGACCGTTATGAAGATGATAGATATTATCAACAAGATCCAAGATATAATCCTAATTATTATGATGATAGATACGAACAAGATGATAGATATTATCAACAAGATCCAAGATACGAACAAGATCAATATTATGATCAACAATATGAACAACAACAATATGAACAAGAACAATATGAACAAGAACAAAATAATGTAGATTCTAATGGTAATGTAAAATTTGTTCCTGATAAAAAAATCAAGCGTATTGTTAAATTTAACACTACAAAATCTTTAATTAGCATTCTTATTTTAATAGAATTAATTGCATATTTTGGTATGTTTTTAGTTAATCACTATACTCATTTTTTATATGATCCAAGCAACATACAAAAATATCACAAAGCTCTTCAGGGTTGGTTACAAACAATGAATGGTTTTAAAGTCTGACATTTATCTGTAATAATAGCAGTGATTTCTGTTTGTCTTATTATTTATATAGTTGTAGCTTCAACACTATTTAGTAACTATAATAAATATTTAAAAGATATGCAACAAAGAACTGAAGAATATGAAGCTCAAAAACTACGCATGCCTTATCCTAGAAAACCAGAAGAAGGTAACCCACCTTTATTAATTAAAAAAATGTATGAAAAACAAATCAAAAAACCATATTATGTTAACTGATTTAGTTTTGCTGCTTATATTTATTTAATTGTAGCTGCGATTATTTATACAATGTTTGTGATTTTTAAATGAGGTTCACAAAAACTAAGTGATCACGAAGCAGTTCATAAAATAGGTTTAAAACAATATTTTGTTCAACCAGGTCAACTAACACCTTATTACATTTTATTAGGTATTTTTCTAGCTATAGTTTTAATTCATATTATTGTTTTACTATCAGTTAAATATGTTAGAAATGCTTTAGAAGAATATTGAAAAGTACCAATTTTTTCAGATGAAAAGATTAAAGATTTTGAAAAGAAAGCCAACCGTAGATCATTAATTATATTTATTATTTTAATTATAATTGCATTCTTTGTTTTAGCATTCTTCTTTATATTCTTTAAAATCGAAAGAAGAAAAGGATCAATATTTAGTTTATTAAAAAGACCAGGCAAATAATAAAAACTGCTTTAGGCAGTTTTTTTATACTAAAAAACCTATACTATTTTAGTTAGTATAGGTTTTTAATTATTATGTTAGTTTTAAAGGAGTGGGTAATTCTTTGTCTTGTTTATCTACAAGATATAATTTTTCAGTAATTATTTTGCATTGATTTTTACTAATAACTACTAAACCTTGATCAACATGAATATAAGTATATGTATTTTTTTCTTTAAAATTTAAAGTATCATTTCTTAAAGCTGTTGCAAATGGAGCCATATTAGATAAAACCCCAATATCTCCATCAATAGTTTTAAGATTAATTATATCTACTTCTTTTCCTTCAACAAAAGTACCATTAGGTGTTAAGATTTTTAATTTAATACTCATTATTTTTCTTTGTCTTTGTTATATTTTTCAATAACATCATCAATAGTTGAAGAATATAAGAAGTAAGTTTCAGGAATATAATCTACTTCACCATCTAAAATTGATTTAAATGATCTTACAGTGTCATTTACTTTAACAAAAACTCCTGGTCTTCCTGTAAATTTTTCACCAACAAAAAATGATTGAGATAAGAAGTTTCTAATTTTTCTTGCTCTTTGAACAATTAGTTTATCTTCTTCACTTAATTCATCCATACCTAAAATTGCAATAATTGATTGTAAATCTTGGTATTTTTGTAATGCAATTTGAACACCTAAAGCAACACTATAGTGTTCTTCACCAACAGTTTCTGGATCTAAAACACGAGATGAAGAAGCTAGTGGATCAACTGCTGGATAAATTCCTAAACTAGCAATAGATCTATCTAAAACAATACGTGCATCTAAGTGAGTAAAAGTAGTAGCAGGAGCTGGGTCTGTTAAGTCATCTGCTGGAACATAAACTGCTTGAACTGAAGTAATTGAACCGTTTTTAGTTGAAGTAATACGTTCTTGTAATGAACCCATTTCAGTTGATAAAGTTGGTTGATATCCAACAGCTGAAGGCATACGTCCTAATAAGGCTGAAACTTCTGAACCTGCTTGAGTAAATCTAAAGATATTATCTATGAATAATAAAACATCCATATTTTTTTTATCTCTAAAATATTCAGCAATAGTTAAACCAGTTAAAGCAACACGCATACGTGCTCCTGGTGGTTCGTTCATTTGTCCAAACACTAGACAAGTTTTATTTAAAACTCCAGCTTCAATAAATTCGTGATATAGATCGTTTCCTTCTCTAGTTCTTTCACCAACTCCAGCAAATACTGAAACCCCGTTATGAGCTTTTGCAATGTTATTAATTAATTCTTGAATCAAAATAGTTTTTCCAACTCCAGCTCCACCAAATAATCCAACTTTTCCACCTTTTGTAAATGGAATCATTAAGTCAATAACTTTAATTCCAGTTTCTAGAATTTCAGTTGTTGTAACTAGTTCTTCATAAATTGGAGCATCTCTATGAATTGGTTCTCTTTTAACATCTAATTCAGGTTTTTCATCAATTGGATCACCTAATACGTTAAACATTCTACCTAAAACTTCATTTCCAACTGGAGCTGTAATTGGTGAATTTGTATTGATCACATCTAATCCTCTTTTTAATCCTTCAGTAGGACCCATTGCAATTGTTCTAACTATTTCATCACCAATATTTTGTTCAACTTCAAGAACTAATTTCTTACCATTATTATCAACAATTAAAGCATCATAAATCTTTGGTATATTGTTTTCTGAAAACTTAACATCAACAACTGGACCTAATACTTGAATGATTTTTCCCATAACTTGAGTTTTTGTTTTATCTTTTGTATTTTTAGATACCATATATCCTCCTAAGATTGGGCATTTGCTCCAGAAACAATTTCACTAATTTCTTGAGTAATAGCACCTTGGCGTTGTCTGTTGTATTTTAAACTTAAAGTTTGTTCAAGATTTTTTCCATTGTTTGTTGCATTTTCCATAGCAGTTCTTCTTGAAGCTTGTTCACTAACTTGTGATTCTATAATAGTTCCATAAATAATGGCATTTATATAAATAGAAATAGTGTTATTTAAAATTTGATCTGCATCAGGTTCAAAAATAATTTTTTGTTTATGACTAAAATTAATTTCTGATTTTACTATTGGAAAAATTCTAATTATTGCTGGTTCAAAAGTTACGTTATTAATAAATTTAGTATAAACAATTTTAATTTCATCAAATTCATGATTAATATACATTGCTAGTAAATCATTACTAATTATCTTAGCTTTTTCATTTGTAAAATTAATATCAATATTTGTGATTTGATCTTTAATTGTAATTTTTTTAGCTTTGAAAAATGATACAGCTTTAGATCCAATAGCAAAAATTTGATCATCTGGTTTTAAATTTTGTAAAACTAGTTTATTAACGTTTGAATTATATCCACCACATAAACCTAAATTAGAATTAATTACAACTCATAAAGTTTTTTTAGTTTCAAAATTACTTTCTTTTAGAAAAACAGATTTATCAGCTTGACTAATAATATCATTAAATAAAGAATATACTTCACTTACATAGTTATGAGTATCAATTACTCTTTTACTAATTTTTCTTAACTTAGCTGAAGCAACCAGTTGCATTGCATTAGTAATTTTTGAAATATTTTTAACAGATAAAATCTCTGTTTTTAATCCTTTTAAATTTGGCATACTATTTACCTAAATTTTGATATTCTACAATATTTCCAAATGTTTCTGGTTTATATTCTTTAATATTTTTAGTGATTTTAAGAACTACTTTTTGAGCTTCTTTTAAAATTTCATTTTGTAAAGATTCATCAAAAGTTTTTTGTTGATCTAGTTTTTTTCTAAGCTCATTTGCATTTTTATCATTTTTAAAATGTGATAGGATTTCGTGTTTGAAATTATAAATACTATCAATTGGTAATCATTTTAATAAGTGAGATTTAATAGTTAATAATAAAATAGCTTCGTCAACTTGTTCTAATGGATTATATTGTTTTTGAATTAACATTTGAATTATTTTTGCACCTTGATCTAAAGTAGCTTTAGTTGTTTCATCTAAATCAGATCCAAATTTAGCAAACGATTCTAATTCATAATATTGAGCTAATTCTAGTTTTAAAGTTCCTGAAACTTGTTTAATTGATTTAATTTGAGCAGCAGATCCAACTCTTGAAACTGAAGGACCAATATCAACAGCAGGTCTTACACCTTGATTAAATAATTCACTTGATAAAAAGATTTGTCCATCAGTAATTGAAATAACATTAGTTGGAATATAAGCTGAAATATCTCCTGCTTGAGTTTCAATAATTGGTAAAGCTGTTATTGAACCACCACCATAGTTTTGATTAACTCTAGCAGCACGTTCTAATAATCTTGAGTGAAGATAAAAAACATCTCCAGGATAAGCTTCTCTTCCTGGTGGTCTTCTTAAAAGTAGAGACATTTCACGATAACTTACTGCATGTTTTGATAAATCATCATAAACAATTAAAACATCATCTCCACTTTCCATTCACTCTTCAGCAATTGTAACTCCTGTATATGGTGATAGATATTGTAATGGGGCTGGTTGACTTGCTCCAGCATTAACAACAACTGTATAATCCATTGCACCATATTTTTTAAACTTTTCAACAACTTGAACAATAGTTGAATCTTTTTGACCAATTGCTACATAAATACATTTAACATTTTTATTTTTTTGATTAATAATAGCATCAATTGCAATTGCAGTTTTTCCAGTTTGACGATCTCCAATGATTAACTCACGTTGTCCTTTACCAATTGGAATAGCTGAATCAATTGCTAAAATTCCAGTTTCTAGTGGTTGAGAAACAGATTTTCTAGCCATAACTGAAGTAGCAACTCTTTCAACAGGTCTAGTTTTAGTAAAGTTAATTGGTCCTAAATTATCAATTGGTTGACCTAAAGCATTAATAACACGACCTAATAAAGCATTACCAACTGGAGCTTCAACAACTTTATTAGTTCTTTTTACTATATCTCCTTCTCTAATTAAAGTTTCATCACCTAGAATAACAGAACCAACTGCACCTTCTTCTAAGTTTAAAACCATCCCATAAACATTATTTGGAAATATTAGTAATTCACCCATAATTGCATTATCTAATCCATAAACTAATGCAATACCATCACCAACACTAATAACTGTTCCTTGTTCAGTTTTTACTATTTCTTTATTATAATTTCTTATCTGTTTTTCTATCATCTCAGAGATTTCTTTGATATTAAAACTCATCTTAAACCTCCTTATGTATTCATTTCTTTTTTAAGAGCTTCTAATTTAGCTTTAATAGAACCATCAAAAACCTTACCATCAACACTAACTTTAACTCCACCAATTAGTGTTTTATCGATTTTATTAACTAGTTCAACTTTTTTATTAACTTTATTTGAAATTTTTTTCTTGATTGCTGATAGTTGAGTTTTAGTTAGTAATTCAGTTGAATAAACTTCACCTAAAACTATATTTTTATAAGCAAGTAATTTTTTATATAAAGCTTTTAAAATCATTCTTGTATTTATAAACAATTGATTTTCTACTAGAATTTTTAATGCATTAATTAAATAAATATCAAACCCAAATGGACTAAAGGTATTTTCAATAACTAAAACAGCTTGTTTTTTTTCTTCATTATTAGAATAAGCAAGAATTTTATTAAAATCATCTTTATCTTTTAGACATTGAATTAAAGCATCAACTTGAACAATATATGTATCAACTAATTTTTCTTTAACAGCAATATTGTATAAAGCTGTTGCATAGTTGTTTATTGTACTATCTTTTAAAATCATATTATTCTAAATCTTTAATAAAGTCTTCAACAAGTTGTTTGTTAGTTGCTTTATCAATTTCTTTACTTAGAATTTTTTCAGCAGAATTAATTGCTAAATTAACTATAGTATTTTTAATTTCTAATTGTGCTTTAATTTTTTCTTGTTTAATAGAATTTTGAGCATAAGATTGAATGTTTTTTGCTTGTAAATTAGCATTATCAATAATTTTATTTTTTTGTAATTCAGCATCAATTCTAGCTGTTTTAATAATTGATACTGATTCAGTTTTAGCTTCTTCTAATAAAGTGTTTGCTTGTTTTATTTTAATGTTTGCTTGAGTTTGCTTTTCAATAGCATCACTTAAAACTTCAGTAATTTTTTGTCTTTGTTTATCAATCATTTGTTTATATGGTTTATAAACTAATTTTGTTAAAACAATAACCAAAACAATTGTTGCTAATAAGTGTGCTATAAAGTTTGGTAAATTAGGAAAAAGTGATTCAATGATTTTTGGCACACCTTGAGTGGTTGCTCCAATCACCATATTTAAACCTACAGATAACACAATTTATTATCCTTTCTTAACAACAAAATCTAAACAACAAAGATTAATAAAATAGCAATAACTAGTGAATAAATTGCTCCAGATTCAGAAATACCTGCAGAAACTATCATTGTTGAAGTAACTTTTGGTGCCATTTCAGGGTTACGACCAATTGCTAAACAAGCTCCTTGTCCAATTAAACCTTGTCCAACTCCAGTTCCTAAAATTCCAACAGAAGCTAGTCCAGCTCCGATGTATT
Organism: Mycoplasma feriruminatoris; assembly: GCF_000327395.2. NCBI lineage: Bacteria > Bacillati > Mycoplasmatota > Mollicutes > Mycoplasmatales > Mycoplasmataceae > Mycoplasma > Mycoplasma feriruminatoris. The sequence goes on from NZ_CP091032.1 coordinate 902,651, forward strand.
TAATATTTCCTTCAACTGCTAAAATGTTAGGTAAAATTATTGATAGTGCTGTTAGATAATTAGCTAAAATGTTTGACATAAATGCTGTGTGTAACATGTTATATTCCTCCTTTAAAGAATATTTTTATTATTGATATTTTGTAGTTATTTCTTCTTTAACTTGTTCGATTAAATCAGGTCTTTTTACATTATCATCGATTTGTGCTGATCAATAAGATAGTGTTAGCATTGCAAATACTGTTGATTGAATCACACCACTAAATAAATCAAAATACATATGTAAAAAAGGCATAATTGGTGTTGTAAATAAGTTTAATCCTGCTCATCAGTATTCATATTGTTTTAAATATCCATTTTCTACTAATTCAGGATTTCAAATTGCATAAGAAGCTCATCTAGTTGCTCCTTCAACTTGAATATTATTTACTCCTCAACTTAATTGAAAACCAATTAACAAACCATATAATAAACCTAAAATAATAGATCCACCAATTAAATTACCAAATAAACGGAATGATATGGAAATTAGTGGCGTAAATTGTGTAAATAATTCAACTGGGTTGATATATTTTTTAAAAAACGCCAGTTTTTGGTATTTAATACCAAAATAATAAATCATAATAAAAGTTACCATTCCCATAGATAAAGTAACTGTAAAAGAAGTCCCTTGTGCTTCAAGTCCTAATATCGAAAGAAGACAACCTATGAAAATGTATGCAAATAAATACATTATATAAGGTGTGAGTTTTCGGTATTTTTTACCTAATATTGAAACTACTATATTTTCAACACTAGCTACAAAAACATTAACTAGTACTAAAAAACCGGGCATTTTATCATCAATATTATAATTTTTAACTTTTTTATTATAGATAATTGAAATCGTACAAACGATAATTACAACTAATAAAATAGTAATTAAAATACCGTTAAACTTATTTCAAGTTGATAAATTATCTTTTATTGATGAAAAAGTTATTAGTTTCATTAAGTTCCTCCTTTCTTTTCTAGTCTTTTATGTATAAAAAATGGTATTACTAGATTTGAACTATAACCAATTAAAATACCTAAATAACTAAAAATATTTTCATTACTTAATAAAGCAATAAAAAGTGGAATAACATATATACCTATTCTTAAAAGGAACATAAAATACAATAAATAAGGATTTTGATATTTTATTATTAATAACTTAGTTAAAAACAATAAAAATATTGCCACATACGAGCAAAAATAAGCTACAAATATACTTATTAAATTAATCCAATTTATTATTTTAATAGCTGATAAAACTATAAAAACTATAATAATTACCAACCATCAAATAGTATTAAATATTAAAGCTTTTCTTAGTTGTTTATCTAAAAAAGTTTGCTTTAACATCTTAAATGAACCTTTCTTGAAATATGCAACTCCTTATATATATTCTACTCTCTTTTTAAAAAAAACATTTATTTTTTAAGACCTATAAATTAGAGTAAATAAAAAATGATACCTTAAGGTATCATTTTAAAATAATTATTATTTTGTACCAAAGATTCTATCTCCAGCATCTCCTAATCCTGGAACAATATAACCTTTTTCATTTAATCTTTCATCTTTTGATGCTGCATAGATTTCAACATCTGGGTGTCTTTCTTGCAGTCTTTTAATACCAGGTTCTACAGCTACTAAACAAACAAACTTAACTTCTTTAGCTCCTCATTGCTTAACAATGTCAATTGCCTTACATGCACTACCACCAGTTGCTAACATTGGATCAACTACTATTACATAACTTTTATCAATATCTTTAGTAGTTTTTGCAAAATATTGATGAGTTTCTAATGTTTCTTCATCTCTATATAATCCAATATGAGCAATTCTTGCTGTTGGAATCAATTTTTGAATTCCATCTAACATTCCAATTCCTGCTCTTAGAATTGGGACTAAAACTACTGGTTGATTAATTTTATATCCAGTGGTTTTTGAAACTGGAGTTTCAATTTCAACTGGTTCTAGTTTTAAATCTCTAAAAATTTCATAAACCATTAATTGAGCTATTTCGTTTAAGTTTTCTCTAAAATCTTTTGAAGAAGTTTCTGTTTTTCTCATTCTAGTTAGCTTATCTATGATCAGTGGGTGTTTAATTTCTGTAAATGCCATAATATGTTCTCCTTTTTCATGCGTTCGAATTATTTTATAATAAATAATTTTAAATAGCAAACTTTTTTTAAAAAAAGTACTCAAAAGAGTACTTAACCTTAATATTTAATATTTTGATATATTGGGAATTTTTCACATAAACTTACAACTTGTTTTGCAAGTTTTTCTAGATTTTCTTCTGATTGATCTTTTAAAGCACTAACGATAATTAGTCCAACTTGTTTAAATTCTTCTTCTTTAAATCCTCTAGTAGTCATTGCTGGAGTACCTAGTCTAATTCCAGAAGTATAAAAAGGTTTTTCAGTATCAAATGGGATCATATTTTTATTACAAATAATTCCAATTGATTCTAAAATCTTTTCAGCTTTTTTACCTGTAATTTGTAAAGTAGATTTAACATCAACATTAATTAAATGATTATCACTACCACCAGCTACAAGTCTTAAACCATTTTCTTGTAAAACATTAGCTAAAGCTTTACTATTTTTTACAATTTGTCTAGCATATTGTTTAAATTCTTCAGTTGAAGCTTCTAATAAAGCTTGAGTTTTACCAGCAATAAGATTTTCTAAAGGACCACCTTGTGAACCAGGAAAAACTGCTGAATCAACTTTTTTTGCAAACTCTTGTTTACATAAAATTAATCCACCACGTGCTCCTCTTAAAGTTTTGTGAGTAGTTGTTGTTACAATATCAGCATATTCCATTGGATTTGGATGAACTCCAGCAGCAACTAGTCCTGCAATATGAGCCATATCAACCATTAAATAAGCTCCAACTTTATCTGCAATTTCTCGAAATTTTTTAAAATCAATAATTCTAGAATAAGCACTAGCACCAGCAACAATTAGTTTAGGTTTGTGTTCTAAAACGATTTGTTCAATTTCATTATAATCTAGTTGTTCAGTATCTTTATTAACTCCATAAAATCTAAAATCATATGTATTTCCTGAAAAATTAATATGATATCCGTGTGTTAAATGACCACCAGCATCTAAACTCATAGCAACAACACGATCTTTTGGTTCTAATAAAGCTTTATAAGCTGCATCATTTGCTTGACTTCCTGAATGAGGTTGGATGTTTGCATGTTCAGCATTAAATAATTCTTTTGCTGTTTTGATTCCTAAACTTTCAATTTCATCAATAAATTCACATCCACCATAATATCTTTTTCCAGGATATCCTTCAGCATATTTATTAGTTAAAACTGATCCGTTCAACTCTAAAACAGCTTCAGAAACATAATTTTCAGAAGCAATTAATTCAATATGAGATTGTTGTCTATGTAGTTCTTTTTGTAGTGATTCTTTTATTAATGGATTAATTTTTGTATTCATTTAAAGTATTAACTCTTTCTATATGTCTTCCACCTTCAAATGGTGTGTTTAAAAATACGTCAACTAAATTAATAGCTTTAGCAATTGCAATAATTCTTGCTCCAAGTGCTAAAATGTTTGCATCATTATGAATTCTTGCTAGTTCAGCTGTTTCTTTTTCATAAACTAAAGCAGCTCTTGCAGTTTTAACTTTATTTGCAGCAATACTAATTCCAATACCAGTACCACAAATTACAATACCTCTACTATTTGGATCATTTACAACATGTTCAGCAACAACTTGACCAATTTTTGCATAATTACATGATTTTCCATCATTATTTCCAAGATCAATAACTTCATAGTTTTTTTCTTTTAAATGATTAACAATTGCTTGTTTCATTTCAACTGCACTATGATCATTTCCTATATAAATTCGATTTGACATACTAACCTCTCTTTTAAAATATTTTACAATAATATTTTTAATAATTTTTAGCAAGTAAAATATTATTAGGTGAGCTTAATGAAAAATTCTATAGAAATATCTAATGAAAAATTTTTTGAATTATTAGATAAAGGTTGACAAGTAATTGATGTTAGAGATAAGTATGAATATGAAAATTTTGAAAAATTTTTACCAAGTTTAAACATATCTTATCCAGAAGTTTTAGAAGATGTTAAAAAGAGATGACCTAATTTAGATGTTAAATTAATTTTTGTATGTAATCACGGAAATAGATCAGGATTAACTGCTAGATATTTACACAAATTAGGTTATTTTAATGTTTATGTTTTAGATACAGGTATAGCTGGATTATAAAATATTTTCTAGCTATTTTTATTTTTAGGATTTAACTTAACTGTAATTAAATTATCTTTTTTTAGTTTTTTAACAAAATCAGTTCTGATATTACCATTAAAACCATTTTCATATGTACTTTGACCTTGCATTAAGCTTATTGCATTTGTAGATGTATTATGTTTTTCATCTTTAGTTAATAAATAGTTTACACCAATTAAATTAAATGAAGAATCAATTGCCATAGATCCAGAAGATCCACCATCAAGAGCATTATGATCTTTATTTTTTTCTATTCTAGTAAATAAACTTGAGTGTTGAGTTAGAACAGTTTTTATCATTCCGTGTTGATCTTTTATAAAAGGTTGGGTATATTTTTCTCAGTTTTTATGATGTGAATTTCAATCTTTATTTTCATTTTCATTATATTTAGTTCATAAACTTTGAAAATTACCTTCTTTAACATATCTATTTTGAGTACTAATAATTCCACCAATTGATTTATTACCTTTAAACTCATAAAGTGGCTGATAAGTCCCATTATAATCAGCATATCTTTTTAAAAATGGATAACCTGCATAAAATTGAGTTTTTAATGGTGTAAATAATTCATTTTTACCTAAACCAATGTGTCAATCTCTTTCTTTATCTGTTCCAATAACTTTGTCTAATTCAGGTAGAATATTTTTTAATTTGTTTTTATCTATTTTTAATCTTAAAATTACAAAATCTGCTCCACCATTTTTAGTTGAACCAAATCTAGTTGATTCATCAAAATTCTCAATATAAACTTGACCAGCATGTGGTGTTTCTGTTTTAAATCCAGAAACATTATAACGCGGTGTGTAATAAGCAGCTTGTAAGTATTGTTCTTCAGCTTTAAAAGTTGGTTGAAATCCTGAAATTTCGGTTACATTATTTGAAGTTAATTTATCTTGGTTTAACCTTGTTGTCATAAATTCAGCTTTTTTAGAATTTCATTGATTTTGAAAATCATAAAAACCTGCTTTTCATTTGCTAGCTTTTGCATTAGTGCTATTTTTAGAAAAATATATAGATTTATCAAAAGTTTCTGCAAGACTAAAAACGTGAATATTTGTTGCTAATAATAATTCTCAATACCCTTTATCTTCAAGTTCTTTATTAACAACTCGATCTAATACTCACATAGTTCCGCCTTTAAAATCTTGAATCATTTTGCCTGATCTAAGATCAAAAGGATCTTCTCATCATCTATTAACACCAACTAATAAACTAAAACTTCTATCATGAATATATTGATAAAAATCTAAGTTTTTCTTTAATGAACTAGTATTAGTTTGATTTATTTTTTGATAATATTTTTGATTATTTTTATCTGTAATTAATATTTCAAATTCACCTTTTTCATCATCAAAATTAGCTTTAATGTCTTTAACACTTTTAATTTTATATAACCTAGAAATTGAATCAAAATCCATATAATAAAATAACTGACTTAAATTTGAAGGTAAATAACCAAAAGGATTTTTTAAAATAAAATTATTAAAATCAAAATTTAATGTTTTACTAGAATCAATTTCTTTTTGTTCAAACTTATTTAGATAAGCTTGTTTTACCATTCCATCAACTGAAAGTTGATCATTATAAAAAGCTACTTTTTCTTCATCAGTTTTTCCTAAATCACCATATCAACCAATATTTTTTGAATGTTTTCAAAACTCATTATCAGTATTTTGATCATAACCATTTCTAAAATCAACTGGGTTATTATAATATCCAGTTTTTAAAAACACATTCATATTATGTGATCCTGTAAAAAACTTATTTGTAGATCTACTAATTGTATAAGCTGAATTTTTTAATAAAAAATCAGAATCAAATAAATGAGCATCTGTAAAATACTCAGGGTTTTTATCTATATCATAGATCTTGTTTGAATCATAAACTAACTTAGATCTATTACTTGGAATGTCATTTGGTTTAGGTTCAATATCATTGTTTGGTTGATCATTTTGATTATTATGATTATTATTATCTATAAAGTGATTAGGTTTTTTGTCTTGATCTGATTTGTCATTATTTGGTTTTTGATTTGAATTAGGAATTGTTGGAATTTTATAAGAATTAGGATAATTATTATTACAACTAATAACTAATAAAGATGAACTAGTAACTAAACTAGTTAATAAAATTAAATTTAAAGATTTTTTCATAACTAATATTTTTTATTTAATTATACTTATTTTTATAATAAAAAAAATCTCATTTAAAATGAGATTTTAATCGATTAATATTCATTATTATGATAAGTTTCAGCTAGTTCTTCAACTTCTTTTGTTCCAGTTAAACCAGTACCAGCTGGAATTAAGTTACCTAACATAATATTTTCTTTTAATCCTTCAAGTTTATCTTCTTTTCCTTTAATAATTGCTCTAGTTAATACTCTAGCAGTATCTTGGAATGAAGCTGAAGATAATCAAGAACCAGATTCTAAAGGTGCTTTTTTAATACCAAAGATTTGTGCTTTTGATAATGGTGGTCTTATTGATTTAACAATACAATCTTGAACAACTTCTTTATAGTTTTGAATAGTAATAATTTCTCCAGGTAATAAATCAGAATCACCACTATCAGTAATTTTTACTTTATTTAACATTTGTTTAATGATGATTTCAATATATTTATCTGAGATTTCAATACCTTGTAGTCTATAAACTTTTTGTACTTCTTTTAAAATGTAGTTTTGAACATCTTGAATTCCACCAAATTCTAATAATTGATGTAAATCAATAGCTCCTTCAGTTAATTTTTGACCAGCAACAACACTTGAACCTTCTTCAACACGTAATACTGAGTTAAATTCAGTTTTGTATTTTTTAACTTCTTCATTTTCAGTAACAATATTAATTACAAAAACACCATTATAATCTTCAATTTCACTAACTACACCATTAACTTCAGAAATTATAGCAACTGCTCCTTTTGGAGTTGTAACGTCTAGTAATTCTTTAATACGAGGTAGACCTTGAGTAATATCAACATTACCAGCAACTCCCCCAGTATGGAAGTTACGCATTGTTAATTGAGTACCAGGTTCTCCAATTGATTGAGCAGCAATTACTCCAACTGGTTCACCAATATTAACAACTGATGCTGTAGCTAAGTTTAATCCATAACATTTTTGACAAACACCACGTTTATTATCACAAGTTAATACTGATCTAATAATTACTGAACTAATTCCTGCCATAATAATTTTTTCAGCAATATTTTTATCAATTAATGTATTAGCTGTAACAATTAAGTTTTTATTATCATCATAAATGTCTTCAAATGTATATCTTCCAACTAATCTATCTTTTAATGGAACAATAACATTATCGTGTTTTGTATCAATAATTGCTGATACTTCAAATCCTTTAGTTGGTTCACAATCTTCATTAACAACAACAATTTCTTGAGAAACGTCAACTAATCTTCTAGTTAGATATCCTGAATCTGCAGTTTTTAAGGCAATATCTGCCATACCTTTTCTAGCACCGTGAGTTGAAACAAAGTATTCAGAAACTGTTAGTCCTTCACGGAATGATGATTTAATAGGAATTTCTTTAATATCACCTTTAGTATCGTTCATCAATCCACGCATACCAACTAATTGAGTAAAGTTTGAAACATTACCACGAGCTCCAGAATCAACCATTACAAAGATAGGGTTTTTAACATCTTTACGTAAAACTGTAGCTAATTCATTTTGAATTTTATCTTTTACATCAGATCAAACTTCAATAATTCTACGTTTCTTTTCACTAGAAGTTAACATACCCATATTGTAAAAATCAGTAATTTGTTCAACTTTTTGATCTGCTTGTTTAAATTCATCATATTTATGAGTAAACGCAACAACATCTCCAGCTGAAATTGTAGTTCCTGATTTTGTTGAAAAACTAAATCCTAAATCTTTCATTTTATCTAGCATTTCAGCAGTTTTTCTAGCACCATGTGATTCAAAATATCTTTCAATAATTAGAGATAATTCTTTTTTCTTAATTGGTTGTTGAACTTGAACATTACTAATTACAGTATTTATATCTTGTGAAAAATCATAAATAAATTCTTTAACTGCTTCTTTTGCATTTCAAATATTATTTGAGTTAATTCATGGGAAATTATCATCAAAAATTTGGTTGAAATATAATTTTCCAACAGTTGTTAATAAATAAGAATTTAATCTTTGATTTTTATTACTAAATTTTTGTTCTGGTAAAGCTGATAAAGCAATTCCGATTAATGAGTTTAAATGAACTTGGTTATTGTTATAAGCCATAAATGCTTCATCTAAACTTGAAAAAATCATTCCTTGACCTTTAGCATCTTTTTCTTCAGTTGTTAAATAGTAGTTTCCTAAAATGATATCTTGACCGGGAGTAACAATTGCTTTTCCATCTTTTGGTCCTAAAATTGCACTTGATCCTAACATTAAAGCTCTAGATTCAGCAACAGCTTCTTTTGTAATAGGAACGTGAACAGCCATTTGATCCCCATCAAAATCGGCATTAAATGCAGTTGTAACTAATGGGTGTAAACGAATAGCTTTTCCTTTAACTAATTTAGGTTCAAAAGCTTGAATTCCTAAACGGTGTAAAGTAGGAGCACGGTTTAATAACACTGGTCTGTCTTTAATAACTTGTTCTAAAGCTTCTCAAACTTTTGGATCGTTTTGTAATAACATTTTTTCTGCAATTTTTACATTTTCTGCATACTCATGATCTTGAAGTCATTGAATTACAAAAGGTTTAAATAAAGTAATAGCCATTTCTCTTGGTAAACCTGCTTGATACATTTTTAGATCAGGTCCAATTGCAATAACTGATCTTGCTGAATAATCAACACGTTTTCCTAATAAGTTTTGTCTAAATCTACCTTGTTTTCCTTTTAAAACACTAGTTAATGATTTTAATGGACGTTTATTTTTTCCTTGAACTGGTTTTGGTTTTCTTTCATTATCAAATAAAGCATCAACAGCTTCTTGTAACATACGTTTTTCGTTATTTACAATAATTGATGGTGCACCCATTTCTTTAACTTTTTTTAATCTTTCATTTCTGATAATAATTCTTCTATATAAATCATTAATTTCAGAAGTAGTAAAACGTCCACCATCTAATTGAATAATAGGACGAATGTCTGGTGGAATAACTGGAATTACTCTCATAACCATTCATTCAGGACGTTGATTAGAACGTTTTAAAGCATCAAAAGTTTCTAAACGTTTTAATAATTTAGTTCTTTCATTTGGGGTTTTTTTAGAATTTTCAAGTTGAACTTTAATAGCTTCAATTTCTTTTTTAAGATCTACTTTTTCTAATAAATATTCAACAGCTCTAGCTCCAATTCCAAATTTAGCATTAGTATATTTACTAATTAAACTAGTTGCTTCATCAATTGAAAATGGAATAGCAGTGTTTTTTAATTCTTCTAATAATCTATTAGCTTTTTTAGTATCTCTATGATTTGGATCATTAATTTGATCAATAACATCTAAAATTGTTAGTTGTAGTTTTTCTCTAGTTTTAGTAATTCTTGATGAACCTAAATCTAGAACTTCTTTTTCAACAAAATGTTTTTGATTTCCTTGTTCTAAAACAATATGAGAAACAAAGTAAACTACTTCTTCTAATTCTTTTGCTTTTAAATCTAAAATTGCAGCAATTCTATAAGGAGCAACTTTAAGCATTCAAATGTGAGTAACTGGTTCTTCTAATTCAATATGTCCCATTCTTTCTCTACGAACAATTGATTCAGTTAATTCAACACCACATTTTTCACAAACCTTTCCTTTATTCATAGGGTTTGCTTTTTTATATCTTCCACAAACACATTCATAGTTTTTAGTAGGACCAAAAATTCTTTCATCAAATAGCCCATCTTTTTCAGCTTTTAATGTTTTATAGTTAATAGTTTCTGGTTTTAAAACTTCTCCATGTGATCATGATCGAATTGTATCAGGGTTAGCTAATTCAATTTTTATTGCTTTTTTACGATTTAAATTTTCCATGTTTGCCCCCAATTATTCTTCTTCATCATCATCTAGTTCAAATGATTTTAAAATGTCGTTTTCATCAACATAAGTTAAATCTTCAAATTCAGCATCAACATCTTCATCATCAATATATAGACTATCTGTTTTTACTAAAATTTCATCATCTTCATAATTATCAGCTTCAAAGTCTTTTCTATCATATGCATTAATTGCTGATTTTTCACCATCTTCATCAATCATATACATATTAAATCCTAGACCCATAATTTCTTTTGATAAAACGTTAAATGATTCTGGAATTCCAGGTTCAGGAATTTTTTTAGATCTAACAATTGCTTCATAAGTTTTAGAACGACCTTTAATATCATCTGATTTAATTGTTAAAATTTCACGTAATGTGTGAGCTGCTCCATAAGCTTCTAAAGCTCAAACTTCCATTTCTCCAAAACGTTGACCACCATTTTGAGCTTTTCCTCCTAATGGTTGTTGAGTAATTAATGAATAAGGACCAACGTTACGTGCATGTATCTTATCATCAACCATGTGTGATAGTTTTAACATATACATAACTCCAACTGCAATTGGTTTATCTAATGGTTCACCAGTTTGACCATCAATTAAAGTAACTTTACCATAATTAGTCATTCCAGCTTCTTGCATAATTTCTTCTAGTTCTTTTTCATTTAAACCTTCAAAAACAGGAGTAATAACTTTTTGATTTAATTTTTTAGCAGCCATTCCTAAATGGATTTCTAGAATTTGACCAATGTTCATACGAGAAGGCACACCTTGTGGGTTTAAGATAATATCAACTGGAGTTCCATCTTCTAGATGTGGCATATCTTCAATAGGTAAAATTCTTGAAATAATACCTTTGTTTCCATGTCGTCCAGACATTTTATCTCCTTCTTGGATTTTACGTTTTTGAACAACATAAACTTTAATTACTTCAATAATGTCAGCTGGTAATTCAATTCCATCAGGATTTAATGCACTTTTTGCTTTAAAACGTTTAATTGATTGAACAATTCCTTCTCCACCATTTGGAACTCTTAATGAATTGTCTTTAACATTTCTAGATTTTTCACCAAATATAGCATGTAGTAATCTATCTTCTGGAGAAAGTTGAACTTGTCCTTTTGGAGTTACTTTTCCAACTAAAACATCTCCAACTTTAACTTCAGTTCCAATAGCAACAATACCTTCAGCATCTAAATGACGTTTGGCTTGTTCTGACATATTTGGAATTTCTCTAGTTACTTCTTCTTGACCTTGTTTTGTATTTCTTACTTCTAAAGTATATTCATCAATATGAATTGAAGTAAATCTATCATCCATAACAACTCTTTCAGACATAACAATCGCATCTTCGAAGTTATATCCATTATAAGTTGAAAAGGCAACAACAACATTTTGACCAATTGCTAATTCACCTTGATCCATTGAAGGTCCATCAGCAATAATTTCTCCTTTTTTAACCATATCTCCAACTCTTACAAGTGGTGATTGTGTTAATGAAGTACCATTATTTGATCTTTCATAATCTGATAAAACATAAGTTCTAATTCCAGATTCTCCATCAGTAATAATAGTTTTTGAATCAACATATTTTACAATTGCATCTTCTTTTGCAACAACAGCTTCTCCTGAGTCACGAGCAGCTTCAAATTCAATACCTGTTGCTACAATTGGTGATTCTGGTCTAATTAAAGGAACAGCTTGACGTTGCATGTTAGCACCCATTAAAGCACGGTTAGCATCATCATTTTCTAAGAATGGAATTCCTGAAGTAGCAACTGAGACAATTTGTTTTGGTGAAACATCAATATAATCAATTTCTTCAACTTTAGCCATATAGTCATCACCATTAAAACGTGAAACTATAATTTCATCTAAAATTTTTCCATTTTCATCTTGATTTACATTAGATTGAGCAATAATAAAGTTCTTTTCTTGATCAGCTGTTAAATATTCAACTTGATCATTTTGAATAATTCCATCAATAACTTTTCTATATGGAGTTGTAATAAATCCATATTCATTAACTTTTGCATAAGTTGATAAGTTATTAATTAAACCAATGTTTGGTCCTTCTGGAGTTTCAATAGGACAAATTCTTCCATAATGAGAAGGATGCACGTCACGAACTTCTAATCCAGCTCTATCTCTTGATAATCCACCAGGTCCTAAAGCTGTTAATCTACGTTTATTAGTTAATTCTGATAATGGGTTAATTTGATCCATGAATTGAGAAAGTTGTGATAAGTTGAAAAATTCTCCAATAATTGCAGTTAAAGGTTTTGCATTAATAATTGTTGAAGTTCTTACTTTATATAAATCACTTGTAGCTAATTTTTCTTTAACATTTTTATCAATACGGTTTAATCCCATTCTGAATTGATTTTGTAATAATTCACCAACAGTTCTAACTCTTCTGTTTCCTAAATTATCAATATCATCAATTTCACCAATGTTATATTTTAAGTTTAATAAATAAGAAACTGTTGATAAAATATCAGCTACAGTTATAAATTCTTCATTAGATTGACTAGTTAATCCAATTAAACAAGTAGTTTCAGTTTTTAATTCACTATCTTTATAAACTTTAATTTTTTGAACTTTTCTATTTCCAGGAATATCTGATAAATAGTTTAGATCAACACACATTACATCTTGATCTAAAATAGCACTAATTTGTTTAATGTTATGTTTATCAACTTCAGTATTTTTGGCAATTAAAACATTATTATTTTCATCAACAATATCTTCTGCTATTACTTTATTTAAAATTCTATTTTTGATTGAAAGTTTTTGTTTTAATTTAAATCTTCCAGCTTTAGTTAAATCATATTTTCTTTTATCAAATAAAATACTATTAATAAATTTAGAAGCACCTTCACTAGTTGCAGTTTCACCTTGTCTAATTTTTTTATAAATTTCTTGAACTTGGTTAGATCAATCAATTTTAAAATCACCAATAATTGAATCTTGTTGTAAAGTTTCAGCTAATACTTCATCATTATCATAAAGATCTAAAATATCTTCTTTACTAATTCCAAATGCTAATAGTAATGAAGTAGCAGTAGTTTTTCTTGATTTATCAATTTTTACATATAAAGGATTGATTGCATCAGTTCCAGTTTTTTTAGAATCAGTTTCATATTCTAATCAAGTTCCTCTACTTGGAATGATGTCTGCAAAATAGATCATTTCTCCAGTTTTACGGTTTAATTCTTTATTAAAATAAGCTCCTGGAGATCTTACTAATTGAGATACAATAACTTTTTGAGAACCATTAATAATAAAAGTTCCAGCTTCTGTCATTAATGGAAAATCACCTAAAAACACTTCACCTGATTTATAAATAGCTACATTACAAATCAATGAAGTTCTTTTATCTTCAATAATATCAATTTGAATTAGATCTGGTTTTTCTGCTTTTTTAACAGTTAATTCAAAAAAGTATGAATTTTGAGTTTGTTGTTTTAATGTAATAGATTTACCTGCAGTTTTTTCTTCTAATCATCTAGTTAAAACTTGTAAAGTATCATCTAAATTAACACCATCAAATTCTTTTTGAATTTCTTCAGTTTTATTAACTGATAGTTTTAGATTTGCATAAATTGGAGCATCATAGATTTTTGATTCTTCTCTTGCTTGTCTTACACTTAATCTAGGTTCTTTAAACCCTCAGTTTTCTAAAGTTAAAACACTTGATCCATCAAATGATAAAATTGGGAAAAACTCATCTAAAACTTCTTGAATTCCTTTAGTTTTAAATCATTCAAAAGTTTCAGTTTGAATACCAATTAAGTTTGGTAGAGAAAGGTTCATTGACACTTTAGTATAATCACGACGTTCTACATTACGATTAATTTTTCTGATTTTATAAGCCATTGTATAGTCCTTTCATGTTTACTAAATATTTAGATTTTTCTAAATATTTATCAACTATTACATATTTAACAACACTATTATTTGTTGTTTGTAATACTTGATTAGCTACTAATTTAGCTAAAGCATTTTTAATTTGTTCATCATCAAATAACTTAATCTTATTAATTGCTAATAAGGTTTTTATGTTATTAAAAGATAAACTTTTAGTATTTTGTAAAATTAAAATTAAAACAATAAAACTAGTATCATCTTCAAATACTCACAACCTTTTTTTGTCTTTTTTAGCTCATTTATAAATACAACTAGCATGATTGTATAAATTAATACTTTTTAAATAATCAGTATTAAAAAGATCAATAACATTATCAATGTTTAAATCTTTATTATTTAAATCATCTAACTCATTCATATAATCATTTGAATTTTTTAAAAAATAACAAATCGGAATTACTAACTTATATGAATTACTATATTGAAATGAGATTCACTGACATAATAAAGTTGCAAATATTAAATTATATTTTTGAAAAGGTGAAATCATAACTAATGTACTAAATATTAAATAAGTTTGACTATAAGTACATAAGTTATTAGCTTGTAAAAATTTTAAATAGTTTAGTAAACTTTCTAATTCTTTACTAATTTGTTGATTAGATAAAACATTAGAAATAAGTGTCTTAGTTTTTGGTGTTCTATAATAGTTATTTTTTAAATCTAAATCAAACTCTAATCCAACTAATAAAATACTAATTAACATCTCTAAGTTTTCTTCATTAATTAAAACTTTAGGTTTTTTAATATATTCATAAGCATAAATAATATTAAAAATTAATCGTTCTAAATAATTAGTAGGTCTTTTACCTTTTTTTATTTCTTTAAAGATTTTTAAAATAGATAAAAAATCTAAATCAGTTTTAGTTTCAATCATTACAAGTAAAGCTAGTTCATAAGTTTTTAGTTTCTTTTCAACACTAGATTCTAAAAAATCATCATAAAAAGCCTTTGTATAGTAACTTAAAAACCGATCTTTTGAAAGTTTATCAACAAAGTTATAATTTAATTTATTTGCTGTTGAGTAGGGAAGAGATGTTTTATAAATATTATTTTCTAATTTTCTATTAATTTTATTAAGTGATTTGGTGTTTAAAAAATAGTCAAAACTCATAGATTTTATCCTTTTATAGTTGACCAAAAAATAAGATAGAGCATAGCAGAAGCTCTTAACAACTAAACTATACTCGATTATTTAATTATATTTTTTTTTAATGTGAAAAGCAATTAAACACACAAAAACTCACCCATTATGGTGAGTTTAAAAATTATTTAGAAATTGGCTTATTTTAAATCGATTGAAGCTCCAGCTTCAACTAATTTAGCTTTCATTTCTTCAGCTTCTTCTGGTTTTACGTGTTCTTTAATAGTTACAGGCATTGTTCCATCAACGATTTTTTTAGCATCCATTAATCCAACACCAGTTAATTCTTTAACTACTTTAATAACTGCAACTTTTTGTTGTCCTACTGAAGTCATAACAACTGAAACTTCACTTGGAGCAGCATCAGCAGCTTCAGCTGGAGCAGCAGCTGCAACACCAACTGATGCAACAACTCCAAAGTGGTCTTCAATAGCTTTAACTAATTCGTTTAATTCGTTTAATTTCATTTCTTCTAATGCTTTAATAATTTCATCTTTAGTGATTGGCATGATATTAATTCTCCTTTATATATATTTTTTTAAATGTTGCTACTAATACTTTTAAATTGTATAGTTTATTAATTTCTAGTTTCAGCAACTGCGTTAATAGCAGCCATAACTTTTCTCAATGGGTATAGTAAACTTGAAGCAAACATTGAGTATAGTTCTTCTTTTGATGGTAGAGATGCAACTTCATTGATTCCAGCAGTATCAACAACTTTGCCTTCATAAATACCAGCTTTTAATTTAAGAGCGTCATTTTTCTTAGCAAAATTTGCAACTAATTTAGCTGCAGAAATTGAATCTTCAGTTGAGAAGATAAATACGTTTTGTTGAGTTAAGAATGGAATTAAATCAACTAAACCTAATTCTTCAGCAGCTCTTCTTACAAGTGAATCTTTGTAAACCTTAATATCAATATTTTGTTTTAAGGCTTGAACTCTTAATTCAGTCATTTTAGCAACTGTTAAATGTTTGTATTCAGCAATTGCAACACCTTGAGCACTTTTAATTTTTGAAACAATTTCAGCAACTATTTCAGCTTTACGTGCGTGAGCAGGTCTTGAATTTGACATTTAGACTCCTCCTTTTTTAAATAAAATAAAAACCTTGGCTAGTAACACTAAAACCAAGGACAAAACAAAAAAATGTTTTTTAAACAAGTCAGTTTTCCTCGGTAACATGATTAAGGGAATATCCCCGTTACTGTCTTAGGTATTAATAGCAATATAATATTACCATTTATTTTTATTTTTGTTATATTAAATGACAAAAAAACAACTCTAATGAGTTGTTCTTAATTATTAAAATTCAACTTTGATACCAGGACCCATTGTAGTTGATAAAGTTACATTTTTAATGTAATCACCTTTTACAGTTTGAGGTTTAACTCTTCTAATTTCATCAATAACAGCTTTAAAGTTTTCTTCTAATCTTTCAGCTTCAAATGAAACTTTACCAATAATTAAATGAACGTTTCCTTCTTTATCAGCACGATATTCAACTTTTCCTTTTTTAATATCATCAATTGCTTTAGCAACATCCATAGTTACAGTTCCAGTTTTTGGGTTTGGCATTAATCCTTTAGGACCTAAAATTTTACCAATAGCTCCTAATTTTGCCATCATTTCTGGAGTAGCAACAATGATATCAAAATCAAATCAGTTTTCATTTTTAATTCTGTTGATTAATTCTTCTCCACCAACAATATCAGCTTTTGCTTGTTCAGCTTCTTTAGTTTTAGTATTAGTTAAAACTAAAACTCTTTGAGTTTTTCCAGTACCTGCAGGTAAAACTACAGCTCCACGGATTTGTTGATCAGCTTTTCTTGGGTCAATGTTTAAATTAAATGCAACTTCAACAGTTGAATCAAATTTTGTTGTAGCAGTTTGTTTTGCTAAATCTAAAGCTTCAGTTAATGGATAAACTTTATTTTTTTCAACTTTACTTAAAGCTTCTTTAAATCTTTTACTGATTTTAGCCATTATTTAAAGTCCTCCATACCTGTAACTTTGATTCCCATATTTTTAGCTGTTCCAATAATTTGTTTCATTGCTGCTTCAACAGTATTTGCATTTAAATCTGGCATTTTGTATTCTGCAATAGATCTAATTTGATCTAATGTAACAGTTGCAACAGTTTGAGTTCTAGAATTACTTGCTCCTCTTTCAATTTTTGCAACTTTTTTTAACATATATGCAGTTGGAGTAGTTTTTAAAACAAAGTCAAATGATTTATCATCATATGCTGTAATAACAACAGGAACTACATCTCCTGCTCTATCTTTAGTAGCATCGTTGAATTCTCTTGTAAATGCAGGCATGTTAATTCCTAATGAAGCTAATTCTGCACCAGGTTTTGCTTGCATAGCCATAAATTCTAATTTAGCCACACGTGTGATTTTTTTAGCCACGAACTTGTTCTCCTTATATTTTTAAGGTCGTTTTTTATCCGCTGTGGTTCATATGAATTATAAAAATAAGTTCTCCCACAATAAAAATCGCCTAAAAAATATTATACATTTTTTCTATAAAAAGTGAGTAATTAAATTAAATAAATATAAATAAAAAAAGACATCAATTGATGCCTTATATTAAATTAATTTCATTAATTGCTTGCAGTTAATTTTTCTATTTTAGTTTCAATTAAACTTAAGAATTGATCTTTTAAATCTTCTCTTTCTAAACCAAAATCTAAAATAGCGTGTAAATAACCAATTTTATTTCCAAGATCATATCTTGAACCATTAATAACTTTTGCATAACATTCAGTTTCATCTAAAGTTTTTAATATTGCATCAGTTAATTCAATTTCTCCACTTTTGCCTTTTATTTGCATATCTAAATATTTAAATACTTCAGGTAATAAAACATATCTACCACCAATTGCAATATTACTTGGTGCACATTCAACATCAGGTTTTTCAATTAATGATTCAACTTTATAAACATCATCTGAAATCTGATCTACTTTACAAATTCCATACTTTTTACTATCTTTTTTATCAATACAAATAGTACCTAAAACGTTTTGTTGATATTTTTCAAAAACATCTATTAATTGTTTAATAGCAGGTGTGTTGCATTTAAATAAGTCATCACCTAAAAGTATAGCAAAAGGTTCATTTTTTATAAATTCTTTTGCTAGTGAAATTGCATGACCTAATCCAAGTTGTTCTTCTTGCATAATATAATAAATTGTTGCATTGTATTTTTCACTTATTAATTCTAATTCACTTAACTTATTTTTTTCTACTAAAAAATGTTCAAGTTCTTTATTTCTATTAAAGTGATTTGCTATATTATTTTTTCCAGATCTGATTATAAGTAAAATCTCTTCAATTCCACTATTTATAGCTTCTTGAACAATATATTCTATTGCAGGTTTATCAATAATAGGTAACATTTCTTTTGCTTGAGATTTAGTAAAAGGTAGAAATCTTGTTCCAAATCCAGCACAAGGAATAATGGCTTTTCTTATTTTCATAGTTAGAACCTCACATATTAGATTTACTTAATTTCTTACTTTTATTCTTAATCTAAAATTAGTTAAACAATAATAAAAGAATTAATACTAAAATAGTGATATTAAAAAGCTTTAGATTAATTTCAATACAAAATATAAATGATAAATAAACATTAATTTAATTATTAAATATAAACAGATTTTAAACAGATTTTTATTTTTTATTTTTATATTTATAAAACAAAATAAATATGAAAAAACTCGATAAAATAAGGCTTTATTTAAAAAATTAAAGTTCATTTATGATTATTTTTTATTTTTATTTAAAAATAGAAATTTAATTAAGATAAACTTAAACATTCTTATTTATTACTTGTTTTATTAGGTTTTGTTTTTAACACTACTTCACTTTTTCTAGCAATAGGAGTAGTTGAATAAGTTGATCTAAACAGTGCTAAAAATGAAATAGGAATATAAGTTAACATAAATAAAGGATAAGTAAATATTGATTTAAATTTTTGTCATTTAGTTGCATGAATAGATTTTCTATTTCTAATAACAACAACAATTCCTCAAAGTAAGTAATTAACAAAAATTATTAAATGAATAACAAATGGAGTTGTAAGAGCATAAACTAATAAATGATAAAAATTATTTTGTACTTGAGCAACTTGTATAAATCTATTATGAACATAATTAACTTCATAATTAGAAACCATTAATAATGTAGTTATTAGTCAAAATAATAAATTAATTACAAGTGTAAGAACAACAGGTGAAATCATTGTAAAGTTTGCTCATATCTTAACTTTATTTGCTTTTAATGAAAACATTTGTTTAAGAATTCTAGATTTATAAATATTTCAAACTTGTTTAAACCCAACACTTCATCTCATTCTTTGTTTTCAAGAACTTTTAAAATCTATTGGTTGTTCATCATAAAAACAAGCATTTTCTGTATAGCCAGTTTTAATATTATTTAGCATCAATCATTGAGTAAATTCAATATCATGACTTAGTGAGTTAAAGTCTCATCAATTAGTTTTTTCTAAAATTTCTTTAGTAAAAGAAAACCCAGTTCCATTAATATAAGAAGCATGATTTAAAGTAGCTCTTCCTTTATTAATAACATCTGATTCTTTTAAAAATTGAATTGAATAAGCACTAGAAATTCAGTTATCAGCATAGTTTTTTGAGTTTCTATAAGTTGTTACAACTTGAATATCTGAATAAAAATCATATGCTTTATTAACTTCATAAACTCAGTTTTGATCTAATAAATTATCAGCATCAAAAGAGCAAAAACAATCATATTTATCTAATAGATTATTATCTCTAATGTATCTTAAACCGTGTTGAATAGCAAAGTTTCCACCTTTTAAAGTTTTATGAAATCTTTGTAAAACTACAACATTTTTTTTAATTCCAACATTATAAGTTTTTTTATTATCATTACAATTATCTGCAACTAAATAAATATCAATTACTCCATCATATTTTTGAGCTTTAATACTATCAATTAGTTTTCCAACAACACTAGATTCATTATGTGCTGGAATAATAATTGCAAATGATCTATTTTTTTTAGGTTTATATTTAGTTAATTTCTTTTTGTTTTTAATGTATGCGAACATAAAAAATAGTCAGTCAGAAGATAGGAATAACATAAAAATTATTCCAATAACTAACGTAAGATAGAAAAATACAGTTGTAGCTGTATTAAGTTGATGGTTAATAATCATTTCATACCTCCTAGACAATACATAATTTTTTTACATACTTGCTATTTGTTAAATGAATATAAATATCCAAAAAACTTATGTACTATAATAGCAAAACTTTATTTAAAAAAATAGATCTTTTTTTTGTCATATTTTCTAGATTTTTAGCTATAAATTTAAAAAACATAGATTATATGGGCATTATTAAAAGTTTTAAACATTTAAATTTTTTTAAAAAATTTTTACTTGATTTTTGGCTGTTTTTTTAAAATTATTTATTGTTAAAAAAATACTTGTAAAATTTCAAAATGTCTTTAAAAAATGTTCTAAAATAAAGTATTGCTTAAATTTATGGGCGAATTTAGGTCTAAAACTAAGTTGAATAATTTATGTCACAAATACAAATTTAATGTGATATATTCATTAAAATATAAAAATCAAAATAGAAGAGGTTTATTATGAATTATCTTTTAATTGGTGGAGCTGGTTATATTGGTAGCCATGTTGCTGAAATCATTAATAAAACAGATGATAATAATGTAATCATTTATGATAATTTATCTACTGGTTTTAGTCAAGCTATTGAACAAAAAAGTAAATTTATTCAAGGCGATATTTTAGATTTAGATAAACTAGATCAAACATTTAATGATAATCAAATTGATGTTGTTATTTATTTAGCTGGATTAATTAAAGTTGGTGAATCAGTACAAAAACCACTTGATTATTACCAAACTAATATTCAAGGTTTAGTTAATACTTTAAAAACAATGCAAAAATATAATGTTAATTATTTTGTATTTTCATCTTCTGCTGCTGTTTATGGTAATAATTCTCGCCATAATGGTTATTTTTATGAAAATGATCCTAAAGAACCTTGTTCACCTTATGGAAGAACAAAGTATTTTGGTGAAGAAATCATTAAAGATTTTGCACTAGCAAATCCTAATTTTCATTACACTTTTTTAAGATACTTTAATGTTGCTGGTGCTTCAAAAAGTAAAAAAATTGGTTATTTAACTAAAAACAATCAAAAACCTACTCATTTAATTCCTGCAATTAGTTATTTTGCATTTGGATTAACTGATGAGTTTAGTATTTTTGGATCAGATTACAATACTGATGATGGAACTTGTGTTAGAGATTATGTTTATGTTTGTGAACTAGCTGAACTACATTTACTAACAGCAATTAAAATGGTTAAAGAAAACCGTGATCTTTACTACAATATTGGTAGTGGTAAAGGGTTTAGCAATCTTGAAATTATAAAAGAATTTGAAAACCAATTAAAACGTAAACTAGATATCAAAATTGCTCCAAGAAGAAGTGGAGATCCAGATATGTTAGTTGCTTCAAATACTAAGTTATGTCAAGAGTTAGACTATCAAATAAAAACTAATATTAAAGAAATTGTAGAAAGTGAAATTGCTTTTAGAAAAGCACATTTACAAAACAAAGATAACTAAATAAGTTTTTGTATGTAAAAAAACTTGTTAAAAGGAGATTTATGAACACAATAAAAGCAATACCAACTAATATAAACAACACTTATGATTATGTTTTTATTGGTTGTGGTTTAAGTACAGCTACAGTTTGTGCAAAATTACCAAAAAACAAAAAAGTTTTAATTATTGAAAAAAGAGATCATTTTGGTGGAAATGTTTATGATCATAAAAAAAATGATATTTTAGTTCATCAATATGGACCTCATATTTTTCATACAAATGACAAAGAAGTATTTGATTTTTTAAATCAATTTACAACTTTTAACTCATATAAAAATGTTGTACAAGCAAAAATTGATGATGAACTAATTCCACTTCCAGTTAATGTTGATTCAATTAAAATATTATTTCCAAATGAAGCTGAAGATTTTATTAATTATTTAAAAGAAAAGTTTCCTAATCAAGAACAAGTAACTATTTTAGAATTATCACAAATTGACAAATACCAACACATTTATCAAACTATTTATACAAGAATTTTTGCAAGTTATACTGGTAAAATGTGAGATAAGAAAATTGAAGATTTAGATGTTTCAGTTTTTGCAAGAGTTCCAATTTATTTAACTAAAAGAAATACTTATTTTACTGATACTTATGAAGGTTTACCAACTAATGGTTATACTCAAATGGTATTAAATATGTTATCTTCAGATAATATTGATCTTGTTTTAAAAGTTAATATTACTAAGCATTTACAAATTAAAGATAATCAAATTTATATTAATGATGAATTAATTACTAAACCTGTAATTAACTGTGCTCCTATTGATGAATTGTTTGGTTATAAATATGACAAATTACCTTATAGATCTTTAAACATTAAATTTGAAGAATTAAGTAAAACTAATTTACAACAAACTGCTGTAGTTAACTATCCTGAACACCCTTCAATGACAAGAATTACTGAATATAAGAATTTCTATCCAGAAGTAAAAAATGAACAAAATACTATTATTTCAAAAGAATATCCAGGGGCTTTTGAACAAAATAGTAAAGAATTTTCTGAAAGATATTATCCTATTCCAAACGATGAATCAAGAGAACGTTACAACAAATATGTTGAAGAAAGCAAAAAGATTTCTAACTTATACCAATTAGGAAGATTAGCTCAATATAGATATATTAATATGGATCAAGCTGTTAGAAGCGCTTTAGATTTTGCAGATGATCTAATTAAAAAATATGAAAAATAATAATCAAAAATAAAAATGTAAGAAGTACTAATTTAATTAGTTTCTTACATTTTTTTATGTTTAAAAACATTTAAAGATAAATTAATTTTTATAAAAATATTACTTATCTTCATTTCTATTTAGTTTGTATATTTTTGCTAATTGGTCTTTAGTTTTTTCATATGAAATTTGATCAATTTCTAAAAGATTATCTTTTAAAAACTTATCTGAAACTATAAGTCTACCCGAATTAAGATTTAACTTTTCTGATCAAGATCTTTTATCTTGATGTCATTGATCAAAATTAATTTCTTCTAAAAAATAAGATTGAGTATTATCAATAATTATTTTAATATTTTGATTATCTGTAGATAGTCCAATGTGATAGTTAATTTTAAAAACTAAAAAATGTAATGGGGTTTGTTCAGTATAACTTACATAATCATCATAAAGTTTTTGAATAGCTGCTATTGTTCTATTATTAGTCTTATTACTTTTTAAATTAACATAAAAAAGATGTTCTTTGTATTTAATAGAAAAGTCATAACTATTTTTGTTAGTTACTTTATTAATATTCATTATTATTTGTTTATCATTTTTACTAGAATTAAAATAATTTAAAAGATTTATAATTAAATATTCTTCTACTAAAAAACCTATTGCAGAAGATGAACTAACTGAATTAATTTCTCTTTGTAAAATATTTAGATCTTCTACTTTAATTTCAAGTTCATTATTTTTATAACTAAATATCTCTTGTATTACTTCTGATAAAAGTTTTTGTAATTTGATAGCTATTTTATAGTAATTATTCACTAAAAAATATCTCCTTGACTATTTTTGCTATTTCAAATGATAGCTTTACTGGAACAGCATTTCCTATTTGTTTTAAAACATTTGATTTAGTACCTAAAAAAATAAAATTTTCTGGAAATGATTGCAAATTAGCTAATTCTCTAGGAGTTAATACTCTTGGTAAAACAGGATGCACATGTACACCACCGTGATTTTCTTTTACTGTTGGAGCGGGTTTATCATATGAAATTTTTCTAAAAGCATCTGAAAAACTTTTAGATAAGCTTTGTCCTTCTTTAAGATCTGATAGTCTTTTTTTCATTTCTTCTGAGTGTTTAGAAAAAGTATGATTTGCTATAATGTCTTCATTTGTTATGTGTTCTAAATGACCTATTGCTTGTTTAACTGTAACAATTGGTAAATCAAATTCTTTTAACCTACTAATAACTTGATCTACTTTATCTTTGTTTTTACATCCTATAAAAATAACTCTTTCTCTTTTTTGAGCAACTCCAAATTTTGAACTATCTAATAAAATAAATTCTGTATGATAATTTAACTTGCTTAGCATATCTTTAATCTTATCAATAACTAATATTCCATCAGCTTCTTTATAAGATAAAATTCCTTTAACATTTTCTAATACAAATCCATATGGTTGTAGTCTTGAAATTACATCTATTGTATATTTATATAATTGATTTCTTTGATCACTTTTACTTCTTTTTCCTGCCATTGAAAAACCTTGACAAGGAAACCCACCAATAACTAAGTTTGTTTTGTTTTTAAAATTATCTTCTAGATTCTGTCTTACATTTAAATCAGTAATGTCTTTAGTTGTTATGTGTTTTTTAAAGTTGTAATTATATGTATCAACTGCAGGTTGTCAAAATTCAACTGTATCTAATATTTCAAAATCATTTTGAGTAAATCCAAGTGTTAATCCACCAGCTCCAGCAAATAGATCTACAATAGTGTTTTTTCTATTTGGTTGCATAAATAACACCTCATTTACTTTAACTATGTTTATATTCACATTTATTTTACATGTTTATTAGAGGTTCACAAGATCTTATACAAGGTTTAAAAATAAGAAATAAGAATTAAACTATATTAACTTAGATTCATTAAATAATAAAAATGTTAAAAATGTTAAGTTTTGTTTATCAAATGTTTTAGAACATAAAAATTTAACTAATACTATATTAAAAGATTGGTCTAGTAAATATAAAATACATTATTTAGATTTTAATTACAATAATTCAAATTATCAAAAAAATAAGAAAGGTAAAACAATAGAAATTCTAGTTACAAATTATTAATTATTTTTGTCAATTTCTATTCTACATACTTTTTAAAAATACACAATATGTTTTTTAAATTTTTTTAATCTTGTTTTTAGCATTAAATAATTTATTTATTTACTAGTAAAACTTTAAATATTAATAACTAGTAAAAAAGCTTCTACTGAAGCTTTTTTATTTTATATAACTCTTATTTATAGCAATTATTAATAAACTGCTAATAAACTAAATACAAATAAAAAACCTTAGGTATTTTAAAATAGCCTAGAACTTTTAAAAAACTTAGTTTATATCAACTTTAAAACCTTCATATTCATAAGATTTAATAATACTTTTAATATAAATATTTCTATCATTTATTTTAGTTGTTAAGTTATTTTGAATTAATAACTTTAAACTAGAAGAATCAGTTGTAGATTTATACATTGCTAAAAAGTATTCTTCTTTACTTATATTAGTTCAATTAACAACAACTTTGAGTTGTTTTTTTAATATTTGGTCTAATCAAAGTCTAGTAGATCTACCATTGCCTTATCTAAATGGATGACAAATATTCATTTCAATATATTTATCTATTATTTGATCAAATGTATTTTGTTTCATACTATCAACTAACTTTAAGTTTTGTTCTAAATATCTAGTTAAACAAAACATAAAGTTATTTTTAGATATGTTTACTTTTCTAATTTGTCCATTAAAGTTAAATACATCTTTAAACATATAAGAATGTATTTGACTTAACCCTTTAAAAGTACCTAGTTCAAATTTATCAAATAAGTTTTTATCTCATAATTCTAATAAACGCTTAACTGATAAGCTTATTTGATAATCATTTTCAATAAAATCATCATTCATATACTATTTTTACTTACTAACCTACTTATTTATATATAAATTATACATTTTACTAAGTTAATAAATAAATATAGATATTAGTAGTAAATATCTTTAATTTAATACAAAAAAGTATTGTTATTTTAAATTATAAAAAAACACAAAAAGTGTAGAAAATACAAGGGTTTTTTGAAAAAACAGAGTATTTTTACCAATTTTTACTAATTTTTTTAAAATTTCGCCAAAATAGGTATATACAAATGATAAGAATTGCTTTATAATATATAGTTTTTTGAAAATCGTGTTAAAAATCCTTTTCTATTTATAAATAAAATAAAATAATAAAGAATACAAAATTAATAGAAGTAAAACATAGAAAAAGGATGGGTTATATGAAAAAACTATTGGCCTTACTTGCAGTTACAAGTATTCTAACATCATCTGGGATTACTTATGTAATACATGAAAACGTTACAAGAAGTACTAACAGAGTTGATGAAAGAAAGACTTTCGAACAAGAAATGAAAGATCTTTCTACTAAATTAGATCTATACAAAAAGAATCTAGATTCTACTGATAAAAGATTTAAAAAATTAACTGCTGAAGATATTTTAAACGATGGGACAATTAAATCTTTAGAAAAAGATCTAGCTTATATCAATAAACAAATTGAAGCTAATAATAATGAAATTGCCGCCAAAAATAACCAAATCACAAAACTAACTGAAGATATTAAAACAGCAAAAGAAACAATTGAAAAACTAAAAAAAGAAAATCCAACTAATAAAGATAAAATTGCAGAACTAGAAAAAGATAAGAAAAAATGAGAAACTAAGGCATTTAATAGTAAAAAACAATTAGAAGATAAACAAAAAGAAGTTAGTGCATTAAGATCTAAATTAGAAGTAGTTCAAGCAAAAAAACTTTCAATTCAAAAAGAAATTGATCGTATCTTAAAAGACTTTAAAACCCTAGATAATAATTCAAAAGCAAATCAAAATCAAATTACAAAAATTCAAAAAGAAATTGATGAATTAGCACAAAAAATTAAAGAAAAAGAAGAAGAGCTTGCACCTGTAATAAAAGTAAAAGAAGAATATAAAAAAGAAATTATAAATCTATCTGATGAAAAAAGTGCTATTGATGCACAGTTAAATAAACTAATTGCAAATGAAAATAAATCTGAAGAACTTAAGAAAAAAGTTAAAGATTTAAAAGAACAAAACGCACAGTTACAAATTAAACTTGATGAGCTTTCAGCAAAGAATAAAAAATTAGATGAAAGACGTCAAATATTAGAACTTGATACTAAACGCATTGCTAAGCAACTAAATGATAAAATCCAAAAACTTAATTCACTAATTAATCAAAAAAATAGAGAAATCCGTGAAGAAAACAGAAAATCAGAGAAATTTTATCGAGAAATTCTTAGTTTAAAAGATAACAAAAAGTATTTAGAAAATCAAAAGAATAAAGCGGTTAAATCTTTAAAAGCAAGTGAAGAAAAACAAAAAGAAGTAGAAAAAGAATTAAAAACTATTAAAGATGCACTTTCAAAATTAGATTCTAAGAAAAAAGATCTTACAAATTTAGAAGAAGAAATTCAAAAAAAACAAACTAGTCTTGATGAATTAACTAGAGAAAATAAAGAACTACAAAATGAAATTAGTAAATTAACTCAAGGAGTACACAAAGAACAAAGTAATTTAATTGCTAAAAAAGGCGAACTAAATCAACTAAAACAAACAATTGATAGTAAAAATAGTGAATTTAATCAAATTAAAAATGATATCTCTTCAAAAATTAATGAAATAAATGGATTAAAATCTCAAATTACAAGTTTTAACCAAACTAAAACCCAAAAAGAAGCCCAATTAGCTAAACTTAAAGAAGAACATAAAAAAAACGATAAAAAACTAGAAGATGAAATCAGTAATTTAAATAATTCTTTAGTTTCTGCTAATAGTGAAAAAGATAAAAGAGAAAAAGATAAAAGAACTTTAGAATCTAAATTAGAAGAAATTAAAAACGAAATCAATGGCGAAGTAGAAAAGAAAAAGAAATTAGAAACTGAAGTAGAAAAAGAAAAGGATGATATTAGAGAAAAAGAAAAATTAATATCTACTCAAAATTCTAAATTAGAAGAAAACAAAAACAAAAATCAAACTCTTAAGAATGAAATTGAAACAACAAAACATAACATTACAGAAGCTAGAAAAATAATATCTGAAGCTCCTCAAAGAGAAGAAGAACTTAAAGCAGCAGATAAAGCATTACATAAAGTTTTAGATGAACAAAATCAAGAAAAAGAAAATTATAAAAAACAAATAACTACAAAAAATAAAGAAATAGAAGACGTTAAAGAAAACATTAGAAAAATTCAAAGAGAAAAAGAATCTATAGAAAAAAAGAAAGTTATTAAAAATAGAGAAGTTCGCTCTTTAGAAAAAGATGTTAAATCTGTTAAAAATGAGTACAAAAAGATTTGAGACGAATTTTATAGAATATATTGATATACAATTTTAGGTCTTGATAAGAAAGAATATGAAATTGGTAACCAATATTATGAATTATTAAGAAAATATAATGAAAATAACGATCTAGTATCTGAAATAACTCAAAAACAAAGTGATCTTCAATTAGAAATTGCAATTCAAACAAAAGAAAAAGCTAAACTAGAAGAAAAGTTAAGCTTCATTGCTGGAAAAATCAAAACAGTTGAAACTTTAAAAACTACTTTAGACAATGAAGCTTTAAACATAGATAAAGAAAAAGAAGAACAATTAGAACTTAAAGAAGTACTAGAAAGACAAAAAGAAGAATTAATTACTAAGATACAAAAAGATCAAGTTGAACGTTCAGAAAAAAGTGAACTATTAAAAAGAAAAAGACGTGAATTAGTAGGCGTAGACAAATCTGCAGAAGAAATGCTAAAAAATATTGTTGCAGCTGAAGAAAAAGTTGAAAAAGCTAACAGCGAAGTTGAAAAAGCTAAACGTGCTGCACTTAATTCTGATGAACAGTTAAAAAAAGCTGAGCAAATAAACGCTGAGCTTGACAGTAAATTAGAAATTGAAAGAGAAAAAAATGCTTCAAATCAAAAAGTAAAAGAAGAACTTGAAAAAGAAAAGGCTCAATTAGAAAAAGAAATAGAAGAACAAAACAATCAAAAACAAACAATTAAATCTAAGATAGAAGAAGTTCAAAAGCAAAATCAACAAATTTTAGAGGCTATTAATAACCACAACAAAAACTTTGAAGCTCTTGAAAAACAATATGAAGAACTAAAAACAGAGTTTAATAATTTCAATATCTTTAAAGAAGATAAATCAGAGGCATTTACTAAGAAATTAGAAGAATTTAAAAACAAACTAGATAGTGATTATGTGGAAAAAACTAAAGATTTTGCAGATCAATTAGCAAAATATAGAGATAAACTACATGAAATTAAAAGAGAAATAGAAAAATTAAATGCTTAATTAAAAAGGAATAATAAGGAGAAAAAGTTATGAAAAAATTATTAGCCGTATTAATAGGTCTAACTCTTTTTACAACATCTGGTGTATCATATGTAGCTTATGACAATATAACTTCTGTTTCTGCAAACCAACAAAAAGATAGAAAAAATTTATTATCTGAAATTGGAAAAATCGAAAAAGATATTAATGACAAGACAACTAATAGCAACAAATTAATTCTTGGTAAATTAGACAAAGAAAAAAGTATTAAAAACATTCAAGATTCTATAGATAGTATTAAAAAACAAATCAAAGAAAAACAAGATCAAATTACTACAATCAAAACTCAACGAGATAAATTAAATAAAGATTATAATGAAATAAAAAAAATACTTGACCCACTAAAAGAACTTGATTCTAAACAACAAGATCAAATTAAAAAATTAGAAGAAAAAATTGCTTCTGATCAAAAATCAATTGAAGAAAACAAAAAATTATTAGCCAAAGAAAGTGAAAAACTTGCTTCATTAGATGATAACCTAACAAATTCTAGTGCTAGTCTAATACAAAAAAGAAAAGAATTAAAAGCTCTAAAAAGCAAATTATCTGAATTTTACAAAATTAATGTAGAGTTAAAAGAAAAACAATCAGAATTAAC
Source organism: Mycoplasma feriruminatoris (assembly GCF_000327395.2). Classification (NCBI taxonomy): domain Bacteria; kingdom Bacillati; phylum Mycoplasmatota; class Mollicutes; order Mycoplasmatales; family Mycoplasmataceae; genus Mycoplasma; species Mycoplasma feriruminatoris. Next base: position 932,942 of record NZ_CP091032.1, read on the forward strand.
TAATGCAAAAGAAAAATTAGCTTCTTTTAGCTATATTCCAAAAGAATTAATAGAATCTATTAAACAAAAAGATCGATTAGAAAAAGCAATAAAGAAAAATAAAAGTATTCTTGATTCAAAGAAAGTAAATGAAGAAGAAATATCAAATGCTATAAAGGAATTAGAACAAGAAGTTAAAACACTTGAAGAAAATAAGAAAAAATTAGATAATAGTTTTAATTCAATCAAACCTCAAGTTGAATCTTTAGAAAAAGAAGTTACAAAACTAGAAAACGATAGAAAAAATCTAAAAAAACGTAGCGAAGAAAAAATATTTATTTTAGAAACTGAATATAATAAATTATCTAAACAAAAACAAGCTTTAGAAGAAAAAAAATCAAATAGAGAAACTTATAGAAATAATTTAGATACTGAAATTAAAGGCTTAGAAACTAAAATAGCTGAAATTAAAGAACAAACCAATTCAAAAAACCAAAGTATTGATAGCATAAATGCAGAAATACAATCTTTAGCAGGTCAAAAAGAAAAAGCTGAAAAAGAAATTAAAGAATTAAATAAAAAGATAGACTCACAACATAAAAACATCGAAAATAAGAAAGAAGAAATATTAAAACTTCAAAAACAAATTAAAGATAAAAAAACAAATAAAGCTACTATTGAATCTGGATTAAATAGTTTGAAAAAATCTATTCAAAGAGTTGATGCCGATATTATTGTCAAAAAAAGTATTATTAGTGAATCTGAAGAAAATATTACTAAATTAAATTCAGAAAAAAAACAACTTGAAGAAAGCAAAAAACAAGTAGAACAAAAAATTAATGGTATCAAAGCAGAAATTAAAAATTTAGAACAAAAAATAGCTGAAGAAAATGCAACAAACATTACTTCTACAAATGAATATAAAGATAGAATTACAAAATTAAATGGAGCTATTTCTGATATTTTAAAAGAAAAAGAAAAAATCAATGGAAAAATTAGTGAAGTAAATGCTCAAACAGAAAAACAAAAAGAACTTTTAGATAAAACTAAAAGAGAAGAATCTGAATTAACTAATACTAAGGCACAATTAAAGAGAACTCAAGATGAAAAAGATAGAGAGTATGAAAAAATTCTATCTGACTTATCTAGTGAAGAAACTGAACTAAATAAAAACACTACTGAAAAAGAAAATTACACTAAAGAATATGAACCACTTCACAAAGAAGCTGTAAAAAAACAAAAAGAACTTAGTGTTTTTGAAAATAAAGTGGTTGCTTTAGAAAAAGTAAGAGACCAAAAGACTAAAGAAAATAGTAATATAAGAAAACAAGTTGATTCTTTAAATAGAATGGTTGTTTCTAAAAAAGAAGATTTAAATAAGGCAATAGGTGAAAAAACTAATCTAGAATCAGAACTTAATAATATTGATAAAGCAATAGAAAATACTAACAAAAAAATAAGAGAAGATAAAGAAAAAAATAAAAATTTAAATTCTGAGTTATCAAAAGAATTAAGAAAAAAATTAGATGATATTAAAAGCTTAGAAAAATCTGCAAAAGATATTAAAGACAGAACTAAACCAATTAGTACAATTGTAGAAACAAGAAAGAAAAAACTAGATGAATTAACTAAAACTCATAAAGAATTAAAAGATGGTGTTAAAGATCTAGAAAATAAAATAGCAACCGAAAATGCTAATTTAGAAAATATGAGTTCTAAAATTGAACCTACTTTAGCTGAATTAGGTAAGAAAAATGAAGAAAATAAAGAGTTATTCTTATATATTACTAAATTACAAAAACAAGTAGAATACCTATCAACCATTGATGACCAATTAAGTAAAGAAAAAACTTCTCTTGAAAATAAAGTTAGAATTGTTGAAAAAGAAATCTTAGAAAAGAAATTAAGTAAATCTTCAGATGATATTAACAATGCTAACGCTACTGTAGATAGTTTAAATAAATTCATTGAATTTTTAAATAAACAAACAGAAGAAGAAAAAGCTGAATTAGAAAAAGTTGTTAATGAAAATAAACAACTTCAAACTGAAATAGAAAAAGAAACTGAAAAAACAAAAGATTTTGAAAATACTAATAAGAGATTAAAAAGAGAAGATAAAGAACTTAAAGATAAACTTTCTGGAATCATCAGTAAAAAAGATAATTTAGTTAAAAAATTAGATGAACTTATTAATTTAAGTGATGAAATTGAAGGACTTTACAGAAGTAATTTAAACAGTGCAGGTAAGGCAAAAATTGAAATCGAATTAATTAAAAGAACTGTTGAAACCTTTGTTTCTACTCCAACCGAGCAATACAAAGTTGATCTAAATAAAATTAAAAAAACTCACGTTAAAGCAGTATATAAATGCTATGAAGATATTATAAAAAATGAAGAAAAAGCTAAAAGCAAATTAGAAGAATTTAAATCAGAAATTCAAAATCTAGACAAACAAATAGAAGAATTTAGCAAACAACAATAAAATTCTTATCTATAATCAAAAAACTCATCTTATCCCCCGAACCCCATATTCCGGACTAAAAATCCAGGAAGTGGGGTTTTTATATGGCTAAATGAAGCTTAGAAAAAAAATTAAAAATTGTCAAAGAAGCTAAAAGACTTAATGTTAAAAATAGCACCTATTTGGCAGACAGGCATAATGTCTCGGCTAATACTTTAAAGGGTTGAATTTACAAATATGAAATGTTTGGAATAGAAGCGCTTACCCACAAGAAAACAAAACCTCATTATAGTTTGGAAGCAAAACAAGAAATAGTATTATATAAACTTAAAACTAAAGAATCATACAGGGAAGTTGCAAAAAAATTTAATATTATACATTCATCAACTATAGCTGGTTGAGTTAAAAAGTATAAAGAAAATGGAATTTTAGGGTTAAATAATAATATAGGAAGACCTAAAAAAATTATGAAAAACTCTAAGAAAAAACCAGTTAAAAAAAGAAAACAAAAATAACAACTAATAATGAAGATAGAATAAAACAATTAGAAGAAGAAGTTGAATACTACAAATTAGAGGTTGAATTCTGAAAAAAGTTAAACACCTTGTTGACAGAAGAAGAATCAACAAGGAAAAAACAAAAGTAATTTTAGAAATGCTAAAAACTCACAAAAAAGCTAAAGTTTCTATTCTTTTAAAAATAGCAAAATTACCTAAATCCTCTTTTTATGAATGAAAAAAGAAATTAGAAAATTCAATAGATAAGGATATGGAATTAAAAAATATAATTGTTGATATATTCAACAAATCATTTGAAAGATATGGCTATAGACGGCTAAAAATGACCTTAAAATCAATGGGATATATTGTGAATCACAAAAAAATTTTAAGGCTAACTAAAGAACTTGGTATTCAGTGTGTCAAATTTAGAACAAAGAACAGAAGATATAGTTCTTATAAAGGAATTGTTGGGAAAATCGCAGACAATGTTTTAAAAGAAATTTTTCTTCAACAGAAGCAAACAGAGTTTGATGTACTGATGTAACAGAGTTTAAAGTTAATGGTCAAAAACTATATCTGTCACCAATTATTGATCTTTATAACAGTGAAATTATTTCATATTCAATTCAATCTAGACCTAACTTAAACCTAACTAATTCAATGCTAAAAAAAGCGCTTAAGAAGGTTAAAAATACAAATGGTTTAGTAATTCATTCTGATCAAGGATTTCATTATCAGCACGAGTTGAGTAAGTACGCTAGAAGAAAATAACATAATACAAAGTATGTCTAGAAAAGGTAATTGCTTAGATAATGCTATTATAGAAAATTTTTTTGGTTTATTAAAACAAGAAATTTATTATGGTGAGAAATACAATTCAATAGAAGATTTAACTAAAGCAATACATAAATATATTTATTGGTTCAACAATATAAGAATAAAAGAAAAATTAAAAGGATTGTCTCCTGTACAATTCAGAAAACAATCCTGTTATAATATTGAAAATTTTTAGTCCGTGTTTAAGGTAGCGGGGGGTTAGGATGAGTTTTTGTTGCACAATTTATTTATAAACAATTTAGGAGGTTATATGAAAAGTGAAACTATTATTAGTAAAGATAATAAAAAACTAGTTTTATATAAATGAGATGAAGTTAATAGACCACTAGCAGTTATTCAACTAGTTCACGGTAGTTGTGAACATATAAAAAGATATCAAGACTTTATAAGTAAAATGAACCAAAACAATGTTATAGTAGTTGGAATTGATCAAAGAGGTCATGGACAAACTAGTGTATTAAACAAAGAGCTTGGGTATTTTAACAAAACCAAAGGTTGAGATAGTTTAGTTGAAGATCAACTATTAGTAAATCAATATATTAAAACTCATTATTCAGATCTTCCTATTTATATGTTTGGTCATTCTATGGGTAGTTTTGTAGCTAGAAGTTATGCTATTAAATATTCAGATACTATTAAAGGTTTAATATTAAGTGGAACTAATCAAACTAATAGTTTTGTTTTAACTTCAGCTTTATTTTTAACTTATCTAAGTTCTTTATTTATAAAAGCTAAAAAACCAAATAAGTTTATTTGAAATCTTAGTTATAAACAATTAAATAAAAGTTTAATTCTAAAACAAGTAATGGAGTTGAATGACTAACTAGAGATACAAATATACAAAACAAGTTTTTAAAAGACAAGTATTGTGGGTTTGTGTTTTCAAGTTCTGCTTTTAAAGATATGTTTAAAGGAATGTTGTTTAACTTAAAAACTAAGAACTTAATTAAAATGAATAAAGATATAAGAATTTTGTTATTAACTGGAAGTGATGATCCAGTAAGTAACTATAGTAAAGATGTAATTAAGTTTAATAATAAGTTAGAAAAACTAGGTTATAATTCTCAAATAATTATTTATCCACAGTTTAGACATGAAATTTTAAATGAATTAGATAAAAATGTAGTGATAAATGATATTTTAAAATTTATGTAATTTATTAATTTTTATCTTTATAATTAACTTATTATATAGAAAAGAGTAATAATATGCTACCAAAAGATATTGATTTTAAGCTACAAATTATAGAAGAACACAAAAAAGGAGCTACAGTCAAATCTTTAGCTGACAAATACGATCTTAGTGTGTGAACTATTAGAGATTGAATTCATCAATATAATATGTTTAATGAACAGGGACTTAGCAAAAGTATAGGGCATACTAAATATGATCCTGAGTTTAAATTACATGTTATTAATCATAAAAAAGAATATAATTTAAGCTACCCACAAACTATTAAACTTTTTAGTATTAAAAACTCTTCAACTGTTGCTTTATGAGAAAAACAATTTAAAGAAAAAGGAGTTGAAGGTTTGAAAAATCAAATCGGTAGACCTAAAAATAGTTCTACTTCTTATAAACAACTCTTTTACAATTAGAAGAAAAAATTGCTGATTTAGAACAGCAATTAACTGAACTAAAACAGCAATTAAATTTAAAAGATGACAAATAACATACTTATAAATAATTAGACCTTAGGCAAACTCCCCGAACCCCATATTCCGGACTAAAAATCCAGGAAGTGGGGTTTTATATGGCTAAATGAAGCTTAGAAAAAAAATTAAAAATTGTCAAAGAAGCTAAAAGACTTAATGTTAAAAATAGCACCTATTTGGCAGACAGGCATAATGTCTCGGCTAATACTTTAAAGGGTTGAATTTACAAATATGAAATGTTTGGAATAGAAGCGCTTACCCACAAGAAAACAAAACCTCATTATAGTTTGGAAGCAAAACAAGAAATAGTATTATATAAACTTAAAACTAAAGAATCATACAGGGAAGTTGCAAAAAAATTTAATATTATACATTCATCAACTATAGCTGGTTGAGTTAAAAAGTATAAAGAAAATGGAATTTTAGGGTTAAATAATAATATAGGAAGACCTAAAAAAATTATGAAAAACTCTAAGAAAAAACCAGTTAAAAAAAAGAAAACAAAAATAACAACTAATAATGAAGATAGAATAAAACAATTAGAAGAAGAAGTTGAATACTACAAATTAGAGGTTGAATTCTGAAAAAAGTTAAACACCTTGTTGACAGAAGAAGAATCAACAAGGAAAAAACAAAAGTAATTTTAGAAATGCTAAAAACTCACAAAAAAGCTAAAGTTTCTATTCTTTTAAAAATAGCAAAATTACCTAAATCCTCTTTTTATGAATGAAAAAAGAAATTAGAAAATTCAATAGATAAGGATATGGAATTAAAAAATATAATTGTTGATATATTCAACAAATCATTTGAAAGATATGGCTATAGACGGCTAAAAATGACCTTAAAATCAATGGGATATATTGTGAATCACAAAAAATTTTAAGGCTAACTAAAGAACTTGGTATTCAGTGTGTCAAATTTAGAACAAAGAACAGAAGATATAGTTCTTATAAAGGAATTGTTGGGAAAATCGCAGACAATGTTTTAAAAGAAATTTTTCTTCAACAGAAGCAAACAGAGTTTGATGTACTGATGTAACAGAGTTTAAAGTTAATGGTCAAAAACTATATCTGTCACCAATTATTGATCTTTATAACAGTGAAATTATTTCATATTCAATTCAATCTAGACCTAACTTAAACCTAACTAATTCAATGCTAAAAAAAGCGCTTAAGAAGGTTAAAAATACAAATGGTTTAGTAATTCATTCTGATCAAGGATTTCATTATCAGCACATGAGTTGAGTAAGTACGCTAGAAGAAAATAACATAATACAAAGTATGTCTAGAAAAGGTAATTGCTTAGATAATGCTATTATAGAAAATTTTTTGGTTTATTAAAACAAGAAATTTATTATGGTGAGAAATACAATTCAATAGAAGATTTAACTAAAGCAATACATAAATATATTTATTGGTTCAACAATATAAGAATAAAAGAAAAATTAAAAGGATTGTCTCCTGTACAATTCAGAAAACAATCCTGTTATAATATTGAAAATTTTTAGTCCGTGTTTAAGGTAGCGGGGGGTTAGGATGAGTTTTTGTTGCACAATTTATTTATAAACAATTTAGGAGGTTATATGAAAAGTGAAACTATTATTAGTAAAGATAATAAAAAACTAGTTTTATATAAATGAGATGAAGTTAATAGACCACTAGCAGTTATTCAACTAGTTCACGGTAGTTGTGAACATATAAAAGATATCAAGACTTTATAAGTAAAATGAACCAAAACAATGTTATAGTAGTTGGAATTGATCAAAGAGGTCATGGACAAACTAGTGTATTAAACAAAGAGCTTGGGTATTTTAACAAAACCAAAGGTTGAGATAGTTTAGTTGAAGATCAACTATTAGTAAATCAATATATTAAAACTCATTATTCAGATCTTCCTATTTATATGTTTGGTCATTCTATGGGTAGTTTTGTAGCTAGAAGTTATGCTATTAAATATTCAGATACTATTAAAGGTTTAATATTAAGTGGAACTAATCAAACTAATAGTTTTGTTTTAACTTCAGCTTTATTTTTAACTTATCTAAGTTCTTTATTTATAAAAGCTAAAAAACCAAATAAGTTTATTTGAAATCTTAGTTATAAACAATTAAATAAAAAGTTTAATTCTAAAACAAGTAATGGAGTTGAATGACTAACTAGAGATACAAATATACAAAACAAGTTTTTAAAAGACAAGTATTGTGGGTTTGTGTTTTCAAGTTCTGCTTTTAAAGATATGTTTAAAGGAATGTTGTTTAACTTAAAAACTAAGAACTTAATTAAAATGAATAAAGATATAAGAATTTTGTTATTAACTGGAAGTGATGATCCAGTAAGTAACTATAGTAAAGATGTAATTAAGTTTAATAATAAGTTAGAAAAACTAGGTTATAATTCTCAAATAATTATTTATCCACAGTTTAGACATGAAATTTTAAATGAATTAGATAAAAATGTAGTGATAAATGATATTTTAAAATTTATGTAATTTATTAATTTTTATCTTTATAATTAACTTATTATATAGAAAAAGAGTAATAATATGCTACCAAAAGATATTGATTTTAAGCTACAAATTATAGAAGAACACAAAAAAGGAGCTACAGTCAAATCTTTAGCTGACAAATACGATCTTAGTGTGTGAACTATTAGAGATTGAATTCATCAATATAATATGTTTAATGAACAGGGACTTAGCAAAAGTATAGGGCATACTAAATATGATCCTGAGTTTAAATTACATGTTATTAATCATAAAAAAGAATATAATTTAAGCTACCCACAAACTATTAAACTTTTTAGTATTAAAAACTCTTCAACTGTTGCTTTATGAGAAAAACAATTTAAAGAAAAAGGAGTTGAAGGTTTGAAAAATCAAATCGGTAGACCTAAAAATAGTTCTACTTCTTATAAACAACTCTTTTTACAATTAGAAGAAAAAATTGCTGATTTAGAACAGCAATTAACTGAACTAAAACAGCAATTAAATTTAAAAGATGACAAATAACATACTTATAAATAATTAGACCTTAGGCAAACTCCCCCGAACCCCATATTCCGGACTAAAAATCCAGGAAGTGGGGTTTTTATATGGCTAAATGAAGCTTAGAAAAAAAATTAAAAATTGTCAAAGAAGCTAAAAGACTTAATGTTAAAAATAGCACCTATTTGGCAGACAGGCATAATGTCTCGGCTAATACTTTAAAGGGTTGAATTTACAAATATGAAATGTTTGGAATAGAAGCGCTTACCCACAAGAAAACAAAACCTCATTATAGTTTGGAAGCAAAACAAGAAATAGTATTATATAAACTTAAAACTAAAGAATCATACAGGGAAGTTGCAAAAAAATTTAATATTATACATTCATCAACTATAGCTGGTTGAGTTAAAAAGTATAAAGAAAATGGAATTTTAGGGTTAAATAATAATATAGGAAGACCTAAAAAATTATGAAAAACTCTAAGAAAAACCAGTTAAAAAAAAGAAAACAAAAATAACAACTAATAATGAAGATAGAATAAAACAATTAGAAGAAGAAGTTGAATACTACAAATTAGAGGTTGAATTCTGAAAAAAGTTAAACACCTTGTTGACAGAAGAAGAATCAACAAGGAAAAAACAAAAGTAATTTTAGAAATGCTAAAAACTCACAAAAAAGCTAAAGTTTCTATTCTTTTAAAAATAGCAAAATTACCTAAATCCTCTTTTTATGAATGAAAAAAGAAATTAGAAAATTCAATAGATAAGGATATGGAATTAAAAAATATAATTGTTGATATATTCAACAAATCATTTGAAAGATATGGCTATAGACGGCTAAAAATGACCTTAAAATCAATGGGATATATTGTGAATCACAAAAAAATTTTAAGGCTAACTAAAGAACTTGGTATTCAGTGTGTCAAATTTAGAACAAAGAACAGAAGATATAGTTCTTATAAAGGAATTGTTGGGAAAATCGCAGACAATGTTTTAAAAGAAATTTTTCTTCAACAGAAGCAAACAGAGTTTGATGTACTGATGTAACAGAGTTTAAAGTTAATGGTCAAAAACTATATCTGTCACCAATTATTGATCTTTATAACAGTGAAATTATTTCATATTCAATTCAATCTAGACCTAACTTAAACCTAACTAATTCAATGCTAAAAAAAGCGCTTAAGAAGGTTAAAAATACAAATGGTTTAGTAATTCATTCTGATCAAGGATTTCATTATCACGAGTTGAGTAAGTACGCTAGAAGAAAATAACATAATACAAAGTATGTCTAGAAAAGGTAATTGCTTAGATAATGCTATTATAGAAAATTTTTTTGGTTTATTAAAACAAGAAATTTATTATGGTGAGAAATACAATTCAATAGAAGATTTAACTAAAGCAATACATAAATATATTTATTGGTTCAACAATATAAGAATAAAAGAAAAATTAAAAGGATTGTCTCCTGTACAATTCAGAAAACAATCCTGTTATAATATTGAAAATTTTTAGTCCGTGTTTAAGGTAGCGGGGGGAACCTAAGGTTTTTTATTATTCAAATACTTTATTTAAAACATCTTGATACATTTTTAAAGTAGCAACTTCTCTTTGTTTTGCAGTTAGATCGTTTGAATGATCATATAAATTATCTGAAACTGTTAAAATAGTTGCTGCTTTTTTATTAAAATAATTTGCTAAATAAAATAAAGCAAAACTTTCCATATCAACAACATCTAAATTATGTTCTTTTGGATCTAATTTAGATAATCTATAAAATACATCACTACAATGAACATTTGCTTTTAATCCTATGTTTAGATCTAAACTAGGTTTATTAGATTGCCAACCTGTTTTATTTGGTTCAAAAATATTTACTTCACTAAAAGCATTTTTAGCTTCAATTACAGTTCCTATTTTAATATCGTTATTATATGTTCCACAAGTTCCAACTCTTATAATAGTTTCAACATTATGGTTGTTAAATAACTCGTGAACATAAATAGCTATTGATGGTTGACCCATACCACTTGTAGCAAAACTTACTTTGTGGTTTTTATAATATCCAGTATAAACAAAAGCATTTCTAACTTCACTTACTAATTTATAGTCAGTTAATAAGTTTTCTGCTGCTCATTTAGTTCTTCTTGGATCTCCTGCAATTAGTACAATACTAGCAATATCTGCGTTTTTATCTATATGCATAATTACTCCTTTTAAGTTATCTATCTATTAATAAGATTACTAAAAACTAGCTAATTCTTAATAGTTTTAAATAAGTTTTAAAAAAATTTAATAATTTATATGTAATTTCATTGTTCTTTGAAAATAACTATTTTATAAATTTCTTAAAAAATTTAATTGGAATTCCGACTTTTTATGACTTGATTATTGATACATAACTAAATTACCTAAAGTATTATTTTTTTGATATTCCAATTTATTTTTAAAAATATCTTTCATACAATTATCTATTTATAATATTTTCATCTAATAAGAATTGTTCTATTGATATGTATAAAATACCACTATCATCATATCTAGGATAAATATCATTACCTACTATTACGATTTTTTTAAATGAATCATTAATCTTTTTTAATGATGCTATTTCTTGTTCTCTTTTTTCATATGAATCTATATTTAATGCTGATTGAATATAATATCTTTGATCAACTTGATTTACAACAAAATCTACTTCTAAACGAACTTCTTTTCTTTTATCTAAACTTTTATCATCATAAACAACAACACCAACATCAACTGAATAACCACGTTTTTTTAATTCATTGTATATAATATTTTCTTGAATATGATTTTGTTCATTTTGTCTAAAATTAATTCTTGCATTTCTCAAACCTATATCTGAAAAATAGTATTTTAATGGGGTTTTATAATATCTCGAACCTTTAACATCATATCTTTTAGAACTATTAATTATAAAAGATTCTTCAAAATAATCTAAATAAGTTTTAATAGTATTAGAAGAAATATTTATTTTATTTTCTGATAAAAATCTATTCATAAGTTTAGTAGGATTAGTTAAAGAACCAATAGATGAAGAAATAAAATCTAATAATATATCAAGTACTTGGTTTTGATTTAAGATATTGTTTCTTTCAACTATATCTTTTATATAAATTTCATTAAAAAGATTAGTTAGATATACCTTTTTTTCTTCTTCTGTTTTTAAATTAAAAACTTCAGGCATCCCACCAAAATAGCTATAATCTTTAAATGCTTGTTGTTTGTCAGAATATGAATCATAAATCTCGCTAAAAGATAAAGGATTTAAATGTATTTCATCTCCTCTTCCTCTAAATTGTGTTAAAACATCAGTTGATAACATTTTTGAATTACTTCCAGTTACATAAACATCAACATTTTCTTTTTTAACTAAACTTAGTAATACATCAACAAAAGTTACATCATAACTACTATTTTTTAAATAAGGATTTTTTATAGTTTCACAGTATTGAATTTCATCAATCATTACATAATATTGTTTTGTTTGATCAGTAATAAAAGATTTTATATATTCATTTAATTTTAAAGGATTTCTATATTCTAAAAAATCCACACCTTCTAAAGATAAAGTAATGATTTGATCCTTTTGAACTTGATTTGATAATAAATGTTCATAAAATAGTTTAAAAAGCAAATAAGATTTACCGCAACGTCTTATCCCAGTTATTATTTTTACTTTCCTATTATGCTTTTTATCTATTAATTGATCTAAATAAAAATCTCTTTTAAACTTCATTATATACCCCACAGAGAATTAACTCGGAAACCCGGCTATTTATTATAAGTATAACAAAATGAAGTTATTCATAGAATATTAAGCCGGAAATCCGACTATTTATATTCTATAATTAAATAAAAATCTGTTTTTATTGTTTTGTTGTTATTAGAATTGAACTGCTTTTTTACTTGCAAATAAAAAGTAATTAAGTAAACTTTAAATATTTATAATAAAATGGATAAATTTAACATAAAAAAATAGGTTTGCTATAGTAAATAACTACAAGTTTAGAGAAATACTTGAAGTGTTCTTTACTTTCTCTAATTGAAATTTAATAAAAAGAGTAATTTTGCTCTTGATTTTAAAAAGTTTATTAGAAATTAATGATAAAAAACTTAAAAAAAGAAATACTAATGTAGTTCTACATGTTTAATATTTCGGGTTCTAATAAAACTTTTCTAATGTTTAAAATAAGTGACGAATCTTTTAATTACGAAAAATTTACATGAAATTCCAGTGTTTTTTTACGTAAAATAACTAATTTTTAGCACTTTATAAAAAATTTACATGGAATTCCAGTGTTTTTTTACCCGAATTCATATTTAAGAAAATAAAGAAACTGTGTTTCTTATTGTTTTTTATTGTTACTTTTCCAATCTATATTATTATTACTAGATCTACCTAAAACAAATGCTGATGCACTTGATAATGATTTAAATTCAACATCTTTTAAAAACTTATAATCAACTATAAAACCATCTTTTATATATTCTTTTCTGAAGTTATGAATTTGTGGTAGTTTTGTTTTAAAATGATTAGCTTTAATCATTTCAATATTAGAATTTTTTAATACAACAAATTTTTGTTCGTCAACCTTTTTGCAAAATGCGATTATTTTTTTATCTTTATCATTTCTTCTGTTTTTATAAATTTTATATAAAGTATTTTTATTTAAGTCTTTAGATTTTAATAATAAATTACTTAGATCTGGTATTTGTTTACAAGCTATTCATTCAGTTATACCATTACTAGATCTACCTAAAACAAATGCTGAAGCATATGAACTTGAATTAAATTCTTGATCTTCTTGTAGTATTTGATTAATTATTTTTTGATTAGAAATTAAATTATCACGTTTTTCTTTAATTGATTTAAACATATTTTTAAAATAATCAAAATTAGCTTCTTTTGTTCTTATTTGCAACAAGCTAGAACAATTCATTTATTATCTTTATTAACACAATAAGCTTTTATAATTTTTTTGTGTATTTATCTTTTTTAATCATTTTAAAATATTTAGATGCACTAGTGTTATTATCAGATTGTTTTGAAACTTGATAAGTACTATTTATTTTATTTGTTGTAAAAATATTAAATCCTATAGATTTAAAAATAGTAATTGCATTATTTAAAAAATTTTCTCAGTGTTTTTCATCATATGATGATATATTGCCTTTACTTGCTAGATTTTCATTTATTAAATTAATTGTGTTAGTATCAACTTTATTAATAAAACAATGTTCTAAATATTTAAGTTCTGTTGCTCCTAGTAGATTATTTGTACTAGTTAAAATATAAACATAATCAAAATCTTTTGTTTTAGTTTCTTTAAGATGAACTAGAACTCTAGTAAGTATTCCAGTATTATTGCTTCTTACATCAGCTTGACCTATATAAATGGTTTTATTATTAGGATTATTTTTAACTAAAAAATAAATTCCAGCAGATTTAAGTTCTTGATCATTTTTAACTTGCTTACTATTAAGAAAATCTCGTGTGATTTTATATATTACTCCAGTTCAATTTTTATTAACATACTTAATATAATCAGTGCTATTTAAAAGATAAGCATTAAATGTATTTATTGACATATTAACCTCTATTTAATATTTTATCAATTTTAATAAATAAGAAAAAACAGTAGTTTAGTGTGTAATATTTAGAACTGATTTAATTAATAAAAAGCAAAAAAACATATTAATTAACACACACTTGAGAACAGGAAAAGTTGGGGAATTTAACCCTTTTAAATCGTTTTCCACAAATTAGTGCTGAAAAACTAAGTGAATTAAATCAATATAAGGGCGACGTTTCTCTTTTGCCATCTTCAAATAATAACAATTGAAGATGTAGTTATAATGAAAAAATATCACATCTTATAAATTATGCGGAAGTTATAACACTAGGAAGAGCAAGAAATCCTAATCCAAAATATGCAAAAGGGCTTTTTATTTCTTCTCAAAACCATATTATTGAATCAAAAAAGAATGATATTTTATTAAATAAATTCTTGTATTTTTTCATTAATAAGGTAGGAAGAAAATTTTATAGTTTTGAGAATACATATCCTATGTTTACAAAAATAGACTTTCTGAATACAAAATTTTTATTTCCATCTGTAAAAGAACAAGAGAAAATTTTAAAAGTTCTTAACAATTTAGATTCACTAATCACCCTTCATCAGCGAGAGTGTAATTTTTGAAATTTGAAGAAATTTGAAATAAAAATTCATAGATTTTTTACTAGATTTTGTAGAAAATCCAAAAAATACACTCACACTTGAGAACAGGAAAAGTTGGGGGATTTAATTGATAAAGGTGGGTCTGGTGGCACTCCTAATACTTCTAATAAAGGTTACTATAATGGTGAAATTCCTTTTTTATCAATATCTGATTTAACAAAAACTGATGGTTACATTTATTCAACAGAAAAATCTATAACAAAAAAAGGATTGAATTCATCAAGTGCGTGAATTGTTCCGAAAGGATCTATAACACTATCAATGTATGCAACTATTGGAAAAGTCGGTATTTTAGGCAATGATCTGGCAACTTCACAAGCTTTTTACAACATGGTGATAAATGATAAAACTACAAAAAACTATGTTTTTCACTTTTTAAGAAAATGTGATTTTACAAATAAATGATTTAAATTAATATCAATAGGAACACAAGCCAATCTTAATTCTGAAAAAATAAAAAACTTCATAATCGATTTGCCTATTGATCAAAAAGAGCAATCTAAAATATCATCCCTATTTTTTAACCTAGATTCACTAATCACCCTTCATCAGCGAGAGTGTAATTTTTGAAATTTGAAGAAATTTGAAATAAAAATTCATAGATTTTTTACTAGATTTTGCAAAAAATCCAAAAAATACACTCACACTTGAGAACAGGAAAAGTTGGGGGATTGCTCATATTTATTAAATGGTTTAAAAATTACTAATGGATAAATCTAATTGAATTAAATTTTAATATACTTTTGTTGATTTAAAATCACTTAAGACTTACAAAAACACAAAAAAACAAAACTATATTAAATACAAAGATGTACTTTTAACTGTTTCATCTGAAACACCTGAAGAAGTTGCAATGTCATCTGTAATAGACAGAGAATCTAATAAAAACATAGCTTTTAATAGTTTTTGTATATGTTTAAGATTTATAAAAAGTGAATTATTTAATGATAAATACATTGGTTATTTTTTTAGATCAAGATCATTTAGAGCACAAGCAGAAAAAATGGCTCAAGGAATTTCTAGATTCAATATAAATCAAAATATTCTAAAAAAGGCAGTAATTTATTATCCAAATAATATAAAGGAACAGTCCAACATAGGTAAACTTCTTCATAACCTAGACTCACTAATCACCCTTCATCAGTGAGAGTGTAATTTTTGAAATTTGAAGAAATTTGAAATAAAAATTCATAGATTTTTTACTAGATTTTGCAAAAAATCCAAAAAATACACTCACACTTGAGAACAGGAAAAGTTGGAGAAATTAGTTTTTTACAAAACATCTAGTATTATCCTAAACAATTTAAATAACAACGGTAAATATTGTGTATATGATGCAAACGGAATTGCAGGAAAGATTGATATTGAACCTGTTAGTGAAGAATATATATCAATAATTAAGGATGGTGCTGGAGCAGGTAGAGTTAGGCTATTACCTAAAAATACTCATATTTTAAGCACTATGGGTGCTATTCTTCCATTAAATACAACAGATATAAAGTTTGTATATTTTTTACTTTCCAAGAATAGTCATTTAATGAAAGAGGCAAGCGGTTCTACAATTCCACACATATATTTTAAGAACTATAGTCAAAATATTTATATAGTACCATGCAATAAAGAGCAATATAAAATTTCATCTCTCTTTTCTAACCTCGATTCACTAATCACCCTTCATCAGTGAGAGTGTAATTTTTGAAATTTGAAGAAATTTGAAATAAAAATTCATAGATTTTTTACTAGATTTTGCAAAAAATCCAAAAAAAACACTCACACTTGAGAACAGGAAAAGTTGGGGAATTTAATTAGATCTGTAAATATTAATATGTGTGAAGTTGCATTTCCTACTGGTAAATTTGAAGTAATACAACAAGGTTCAGAACCTATATTGGGTTATGTTTCAAATGTTAAACAATTACCATATTTTGATTATGATTCAGTAATATTATTTGGAGATCACACATTATCCCTTTATAAGCCTAAAAAACCTTTTTTTGTAGCTTCTGATGGTGTTAAGGCATATATTCCCACATATTTAAACTCCTATTATTTGTATTATTTAATTCAAAAAAATATGCCTAGTAGCAATGGATATAAAAGACATTCATCAATTCTAAAGGCAAAAGATATATTATTATCATCAAATATTTTGGAGCAAAAGAAATTAATATTTTTATTTTCTAACCTTGATTCACTAATCACCCTTCATCAGCGTGGGTATAAATGAAGGGAAAATATATGAAAAAAGATGATATACTGCTATACAAATACTTTCAAAATTGAATAAATGTATACAAAAGAGGTTCAATCAGAAATGTAAGTTTTAAAAAATATGAACTTACATTAGATTGAATTATAAAAATAGCTCCAACTACAAGATTATGCGATTTAGATAGAGTCACATATCAAGAAATTATAAACGAATATGCAAAACAACACGAAAGACAAACTACAATGGATTTTCACCATCATCTAAAAAGTTGTTTATTAGATGCGTTTGATGAAGGTTTATTAACTAAAGACCCAACTAGAAAAGTTGTAATAAAAGGTAAGGCCGCAAAACCTAAGAAAATTAAGTTTTTAAGCAATTTCGAACTGCAACTACTACTAAAACAATTAAATTTAAAAGACAAATTAAATTTTGATTGATTAATTTTCTTAATTGCAAAAACAGGTTTAAGATTTTCTGAAGCTATAGCTTTAACACCAGATGATTTTGATTTTACAAAACAACTTTTAAACATTTCTAAAACTTGAAACTACAAAGAAACAGGTGGATTTTTACCAACTAAAAACAAGTCATCAGTAAGAAAAATACAACTTGACTGACAGACTGTTTCAAGATTTGCTTCACTTATTAGCGGTCTTGAAAAAAATAAACCTATTTTTATTTTTAAAGAAAAAATATTTAACTCTACTATTAATGACACATTAGCTAGAAGATGTAAAAAAGCAAATATTCCAGTAATTAGCATTCACGGTTTAAGACATACTCACGCTTCTATTTTATTATATGCTGGTGTTTCTATTGCATCTGTTGCTAAAAGACTGGGTCATTCTAGTATGAACACAACTGAACGAATTTATTTACACATAATTAACGAATTAGAAAATAAAGATATAGATCTAGTTATGAGATCTATATCAACTTTAAATTAATTTAATTTTAAATATTACCCACACAAAAAAAACGTCGCATAAGCGGCGTTTATTATATTTTTATTGTTTTTTCTCTTTGTTGTTTTATAAAATCTTTAACTATTTTCTTATAGACACCATATTTTATTGTTGTTAAATCTTTATTGGATTTTTTAGCTAAATTTTGTTTGACTTCTTCAGTTAATCTACCGTTGCATAGATCATCTAATCTTCCATATGCATTGATTGGTTCATTTGAATCAATTATGCTTTTTAATTCCTTATGGTTAATATTCATTTCATTAGCAAAATTTGAAATATCTAAATAATTTCTGGTTTGTATTTTCTGAATAACAGAAGTTTTTAAATCAAATTCATTAATATTAATTTGATTTTTATTAAAGCCAAAAATTAAAGAATTTAAACAATCTCTTGCTATTTGTTGATATTCTTTAGGAAATTTACTAATGAATTTGTCGTTCAATTCTTTTTCAAACCATATTTTATATTCTTCAGTTATTTCATTTTTTTGTTTTTTCTGATTTCTATTGGCAAGCAATTGTTTCAAGTAATTATTATCAATTATAAATTGAAAAGATCTATTTTGAGCATCTGCTAACTCTAATGTTAAAAATATTTCATCAGGTTCATTTAATTTTTCTTTAAGTTCTAAAAAATCTATATCTTTAATTCTTGCTTTAATTAGATCTCAATCATTATAAGTCATTTTAACATCTTCATTATTTTCTTCTAAAACAAAACCTAAAATTTCAGCACATCTAAGATTCTCACGAATTTTTCCATATTCATTTAAAAAGAGTTTAGCTTCTTCTTCTCTTTCTTCTTCTTTTATTTGCTGTGTATCAGGAACAGATTCAAAATTTGGAAATCCTCAGCTTTCAAAAAGTTCTTTTATTTTCTCAAATGCATCGTTTATATTTTTATAAAAACTATTTAGGCTCATTGGTGCTCCCATTACTGGGTTAATACCTGTATATAGAGCTAAAGCTTGATCTACATTTCATCGCATTTGACCAGGTTGTTTATAAAATATAACATTTCCAAAAGGCTTTCTATTACTTTTATCAAAAATTCTATTTGTTCTAGAAATAGCCTGAATTAAATGCTCATGTTCTAATTTTCTATCAAAATAAACAGTATTAATATATTTAGAATCATAACCAGTCAACAATTGATTTACTACAATCAATAAATCTAATTTATCTTGTTGTAGATCAAAGCTAATAAATTTATTTTTTCTAGCTAAGCGGTTTTGAATATCAACTTTAAAATTAGCAAAGTCACTTTGACTTACTTCATCAAAATTTGTTTTAAAATCATCGTTATATCTACTTATTATTTTTTTTATTTCTTCTAGTTTTATGTTTCCTTTAGAATAATCATCATAGTCTTCAGAAATATCAGTAGATCTATCAAAAAGTGCAGTAAATTTAATAGGTTTATTTAGCTCAACTGTTTTTCTTTTAAATATATCAAAATATTCAATTGCATCTTGAATAGAAGAGGTTGTAAGTATTGCACTAAAAAAATTACTAACACTTTTACTTGCTCATTTTGACAAAATATCTTCAACAATTTGTTCTTTATACTCTTTAGCTGTTTTTAACAATTCATAAACCTTTTCTTCATATTTTAATCAAGCACCATTTTTTTGTGAAATTAAGTTTTGAAGATTGTTAAGTTTTTCATTTTTAACATATTCGATTTCATTATTATTAGTTTCTTTAGAACATAATTTTTCTATTGCTGGAAGCAGAACTCTATCTAAGAGAACATACTCACAAGAAAACCCAAGAACTTTTTCATCTTTGATACCATCATTCATTGTGTACTTATGTAATAGTGGCCCAAAGTTTGATTCTGTAGTCATTTCATTTTTATTATTTTCTTTAAAGATTGGTGTCCCTGTAAATCCAAAAATAACAGAATTAGGAATATTTTTAATAATATCTCTAAACATATCACCAAACGTTGTTCTGTGTGCTTCATCAAAAATAAAAACTATTCTTTTATTAGATATAGATTGCAATTGCTTATAATAATTATCTGAGTTTACTTTTGATTGTTTATGAATAGAAGTAATTATGAGTTGGTGCTTTGGAGATTGACTAGAAAGTAATTTAACTAAATGATTAGCACTTGTTGCTTCTATAACTTCAATTTTTCCAGATGAATTAAAGTCTTTAAATGCACCTTTTGTTTGTGTTCCTAATTCAATTCTATCAACAACAAAAACAACTATATCTGCTTGATTTCACTCTAATAAAAGTGTTGAGAGTTTAAAACTTGTTAGTGTTTTTCCAGAACCAGTAGTATGCCAAATATAACCACCCTTTTGACTATACTTAGAATCTTTATCTGAAAAAAACTCTTTGTTAAAGAATTTTGCTTGTATTTTATTTATTGCATAAATTTGATAACTTCTTAATACTTTTAAAACATTATCGCTACTATCAGCAATAGTAAAATCAGCAACTAATCTATGTGCTTGTGGGATTTGAAAAAATTGATTAATTATATCTAAATAACCACCTATTAGATTATTATTTTCATCAGTTCATCTTAAAAATTTTTCTTTTTTAATGTCTGTGTAATCATTAGAATTTGGAGCATACATCATATCATATGGTGTCATTGCAACAACTATTTGAACAAGTCTAAAAATTCCTTTATAAAAACCTAGTTTTGAGTAATTTTTTAATTGAGTTATTGCTGGTGCTAGGGAGCGACTATTTTTAAGTTCAATATGAATAAGAGGCATACCATTAAACAGTAACATTAAATCTCCTCTTCTGTTAACTCCATCGTCTAGCTTATCGCTTTTTATTTGTTGAGCAATTTGGTATACACTATATCCTGCATTAACGTCTTGTCTTCTAAATAGCTGTATTTGTACTTCTTTTCCATGCATTTTCTGATCTAATCCATTCGTTCTTCTAATGCTTATAATTTCATTGTTAATTAATGAATTAGACTCAACAAATGATCTACAATTATTAACTTTTTGAATAACTTGATCCATTTCATCTTCTGATAATTCAACACCATTTAACGCATCCTTATTAATTGCAAAAATTATATTTTTCCAATTCTGAATAAGTTTTTTCTCATCAACATTTTGAAGAACAATATCATAATTTTTGTCGGTTTTTAAACTATCGGGAAAGCCTTTTCAGCCGTGTTTTTTTAAATTATTAATTACTGCATTTTCAAAATCCTTTTCAGAAACAAAATCCATATAACCTCCTAAATGAACATTTTTTTTAATAGAGTATTTTTTATGTTTTTTAGTAGTTCTAGCTTACGCTGATGAAGGGTGATTAGTGAATCGAGGTTAGAAAAGAGAGATGAAATTTTATATTGCTCTTTTTGATCAAAACTACATATAATTGTTATTTTTTCCATTTGACTAGTTGTTAACATAGGCATAGCAACTCATGTTACATATTTGGATGTATTTCTTGAGATTATTATTGAAAAATATTGACTAGCTTCAAATTGTTTTTTAGTAAGCAACCCGCAATGTGAAGTGGCAAAGAATCTATGATTTCTATAAAAAACCGTTCCTGCTTTAACACCATCTGTTGTTCATGTTATTGCATTGTCGGTCATATATTTGGTATAGTAACCAATTAGGCCTTCATCACTAGTTTGTGATGAGTAAACTGGGTATTTAAAATTACCAAATTTAATCTCTCTCATATCTTTTCTAGTTATTCCTGAACCTCTATCAATATTAAAAATTTCTCCTACCTTGCACTGTTCTCAAGTGTTAGTAAAACCTTTAAATCTAATACGTGGAAATTTTGATTTTTCATCACAAAACATCTTTTCCAAAAGTGTATTTTTAAAGTTTTTTAATGCTAAATACTTACGCTGATGAAGGGTGATTAGTGAATCTAGGTTAAAAAATAGGGATGATATTTTAGATTGCTCTTTTTGATCAATAGGCAAATCGATTATGAAGTTTTTTATTTTTTCAGAATTAAGATTGGCTTGTGTTCCTATTGATATTAATTTAAATCATTTATTTGTAAAATCACATTTTCTTAAAAAGTGAAAAACATAGTTTTTTGTAGTTTTATCATTTATCACCATGTTGTAAAAAGCTTGTGAAGTTGCCAGATCATTGCCTAAAATACCGACTTTTCCAATAGTTGCATACATTGATAGTGTTATAGATCCTTTCGGAACAATTCACGCACTTGATGAATTCAATCCTTTTTTTGTTATAGATTTTTCTGTTGAATAAATGTAACCATCAGTTTTTGTTAAATCAGATATTGATAAAAAAGGAATTTCACCATTATAGTAACCTTTATTAGAAGTATTAGGAGTGCCACCAGACCCACCTTTATCAATTAAATCCCCCAACTTTTCCTGTTCTCAAGCGTTAGTAAAACCTTTAAACCTAATACGTGGAAATTTTGATTTTTCATCACAAAACATCTTTTCCAAAAGTGTATTTTTAAAGTTTTTTAATGCTAAATACTTACGCTGATGAAGGGTGATTAGTGAATCTAAATTGTTAAGAACTTTTAAAATTTTCTCTTGTTCTTTTACAGATGGAAATAAAAATTTTGTATTCAGAAAGTCTATTTTTGTAAACATAGGATATGTATTCTCAAAACTATAAAATTTTCTTCCTACCTTATTAATGAAAAAATACAAGAATTTATTTAATAAAATATCATTCTTTTTTGATTCAATAATATGGTTTTGAGAAGAAATAAAAAGCCCTTTTGCATATTTTGGATTAGGATTTCTTGCTCTTCCTAGTGTTATAACTTCCGCATAATTTATAAGATGTGATATTTTTTCATTATAACTACATCTTCAATTGTTATTATTTGAAGATGGCAAAAGAGAAACGTCGCCCTTATATTGATTTAATTCACTTAGTTTTTCAGCACTAATTTGTGGAAAACGATTTAAAAGGGTTAAATTCCCCAACTTTTCCTGTTCTCAAGCGTTAGTAAAACCTTTAAATCTTATCTTAGGAACTAATGATTTTTCACTCATTTTTACTCACCACCTAGAATCTTTATCAATTCTTTAATAGCTATGGAATCGCTTGTTTCATCTTCTAAATTTAAGTCTTTTAATAAACCAACTAACTCTTTTTCGTTTTTAATTATTTGATCATTTATATCTTCTAAAGTGTCATCATACTTATTATTTAAAGTTTCTAACTGAGAAACAAAATTATCAATTACATTAGTTGTAGTTTGTTTTAATTGGTCAATAATTTTATCTAATCATTTTGTTATTAAAAGATCATAAAATTCAGTTTTATTTAAACTTAAATATTTTTCATATGATTTTTTAATAAGCTCTTTAGATGATTCATTTATAGATTTTTTATATTTATCTATTTTTGAATAAATTTCTTTTGTACTGATTAATTTTGCTTCTAAACTATCTTCATCAAATGATTCTTCAGACTTCTCTAATACTTTAATAATCTTTTTGATTTCATCATGTCTTCATTTTTCTTTTTCATTATCATAGATATCATCATTTTTATCTTCTTCACTAATAGAATCTAGTACTTCACTTAGTTGGTTAGTTAGATCATCTAATTCTTCTTGTTTTTGTTTAATTAATTCAAATTCATTTTTATAAAATGTTTGTTCAATTAACGATCTATCTAATATATTTGAATTTCATTCTTTTATAGAACCACTTTTTTCTAATTTTCGTGTTAATTCATTAGATAAAATTTCATAACAAATATCATTAGATGAAGATTTTTTTGAGTATGATTTAAAAATTGTAGAAATTAACTCGATATCTTCTGTAATGCTATCAAAATTATTAAAAATTATTTGGTAAATATCATACACATCAACATAAGAAATATTATTTAAATTATTAAAAACATAATTTGTTAAATTGTCTTCTAATTTCATTAGATCTACACTTTCAATAGCATCAAATGAATTAATTAAGGTTTTAAAATATCTTGTAAAATCATCTAGATTATTGTTTATCGATTTTAAATAATTCTGTACCTTGGTATCATCATAAATTGTTTGTCTAATATCTACATCTTTTATAAATTGATAATAATTATTGTTATTCAATGTGAAAATCTTATCTTTAATATCAGTGAATTTATTAAAGAATTTATTATATTTATTCATCTCTTCAACGCTAACACCACCGTGCATCATTGAGTAAAGATCATATTCTTCTTGCTTTTTAAAATTATCAATATATCTAGAAATATTTAAGTTATAACCATTTTCTTCAATTTCTTGTAATGAAACTATTCTTGAAAAATTTGCTACTTCTAATCTGTTGTTTACAACATCAGAGATCTTTTTGACATGTGATTTTGTAAATTTATTATTTTTTCCATCTTTTATATAAAGTTGAGAAGCATCGACAAATAAAATATCACCGCTAGTTTTGTCTTTTTTTAAAATCATTATAATTGTTGGAATACCTGTCCCATAAAACATATTAGAAGGCAATCCAATAATTGCATCAATATTTCAATTTTTTATTAAATTCTCACGAATAACACCTTCTGAATTACCTCTAAATAAAACTCCGTGAGGTAAAACAATAGCCATAATCCCATTAGTATCTAAATGGTATAAATCATGAAGTAAAAAAGCATAATCAGCTTTTGATTTAGGAGCAATCCCATAACCTCTGTAACGTGGGTCTTCTCTATGTTCATCAGGATTTCATTCACTAGAGTATGGTGGATTAGACACAACAGCATTAACTCTTAAAAGCATATAACGATTAGGATCATTATTTTCAAATGTTGGCCAATCTTCTTTTAAAGTGTCAGCGCATCTTACATTAATTTCATTTGGACTAATTCCTCTCATAATTAAATTCATTCTTGTTAAGTTATAAGTTGTAATATTTAATTCTTGAGCATAATATTTAACTGGACTAGTCTTATTATTATATTTTTTAAACTCTTCACCAATATTTAAAAGTAAAGAACCCGATCCACTAGTTGAATCATATACTTTAATGTTTTCTTTATAATCTTTTAAATTATATGCTATGATTTTTGACATTAATTCAGACACTTCATGAGGTGTATAAAACTCACCGGCCTTAGCACCTGCTGATGAGGCAAATCTTGCGATTAAATATTCATAAATAAAACCTAGAACATCATAATCTTGTTTTGTTGTTGGAATATCTTTAATAGTGTTTATTAAACCTAAAATATTTTCTATTCTTTTTTTAGTATCACTACCTAATTTATCTAATTCTCTTTCGAATTTAGAAAATATATCTTTAAACAATAATTCGTAATCAGGGTTTATATTGTCATTAAAATCATTAAATGCTTGTTGAAAGTTGTTAATTCCAAAATTATTTTTATCTTCTAATCAATAGTTAAACAAGTTACTATAGTCTATAAAATATCCTAATTTCTCTAAACATTCACTTTTAATTTCTTGAAAATTCTCAGCATTAATATTTGAATCTTTTGTTAATTAAACATCTACTTTAAGATCCAATTTACTATCTAAATATTTTAATTCATCTTTATTAACTCACTCTAATAACAAATATTCTGTTTGTTTCTCACATAAAAACTTATATAAAATTAACCCTAAAACATAATCTTTATATTCAAATGCATCTATATTGCCTCTTAATTTATTAGCTGATTCTCAAATTATATTACCTAGCTTTTGTTTAGTTATTTTATTTCCCATATTACTCCTTGTGTTTTTTAAAAAACTACTAAAAAACATTAGACATCATATTTAAATTATAGCAAACTAAAAAATTACTTATGTTTAGCTAGCCTTTAATAACCTATAAAAAACTATTTATACACCTTCTAACTAAAAATAGTGAGCTTTTTATTTGCTCACTATTTTTTATCTATTTTATTAATTCTTTCTAAATATCTTCTAATAGGTTTTATAAAAGCAAACATTTCTTGTTCTTTTAAAAATCTAATTAGTCGATAATAAGACACATTAATAGGTTTAAAATTAATTCTTCCTAGTTTAATATTAGTAAGAATTCTAGTTATTTTTTTATTTTCAATAATTAGTTGTTTATTATCTAAAATAATAGTTTTTAAGGGTTCAGATAATTCATTAGTATGTTTAATAATATTTTCAACACTTTGGTATTTATTAATTAAATTTTCAGCTTGTTTTTTTCTAATATATTTAACACCTTTAATATTATCTGATCTATCTCCTAAAATAGCTTTAATATCAGCTACTTGATTTGGGTTACATAAAAAGTGTTCATAAACTTCTTTTTGTTTTATAATTTTAGTTTTTTCATTTTTACTAATATTTGTAATAATAGAAGTTTTATTATTTACTAATTGGTAAATATCTTTATCATTTGAAAGAATTTGTACATCATATCCTAAGTTATTTGCAATCCTACAAATTGACCCAATTACATCATCACCTTCATAATTTGGTTTTTCATACCAACTAATATTTGCTGCATTTAAAAAAGCTCTAGCAATTTGTAGTTGTGGAACTAGATCAATTGGGGTTGGTTTTCTTTTTGCTTTATATTCAGAATAAATATCTTTTCTTCAACAATTTTCATCATAATCAAAAGCAACAATAACAGTATGATATTGATTTGATTGAACAAATTTTAATATATTTGCTACAAAAGAATAAACAGCATTAATTATTATACCTTCATGGTTTTTAGAAACAGTTTTTCTTTTTAAAGTACCATAATATCCTTTATGTAGTAAATGATAACCATCAATTAGCAAAATTGGTTTGGTTTCATTAGTAATCATTTTTAAAAAATCCTTACTTTTTAATAATATCATTTTAGATAATAAGAATTTCTAATAAGTTGTTAGTACAAACTTTAATTTGATATAGTTTTAAAATCAAGAATGTTAAAAAAACTACAACTAGTTATCATGTCTGTTGTTTTAATTTTAAAAACTACTTTTTCATTAAACTCTTTACTTATTATTTCTATATTATTTTGATTAATTCAATGATTAACTAATTTAATATTTTTAATATCAAAACTAATTAAATATTGATAATAAGTTTTAATTTCAACAATATCTAATTGTTTAACTATTAAACTTGCAGCATTACTATAAGTTCTAGTTAATACACTAGCTCCAAGTTTTATTCCACCAAAATATCTAATTACTAAAATTACAATATTTACTAAATTATTTTTACTAATTACATTAAAAATTGGTTTTCCTGCTGTATTTTTTGGTTCATGATCATCATTATATCCACCAATAATTTTTTGATCATAAATCATATAAGCATAACAATTATGAGTAGCATTTATATCAGAATATTTATTTAAAAACTCATCTAATTCTTGTTTAGAATTTATATTTGTACATATTGTTATAAACTTAGAATTTTTAATAATAAACTCATTTTTATAAATTTTATTTTTAATAGTTTTCATCTCTTATTTTTATAATCTATATAAATAGTTTAGTATATATTTGCTATATAATTATTATATTGTACAATCTTAAATTCGTGGGAGGATCTAATGGTTTCTGATAGAAGACTGTTAAAAAAATTTGGAAAAATTGCTGATAAAATCATTGCTTTAGAACCTAAAATGCGTCAGTTAAAAGATGAAGATTTTATTTTAAAGACACAAGAATTTAAACAAATGTTAGAAAATGGAAAATCTTTAGATGATATTTTAATTGAAACATATGCTGTAGCTAGAGAAGCAGCAAGAAGAGTATTGGGTTTAAATGCTTATAAAGTGCAATTAATTGGTGGAATCATTTTAAACTCTGGAGATATTGCTGAAATGAGAACTGGAGAAGGTAAAACTTTAACAGGTATTTTTCCAGCTTATTTAAACGCATTATCTGGTAAAGGTGTTCATATTGTTACTGTTAATGAATATCTATCAAAAAGAGATAGTGAAATTAATGGTAAAGTTTTTGATTTATTAGGAATTAGTGTTGGATTAAATGGATCAGCATTATCTAAATCAGAAAAAAGAGAAGCTTATAATAAAGATATTACTTATACAACTAATGCAGAACTTGGATTTGACTATTTAAGAGATAACATGGTTAGTGATTATAGTTTAAAAGTTCAAAGAAAGTTAAATTATTGTATTATTGATGAAGCTGATTCAGTTTTAATAGATGAAGCTAGAACTCCTTTAATTATTTCTGGAGGAACTTCTTCTAGAATTAACTTATATAAAGCTGCTAATAATTTTGCTTTAAGTTTAAAAGAACATGATGATCTAGATATTGATTTAGAATCAAAACAAGTTTATTTAAATGAACAAGGAATGAGAAAAGCAAATGAATTCTTTTCTTTAAACAACTTATTTGCTATTGAAAACACTGAGATTTTTCACTTAATTATGAATGCTTTAAAAGCTCAATTTGCTTTTAAAGAAGGTGTTGAATATACAGTTAGAGATAATGAAATTTTATTAATCGATCAATTTACTGGTCGTATAATGCAAGGAAGAAGTTATTCTGATGGATTACAACAAGCTTTACAAGCAAAAGAAAATGTTGAAATTGAAGAAGAAACTGTAACACTTGCAACAATTACTTATCAAAACTTTTACAGACTATATTCAAAAATTGCAGGAATGACTGGAACTGCAAAAACTGAAGAAGAAGAATTTATTAAAATTTATAACACAAGAGTTATTCAAACTCCAACAAATAAACCTGTAATTAGAAAAGATGAACCAGATCTAACATTTGGAACTAAAAATGCTGCTTTAAAAAAATTAGTTGAAGATGTATTAGAATCACATAAAAAAGGTGCTCCTATTTTAATTGGAACAACTAGTGTTGAATCAAGTGAACAAATTGCAAGATATCTAAAAAAAGCTAACTTAAAATTTGAAACAATTAATGCTAAAAATCACGATAGAGAAGCTGAAATTGTTGCAAAAGCTGGAGAAATTGGAGCTATCACACTAGCTACTAACATGGCTGGAAGAGGTACTGATATTAAACTAGCTAAAGGTGTTGCTGAATTAGGTGGGTTACGTGTTTTTGGTGTTGAAAGAAATGAAGCAAGAAGAATTGATAATCAGCTAAGAGGTAGATCTGGAAGACAAGGTGATCCTGGATTATCAAGATTTTATATTTCAATGGATGATGATCTAATGATGAGATTCACTGCTCCAAAAACAAGACAACGTTTTAAAGCTTTAGGTGATGATTATATTAAATCTAAAATGTTTACAAGAGCAGTAACAAATGCACAAAAAAAACTTGAAGGAATGAACTTTGATCAACGTAAAAATGTTTTAGATTATGATAATATTTTAGCCCAACAACGTGAAATTATTTATGCTCAAAGAGATGATATTTTAGAAGCAAATGATCTAAGTGTTGTTATTGAAAAAATGCAAATTACAGCTGCTTATGAATTAATTGAAAAACATTCTAATTTAGTTCATGGTGAAAAAACTATTAATAAACAAGAATTACTAGAAGCAATTGATGGTACATTAGTTCCTAAAAATAAATTTAGAATTGATGATTTTAATAATAAAGAAAAAATGGATCTAGCTGTTGAAATTGCTGATGCTATGATGCAATTATATAAAGCAAGAATTTCAGATATTCCAGATGATGTAGTTATTGGAATGGAAAGAAAAATTATTTTAGATTCATTTGATAAATATTGAACTAAACATTTAGATATTGCTGGTAAGTTAAAAAGTGGTATTTATTTACAACAATATGCTCAAAATAACCCATTAGCAATTTATGTTGAACAAGCAACTGATCTATTTAATAAAATGAAAGTTAATATAGCAAATGAAGTTGTTCAAAGTTTAGCTAATGTTATTTTAAGAGTTGTTGAAGACGAAGAACAACGTGAAGAACGAATTGAAATTACAGACAAAGATATAGAAGAAATTTTATATGAAACTGGTTTACAACCAACTGATATTAACAACAAAGCAATTAATGATCGTTTTGATGAACTAGAAGAAATCTTTAAAGATGATAAACAAAAACTAAGACGTTTAAGAATCCAAAGAGATGTAATGTTAGGGTTAGTTTTAGAATTAGAAAGAAGAGCTGAAATGATCATTAGTCCTGAAAATGATCAACAAGCTATAACTCAACTAATTAAAGAACTACAAAACGATGTTGATATTGCTTCAATTACTATTGATCAAATTAATCAAAACTTTAATAATATGGTTGAACAAATTAATGATCCTGAAAAACTAAAACATTTAATAATTGCAAAAGATGTTTTATTACAACTTGTTGCTAGAATGGATGACATTAAAGAACAAGAAAAACAAACTAAAAAAAGAAAAAAGAAAAAACCTCACGAAGACGAAAGCACTAAAACTAAAATAGGTTAATAAAAGTGTTATAGTAATAACACTTTTTTTATTAGTAATAAGTTAAAATAATTATGTTTTGTATTTAAAAAGATATTTGATAGTATATTGTTATGATTAGAGGTTAAAATGAAAATACAAAAAAGATCTATTAAGAGTGATGCTATTTTTTATTCAATAATCTTAGCTCTTAATTTACTAACTAATTTTTTATATTGAATTACTCACGCATTTAATGTTGTATATGTTGAAGTACAAACTAATTTAGATATTATATTAGCTTTAGATTCATCTTCAATTGCTATATGAGGATTATGAATAACTACATTTTATGCAGCAATTTGTTTATATTTTAGTTTTATTAAAAAACAGCTTTATCAAGCACATTTATTAGAGTTATTCATTATTAGTATGTTAATTTCAACAGGACTTATTTTTGTGTGTATTTCACTAATTAAAGAACCAGCAAATATTAGTAATTGATCAGCTTTATTAAGAGTAATTAACGTTCATTTTTTACTACCAATTAGTATGTTATTATATTTAATCTTTTTTAGAACAAATGTGATCGTTTCTAAAAAAAGCCAGTTAATTGGAATGTGAAGAATACTAGCTGTTGGGTTAAGTTATATAACTTGAATTACTTATAGAACTGTTCCAAATGTTCAAGAAAACTTAATTGATAAACCGTTTTTATACACTTCATTACAACCATCAAATATTGGATGAGCTCTTTTTATGAGTTTGTCTTTTGGTTCATTTATTTTATATTTTTTAATGTATTTAGTTATTGTTTTAATTAATAACAAAATTAATGACAAATTTGGGGGTTGTGATGCTAAAACAATTTAAAGAATTTAGAAAGCAAAGAAATTTTAAATTAGAATTAATTATTTCTTTTGTCTTATTATTTTTTGTTATTTCTTGTTTAGTTCTTTATTTTATAACTAAAACATTTGGTTTTTATAATAAAAAAACATTATCAGCTGATGTGATTTTCTTACAAGATATTACTTTTTTAAGTGAATGATACGCTGTGTTTGTAATGATCTTTTGTAGTTTTAAACTTTCAAGAATGCTTGTAAGTAAAAAAGTATATGTTTATAAATATACTGAATATACTTTTACTTCATGATCAATATTTATCTTTTTATTATACGTGGCTGGGTTTATTATGGGTCAAGCGATTATTAATGATGATAAAGACTTTCCCACTTTATATAGAGCTTTAGCAATTCATGTAATTATTCCATTTATTTGAATAACTTATTTTAGTTTATTTCCTTTAAATGATCAAAAAACTAAAAAACAAGTATGATTAGGTGTTTTACAAACATTTAGTATTTTATGTTTTTATTCTTTATGATTGTTATTAAGATTATTACCAAATATTAGTTTAGATGAAAAGATTTGAGAAAATAGAATTCCTTATAGTTTTATTTCTCCATATAATATTGGTGTTATTAAATACATATTTGTAAATATAGGAATATTTAGTGTGTTTATTGGTGGTTATATATTTTCTTATTATTTAAATAAACTTATTTATAAAAGAATCTCAATTAGTAAACAAAAACTAGAAAATAAAGAAATTATTGTTAAATAATATTTAATTTTAAAAGCTAACAAGCTAAAAAGTACGATGTGCATAGGGTTTGTTTGCTTTTTTTTTTTTGCAATTTTTCCATTTTGAAAGAATATAAATTTATCATTATATTATGAAAACTCAAAAAACGAGTATAAATTTTTTAAATTATAGGTGTGAATATATATGAAGAAATTATTAACAATATTAGGTTCTCTAATGATTAGTGCAAGTGGTGGTGCTTTAGTAGTTGCATGTAATAAACCTGCAAAACCAGAAAATAAAGTAGAACCTACTAATACTAATGATCCTAGTGATCCAAAAAAACCTGGTGAAGGAAAACCAGGTGAAGGAAAACCAGGTGAAGGAAAACCAGGTCAACCAACTAAACCAGGTGAAACAAAACCAGGTGAACCAGCTAAACCAGGTGAAATGAAACCAGGTGATGGTAAACCTCCTGTAACTCCTCCTGCTAAACCATCAACAACTGTTAATTGAAACAGTGTGTTTAGAGATAATGTAACTGGAGAAGATATTCAACTTTATCCAACTAAAGAACAACTAGAAAAAGAAGAAAAAAGATTAGCTGATAAAGTTAAAAAAATTCTAGAAAAAAATAAAAAAGATAACGAAAAAGAATTAAAAGACTTTATTTCTAAACATAAAAAAGAATATGAGGCTTTAGTTAAAGACTATAAAGCAAAGATTTGAAGAGATAGTCCAACAGGATTAGATATCACAACTCATTATGATAAAGATGCGGTTAAAAGAGCTGATGCCATTTTAGATGAATGAACTAAAATATTACTAGACAAAATTCAAAAAGCCAATGAAAAAACATTTAAAGACTTTATTTCTAAACATAAAAAAGAATATGAAGCTTTAGTTAAAGACTACAAAGCAAAGATTTGAAGAGATAGTGTAACTGGTGAAGATATTGATTTAGCTTTAGACACAGTGGTTATACAAAATAATAAACATTATAAATTCTTTAAAGACAGCTCTTCTAGTTTAGTTGCAGATTTATTTGATGATAAAATTGCAGATCAAGTAAAAGATGCAAAAATTAGATGGGAAAAGATTCAAAAAATAGCAAAAGAAAAAGCTAAAGATAAAGAAGAAGCAGAAGTTTTACATGAACTTGTAAACTTTAGTGATTCATTAGAAAAAGAATTAAAACCTTTAGCTGAAAAATTATTCCAAGAAGCTAAAGATAAAGAATTTTTAACTAATGCAAGTAATGCAACTGAAGATTACTTTAAAACATTAGATACAAGTAAAGAAGTAAATGAATGAAAGCATGAAAAAGAAAGATTTAATGAAATAATTACTAATATCAATAAAAAGGTAGAAGAACTAACTGGATCTGGAAATAGCTTGGAAAGTGTAATAACAGATGTTGAAAGTAATTTAAGAAATTATAAAGACAGTATTAAGGATCTAAAGAATAGTAAAGAATTCTGAAAATATGAGATGTGAAATTACTGATTAGAAGATCTTCTTAAAACTCTTAAAAGACATTAATATTAACAAATTAGAAAATATCTACTATACAAGTAAACACATAAATTAATTTTGTATTTTTAAAAAACAACAAATAACATATTAAAAAAAACACTAACCTATATCACAACAACCTTTAAAAACATAATAATTATAATTAACTTATTCCGCCTATAAAATTTAATTAACAGTAGTGGTACAGGTCTTAAATTCTAAATGTTACATTTTAATAAGATTTACAACTATTGTGTAATGTCATTAAAATAGTAATTAAAATAATAAATAAACAACCTAAAAAAGCAAAATAACTATTTTTGCAACTGCAAAATTGTTTGCTTTTTTTTTTTTTTTGTAAAGTCCATTTTTAGAATTTTTGTAAATATAAAATTATATCATACAAACGCTAAAAGCGAGTATTAAATTTTTTTTAATTTATAGGTGTGAATATATATGAAGAAATTATTAACAATATTAGGTTCTCTAATGATTAGTGCAAGTGGTGGTGCTTTAGTAGTTGCATGTAATAAACCTGCAAAACCAGAAAATAAAGTAGAACCTACTAATACTAATGATCCTAGTGATCCAAAAAAACCTGGTGAAGGAAAACCAGGTGAAGGAAAACCAGGTGAAGGAAAACCAGGTCAACCAACTAAACCAGGTGAAACAAAACCAGGTGAACCAGCTAAACCAGGTGAAATGAAACCAGGTGATGGTAAACCTCCTGTAACTCCTCCTGCTAAACCATCAACAACTGTTAATTGAAACAGTGTGTTTAGAGATAATGTAACTGGAGAAGATATTCAACTTTATCCAACTAAAGAACAACTAGAAAAAGAAGAAAAAAGATTAGCTGATAAAGTTAAAAAAATTCTAGAAAAAAATAAAAAAGATAACGAAAAAGAATTAAAAGACTTTATTTCTAAACATAAAAAAGAATATGAGGCTTTAGTTAAAGACTATAAAGCAAAGATTTGAAGAGATAGTCCAACAGGATTAGATATCACAACTCATTATGATAAAGATGCGGTTAAAAGAGCTGATGCCATTTTAGATGAATGAACTAAAATATTACTAGACAAAATTCAAAAAGCCAATGAAAAAACATTTAAAGACTTTATTTCTAAACATAAAAAAGAATATGAAGCTTTAGTTAAAGACTACAAAGCAAAGATTTGAAGAGATAGTGTAACTGGTGATGATATCAACTTAAATCCAACTCCTGAAGATATAGAACGTGAAGAAAAACGTTTAAAAGAATGAGTTGAAGAATATCTTGCATCAAATAGAAAACAACATCTACCTTTTAGCAAAGAAATATTTAAAAGAAGAATTGAAGAGATCTTTTCAGCTAAAAACGATCCTTCTGGTTTAGATATTTATTTCCATCTAACTGAAAAAAACATAGCTGATGAAAACGCACGATTAGACGCTATTGTTAAAAAATATCTAAAAGATGTAGAAAAACAAAATGTAAATGTTCATAGTAAAGCTGCTGTTGAATTAGAAAAAATAGTAAAAGAACTTGAAACAAGAAAAGCTGAAGCTGTAAAAGAAATTGATACTAAAGGAAGAATTCTAGAATTTGAAACTAATGAGACTATAAAAGAAACTAAAAATAACTTTGAAAAAACTCAAAAATCTCTAGATCAAAATATAAAAGAAGCAGAAGATAAAATTATTGAAATTAAAAAAGATCTAGTAAAAAATGATGTTCAAAATAATGCCAATCAAGCTAAAGAATTTTTAAAAGCATTAGAAGAAACATTAGAAGATGCTAGAGAACTAGTTAAAGAATATAAATCAAAAGAAAAAGAATTTGATAAGGAAGTTAATAAAGCAAAACAACTAGATGATAAAATAGCTAAATTAGATAAACATATTGAAGATAAAGAAGGATTAGTTACATCTGCAAACGCTCTTTATAAAACTATTGATGAAACAACAAAAAGTTATGATAAATTAATCGGTGAAAAAGCCAAAGAAGTAGAAAAAGTTGAAGCTGAAGATAAAAAATTAAACAATATTATAAGTGACGCTAATAATACAAATGACTTTTCATACGAGTTCTACTACAACTTTAATGATAAAGAAGGATTCAGATATAAAGTTATTGAAAAAACTAAAACTGAATTAAAGGAAATTAAAGAAAAAGAACGTCAATTAAAAAAACTAAAACAAGAATTAGAAACACAAAAACATAAAGAACTTGATGAACTAATTATTAAAAAAATAGCTATTAAAATTGCTGAACAAACTCTTCCTATAGAAAAAAGAGAATTAGATGCTGTTAAAAAGGAAAAAGAATCTGTTGCAGCAGAGTTAATAAAGATCAATCCTGAAATAGTTAAAACTAAAGAATACACTAAAATGTATGAAGATAATGTTAAAACAATAGAAGAATCAATCCAAAAAGCAAAAGAAATGGAATCAACATTATCTAAAAAGTTAACTGAATCAAAAGAACAAATAGCTCAATTAGAATCTAAAAAATCTCAACTTGAAAAACAACTTTCTGAACTAAAAGAAAAAACTGAAGAAACTATTTTTGAAGCAGAAGAAGATCTTGAATATGGATTACTAGATTTAGATGAAGAAGCATTTAACAAAGAAAAAGAATTTGATAAAGAAATTATAAAAATAAAAAAAGTAATTGCAGGAATTAAACAATTCATTAGTGAAGCTCAAAAGTAACAACACTATTAATCCAAAACAAAAGCAAGACATTGTCTTGCTTTTTATTATTATTGTCTATTGTAATTTAAATTATACAAAGTAACTACAAAACTAGAGTTTGTTGAAAAGAACTTAGGTTTTAGTTTTTTATTATAGTGAAACTGATTTTTATAATCATTTATTATAGTTTTTAATCCAGTTGTATTATTTTTAGTTAAACCTAAATGAAAAAATACATTAGCTAGTATTGGGTTTCTAATTTGTTTTTCTAGTTTAAAAACATTTTGTTCTTGAATTAAACTAGCATCATACATTCCACCAGGAGAATAAATTTCTATTCTATTATCATACATATCTATATGAATTTCAGATCCAATAGTTTTATAATCTCTATGTATTAAAGCATTAATAATAGATTCATTTATAGCTTGACTAGGATAATCAGGTAAACCTATTCTGTCATAATCTCTAGTTAGTCACACTAAATTAGAGTTCTTTTTAATAAACTTTTTAGCTGATTTAAATAAATATAAAAGATCTCCTTGAAACTCTATATGATTAACTACTTTAGAAGTTTTATCAACTCCTAATCATTTAGTAGCTAGAATCTTTGACTGATATACTAAACACCCATCACTAAATAAAGCTCCAGCATTAGTTAAATAATCTTTATCAATAAGTTTTAAAGTTTGTATATTAATGTTTTTCTTTTTTAATTGATAATAAATAGATCTTAGTTTAGTAAAACTAGCATTTTCTTTTTTAATGTTAAGTTGTAATGCATCATAAGTTGTGTTTTGTTGTTTTAAAACTAGATCTTGTAGTTGAAAAGAATTGGCTATAAATATTTGTCTTTTAGTTTTTAAATAAACATTTTTAACTTGATCTATATTACAAGTATAAATTTGATTATTTGTTTTAAAAACATTAACTTCTATATATTGTTTATCTTCATAAGTTTTAATTTCTATATTAAAACTAATTTTTGGTTCTATTAGTTTTGTTATTTGTTCATTAATATAGTTATAATCAGAATCAATATTTTTTAATCCAACTATTAAACTGTTTTTAATTCCAAATATTAAAGTACCACCATTCATATTTGCAAAAGCACAAGCTGCTTTTAGTCAATTAGAACTTTTTCTACTAACATTTTTTTCTTTATGAATTATAGCTGGGTTATTATACTTTCTAATACTCATAGCTTATTTTTTAATTCCTTTTATAGTTTTATCTTAATACTAATTAGAATTTTTTAAAATAATAAATTTATTAAAAAACATTTTGATATTATTTTTAAATTGTAAAAATATTTTAATTTTTATAGTTATGTATTAATTTTGTAAATATTTTAAAAAAGTATTAGTTTGTTGTTATTGATAACTATAACTAGATTATGTTATATTCATTATATAAATATTGTTTATATTTATAAGATTGGCAGTGTGGTTCTTGCTGGCCCTGGGTGACAAGAGATCCCGAAAGACGGAGATTGAACCAAAACAACAACTCTTTTATAGAGTTGTTGTTTTTATATGATTTGATTATTTTTTAAAAAATTTTAAAAAAGGTATTGCAATATTTAAAAATCAATGTTACTATAAAATTGCCCCATCGATATTATGTCGATTTAGGTTTTTATTAAAAAGTTTTTAGGTCTAGTCGGCTAACTAGGCCTTTTTATTTTATAAATAGTCATTTTATTATTTATAGAATTGTTTTCAATTTATATGTTTTATTAAAATAATTATTAATTAAATTGATTCTTATTTTAAAAAAAGCTAGCTTTTAAAGCTAGCTTTTTATTATATTTATTTACTTAGTTTTTGATTTTCGAATTTATATACTTCTAATTCTTTATCAGTTGCTAAAACAAAGTGATTGTTTCCTACATGATGTCAAATAGGTTGGTTTTTTTCATCATAATTATGAACATTATGATCATAAATAGATCCAATTAAAGAACCTTTTTCATTTTCAATTGAAGGAACTGCATCTAATAAACTTCTAGTATAAGGATGATAAGGGTTATTAATAATTTCATCAGTTGGTCCTATTTCTAATAAAACACCTTTATTAATTACAGCAATTCTATCTGAAATATATTCAACCATTCTTAAATCGTGAGCAATAAATAATATAGTTAAATTATATTTTTTCTTTAACTCATTAAAAATATTAATAACTTGGGCTTGAATAGAAACATCAAGTGCTGAAATAGGTTCATCAGCAATTAATAACTTAGGACGTAAAACAACAGATCTACAAATACCTAAACGTTGTTGTTGACCTCCAGAAAACTCTAAAGGATAACGAGATAATACACTTTCATCAAGTCCAACTTGTTTTAAAATATCTACAATTAATCGATGTTTACATTCTTTTTCACTTAATTTAACTAAAGTTTGTCTTTGTAATTTTGATTCATTTAACTTGTTAGAAATAGAAGTATACAATTTATTATCGATTGTTTTTAATTCTTCAATTACTTTTAATAAGTCTTCATATACTATTTTATAAGAGTTTTCTAAAGTATATGTTAACTTAGTCATCTGATCAACATAATCAAATATTTTGTTAGTCAATTTATCAGTTGTTTTAATCTGACTAACGATATTGTTATAAACTTTTTCATCAAAATCTGTAATATAAATTAATTTTGCATTCTTAGTGTTTGATAACCCTTCACCAACTACAGTTTTAACATCTTTAAAAGGGTTAAGTGAGTTAGTTGGATCTTGAAAGATCATTTGGACCTTATTAACCATAAAATTAATAACGTCTTTATGATTTTTACTAAATTTATTTCCTTTTTCAATATTTTTTGGAATGATTCGATCTAATATTTTAATTTGACCAAAATTATGAGGAGTTAAACCAATTATACTTCTTCCAATTGTTGATTTACCAGATCCAGATTCACCAACTAAACCTAGAACTTCTCCATCATAAACATTTAAATTTAAATCTTTAATAGCAGTAAATTCTTTTGCACCAAATCCATAAACAATATCTAAATTACGAATCTCAACAACTGTTTTTCTATTTTTATATGCATCAAGCATTTGTGTTGTACCTTTTCTCACTTGACGATATAAAGGTTTTTTAAATGGTCGTTTTTCAATATAATATTTATCCATTATAATCTTTCTTTAATTTGTTGTTTTCTAATAATTGATTGTTTTGTTCATTTTGTTTTTCTGATAATTCATTGTTTTGTTTGATTTTTAGTGAAACTTTTTTATTTTGAGCTTCAGATTTCATTTGATAATCTTTATAAACTTCATCAGTTACATAAATATCATCTTCATATAAATCATGAAGTATTTTATCGTATTTTTTTCATAAATTTAAAATAGTTTTTGGCGGAGTATATTTAGGAGCTTGTGATCCTAATAAATTACTTTTTACAAAGTGAGTTGGTGAAATTTGATAAACAGGAGGTTCTTCAAAAAAGTCAATATCTAATGCATAGTCATTACGAATAGCAAAAGCATCACCTTCTATTTTATTTAAACTAGCTGGAACTGATCCACGAATAACTTGTAATTTTTCACCTTTATTATAATCTGGCATTGAAGTAATTAAACCTCAAGTATAAGGATGTTGAGGATGTAATAAAATCTCTTCTTTAGTACCTGATTCAACTATTTGACCAGCATACATAATATTAATAAAATCAGCAATTGAAGCAACTACTCCTAAATCGTGAGTAATAAAAGCAATTGCTATTTTAAATTGTTCTTGTAATTCTCTAATAACATCTAAAACTAAAGCTTGAACTGTTGGATCAAGTGCTGTTGTTGGTTCATCCATTACTAAAATTTTTGGTTTTAATGAAATAATACATGCAATTGCAACACGTTGAATCATACCTCCAGATAGTTCGTGAGGATATTTATTCATAATTACTTTAGGATTATAAATTTTAGTTAATTCTAAATATTTTAAAGCTTGTTCATAAGCTTGTTTTTTATTTTCAACAATTTTATTAACTAGCATTCCTTCCATAATTTGATTTCCAATTTTCATTGTTGGATCTAATATAGATAAAGGGTTTTGAAAAACTGCTGAAACAATACGACCACGTAATTTTGATTGTTCTCATTGATATTCATTAAAGTTATGAACTTCTAATCCATATAACTTAACACTACCAGATTCAATAATAGAATTAGTTCCACTTAATCCATACAATAAAGAAGTAATCACAGATTTTCCAGATCCAGATTCTCCAATTAAAGCATGAACTTTACCTTCATAAATTCTTAAACTAGGACCACGTAAAACTACATTTTTTTCTCTAGGATTAGCTGGGTTTTTAAAAGTTAAATAAACATCATCAATATGAGCAGCAACATTAGTTAATTTGCCAAATACTACTTTTTGTTCAACATCTTTAAATATATCAACACTTTGTTGATCTTTTTTATTAAAAAGATTTTTAATTACATTAATTTTATGTTGTCAATAATTAGTAAATGATTGTAAAAAAGACTTATTATTTTCTTTAATTTCAAATAAATCTAAAGGAGCTGGCATATTGTTATAAACAAGTGGTGTTTTAAACTTTTTACTATATCCTTGGGCGTTTTTAATTTGTGTTTTCATATTGATCCTATCTTTGTCTTAATAAAGTATCTTGTACAGAATTAGCCATTAATTGAATAGAAGTAGTTACTAAAATTAACATAAATGAAGGAATTAAAACATAACGTGGAAATACAGTAAAGATTTTTGAACCATCACTAATTAAATTACCTAAAGTTGCAACATTTGGAATTGATAATCCAATAAAAGCTAATGAAGTTTCAGAAAGAATAATTCCAGGAATGTGAAAAACAATTTCAGTAATTAGTAAAGGAATTAAAACTGGTAGATAATTAGCTAAAACTTTATAAGTTGGAGTTCCTAAAACTTTTGATGCACTTACTCATTCAAATGATTTTGCTCTTAAAACTTGTGAACGCATTTGGTTTGCAATTCCAGTTCAAGAAGTAAATGATAAAGCAAATACCATAACTCAAAATGTAGGTTTAATAATAATTGTAATTGTAATAAGAATAATAATTGATGGAACGTTTGAAATGATCTTAATTATAAAAGTCATAAATTTATCAAATATTCTAAAATGACCCATCATAATTCCAATAATTAAACCTATAAGTACTTGAATAAAAGTAGCAACAACAGATAAAGTTAATGAATATCTTAATCCGTGTCATAAACGTGCTCATAAATCTCTACCTAATGCATCAGTTCCTAAAATATGACCATTAGTAAAAAATGTTAGGTTTTTATCTTCAACATTAATAATTAAAGGATCTTTAGTAGTTAAAGGAATGATTAAAGCTAATATGATTAAACTTGCTAAAATAACAAATCCAAATACTCCAGCAAATGATCGAGAAAATCTATAAAAGAATTCAACAAAACCATTTTTTTGACTATGCATTTTACTTGTTTCACTAAACTCTAATATGTTTCCAACTAGTTGTCATTGTTGATAAGCTAAAGGGCGTAAAATTCTGTTTGGTGCTAAATTTGCTCCGCTTATATTAGTTGGACTTAATTCAGCTCTTTTTTTACGTTGATGTCATGATTTAAATGATTCAGATAATTTAAACATTTTAAGCTCTCTTTCTTACTCTTGGATCAATTACTTTATATAAAGCATCACGACATGTATATGACAAAATAGTTAGTAGTGAAAATAGAGTAACCATAAATAAAATAATGTTAAAGTCTTTTGAAGTAATTGCATTTAATAACAACCCACCAGATCCAGTAATAAAGAAAATTTGTTCTATAAATAATGAACCAATAAAACTTCCAAAAATTACTACTGGGAAAAATGTTGCTATTGGAAATAGTGCAGGTTTTAAAGCATGAGTTCAAACAAATCTACGTTTAGAAATTCCTTTTAAGTAAATAAATTTACAGTGTTGAGAGTTTAATTCTCTATTTAATTCAGTTCTAATGTATTTAATATAAACAATAATCGAACCTAAAGATAGTGAAAATCCAGGAAGTATATATGAAGCTAAATTAGCTTGATCAAATATATATGGAATATTAGCTGATCGACCTAATAACAATAACCATAAAGCAAACACTAATGATGGAATTGATGAAAAGATTGATACTAATACAGTTGCTATATGATCTGGAAGCTTATCTGGATTCATTCCAACATAAACTCCTAAAGGTATACCAATTAATAAAGTTAACATAACTGAAAATATACCTATTAAAAAGCTTTTATAAAATCTTACTCAAACAAAGTCATTAATTTTTTCACCAGGAAACACTGATAAACTAATTCCAAAATCTAAATGTAAGATGTTATATAAATAAATTCCATATCTAACAAGTAATGGTTGATTTAAACCATAATGTTCTTCAACAGCAGCTTTAGCTGCTTCATCAAGTCCAGCAGTTAATCCAGTTCCACCTGGTACTAAGTTAATTAAAAAGAATGTAGCAGTAATAACAATAAAAGCAACAATTAAAAACTCAACAAACACTCAAATTGTTCTTAATAAAGATGAAATTCAAGGTGTTTTAATATTAAAAATACGTTTATGTCAAGCAAATTGATATTTTATTTTATTACTAAAATCTACATATTGTTTATGCTCTATTGCATTTTTTGGTAATGTAGATAAATCATTAACAAAATTAGATGTTGTTTTTGATTTCATTATTCATCCTCCTTAATATCAGTTGGTAATTTTGGACTTGGTGGGAAAGCTGTATCATATGCAAATTGTAATGAATAAGTAAATAAATTATCAGTTCCATTTACTCTTGAAATTTCTCAATAAGTATCAACTTCCATTAAAGGAACAACTGGAGCTGCATCACGAATAATTTTTTCTAAAGCTCCAATAATTCCAAATGAACTTTGTTCAGTTCATTTTTCTTTAGTTATTTCTTTTTCTGTATATTGGTTTGTAAAAAAGGCATTAACACGTTCTGTATATTCACTTAATGATTCTTTTTTAGTTTCACCATTATCAGTTTTGTATTCAGCTTTTCTAAATGGTAGTTCTATGATTTTTTTTCATAAATTATCATTTATACGTAGACGTTTTCTTAATTTTTCGGCTTCTTCTTTATGTTTATCATCAATTACTACTTGTCCTTTTTCGTTTAGTTTATAACCATAACTACTAAAGTATTTTTCATAAGTAAATGAACCAGATGGGTTGTTTCTAAATCCTGTAGTTTTTGCATTTTTACTATCAATTCCATCAGTTCTGAAAAACACTCTTACATAACTATAAGCATCAGATCCAAATGCATCAAAGTTACGATACAATAGATCAAAATCACCTTTAGTTCTTGCATATTCATACACGTTTTCAGGTAAGCTTTTAATTTCAATATCTATAAATCCATCAAAGGCTTTTCTCATGAAATCTTGTAAGGCAATTCCAGCATTTTGTTGTTCATCAGTTGAATTTGAAATGTATTTTAAAGTCAATGATTTAACGTTAGGAT
The DNA here is from genome assembly GCF_000327395.2 of Mycoplasma feriruminatoris. NCBI lineage: Bacteria > Bacillati > Mycoplasmatota > Mollicutes > Mycoplasmatales > Mycoplasmataceae > Mycoplasma > Mycoplasma feriruminatoris. The sequence continues at coordinate 976,371 of NZ_CP091032.1, forward strand.
TTTTCTTTTTAAATAGTTCTAAATATTTTCTTGCAATATCTAGATCAAATCCTTTATCAGTTCTATCAACATGTTCAAAATTATATGATTTTGACAAGTGATCTATATGTTTATAGTTTTGAACTGGTATAGCTTTTTTAGCATCAACTTTTGTAAACATTTCATCGTGATCAAATGCAACTTCAATAGCATCTCCAAATGATGAAGAACCTTGACCAAAAGCAGTTCAAGTAATAACTGGATATGATGAGTTTCAACCAACAATGTTTAACATCTCATCACGATTAATTGCATAATAAATTGCATTTCTTAAATCAGAATCATATATAAAACGTGAATCAGAATTTTTATCATCTTTTATTTTTTCATATCTTTCTTGATCTAAGTTAAAAGCTAAAGCAATTGTTCCAAAACCAGCAGATTTTTTCATATATTTTCTATAGTCTTGATTAGTTCAATAAGCTAATTGACTAATAGCTGGTATTTTAGTTGCTGCAATGTATTTATCATCATATAAAGCAGCATTAATGTTTGGATTTGAACTAAAGAAAATCTTAATTTTATTTGAAATAGTTTTAGGTGCTGAATAGTAATTTGGATTTTTTCTTAATAATAAATATCCTTGAGGACCTAAAACTGAATCTTCTAAATTAAATGCTCCATTTGTTAAAAAGCGTTCTTGAGTTAAACCAAATTCATTAATTCCACCATTTATCTCAACAAATTTTCTATTAATTGGAAATAAAGTTGATAGCATATCTTGAACAACACCTGAAAGTGAAGTTGGTTCAGTTGCTGAATATTCAACTCTTAAAGAATATTCATCTAAAGCTAATTCTCTATGTCATCTGTATTTTTTAGCATCAAAACCATCAACAAAATCATTTTTTAAAGTATCAATTGAATAATGCTTATTTACTTCTTTGTTATAAGCATCAACATTTTTTTCATCATATTTAACTGAAACTTTTGCTTTTAATTCTTTTGATTGTTTTAAAAGTTCATCAAAATCTTTACTAAATTTTTGTCTTGGATCAGTAAATAAATATTTTTTAATTTTTACAGCTTTTCTTTGAGGAAATGTTTTAAGTTGTTCACTAGTTAGATTTGGATTTAAACGTTCTAGATTAGGTAGCATTACTATAGTTTCATCAGCATTTGGATCAAAATCAGGAGAATAAGGTATGCTACTTAAAATTTCTCTATTTGAATAATTTCAATATAATCTTCCTGAATATAAACCTAGTTTTAAAACAGCTGATTTTAATTTATCTAAAACTTCTTTTTCTTCTTTTATAATTTGTTGTTTTTCTTCATCAGAAACTGTTTTATTTCTATATTTAGAACTGTTTTTTAAAATGTGATCAATTTGAGATGCATAAAAATTGTCTTTGTAATTTGGATTAAATACATCATAAACATATTTATTATCAATCTTTTTTAGTTCTGGATATTGAAATGGATTATTATAAGTTACTCCAAATTTTCTAATGTATTCATTTTGTAAATCAACAACAGTTTGAGCATTAGCAAATTTACGTTGTAATATGTTAGTTAATCTTTGAGATCCAGTTGATAAATCTAAAATATAGTGAAGGGCATCAATATAATCATCAGCTACAACTTCATCATTATTACTTCATCTACTTTGACCATTATTTAACAAAATATTTGCCGATTGAATCTTATTATTACTTTCTAAAATACTTACAGGATGATAAGTACTTTTATCTGCACTTAAAGTTCCAGTAGTATTTCCAAAATTATCTAGTGCATAAAATCTACTTGTTGGACTACTACTTGGTTCTTTAGTTGAATAATATTTATCAATACTTGTAATTCCTTTTGAAACATCTTCTGAAGTTAGTCTTACATCATTTGTATAAGCTCCCATTGGAATTTCAGGAATAGATAAAATTCTTTTTAAATTTTCACTAGGTCCAGCTTTTAATGGAGCTTCAACTAATGAAGGTAACACTTTACTAACTGATGCAAATTTAATGTAGTTTAAAGAGTTAATTGGTTCAGCTACTAATCCTAAATCATAGTTTATAGCTTGTTTTTGAGATTTTTGATTAGCTATGATCAAAGGCACACTTATAGCAGTAACACCTAAAGCTGAACTACCAAATATGATTAAAAATTTAGTTAATTTTTTCATAAACCCTCCTATTTAACTCCATTAAATTGATCATAAACATAAAGTGTGTTTTCATAATGTTTAAATCCATCAGCATCAACTTTAACTGGATCTTTACTTCTTTGCATTCTAATTGGTGCTTGTGAGAATGTTTTTCCATTTTCAGCAATTGATTCAAAGTTACCAAGATCAGTTTTAATAATATCTTTAGTTCCTTTTTCATCACTTGAAAAGTACACACTATATTTTTGTCCTGGTGTTAGTAATGCATTTTGATATTTAGACATAATTGCATAATCACTAACTCATGAAACAAAACCAGTTCCACTATGTTGACCATTAGTATCTTTATAGTTGTATTTTTCTTGAGCTAAAGTATGACGAATAGCATTTCTTTGTTCATCAGTTTTTGCAGCTTCATATTTCTTTTCATTTTCAATGTTTTGAGTTTTGTAATAAAACATATTACTACTAAACTGTTTATTAATTTTTACTGTTTTGATTTCTCCAGTATCTTGGTTTTTAAATGCTAAGTAATTAGCTTTATTTGCAACATCACTTGATAGATATCCAAACATAGCAACTGCATCTTTTGTTGCATCTCTTCAAATACCACTAATGTTACGTTTTCCAACACCTTGAGATTGAATGTAGAATTGTCAATAAGCATTAACTCTTGAATCAACTTTTTTGCCTTCTAGATCTTTAATTCTAATTGCGTCATCTTTTATTGGTTTTCCATCATCATCATAAAGTTTGAAATCTAAAAAGTCACGATATCATCTATCTTTAAATCAACCGTTATTTATTGATTGGAATTCTCCAAAATAACTGTTATTGTAGTTTGCATCATCACTTAGATTTGATTGGCTAGCTAATTTAGATTTTTTATATCTAGTATTTAATGCTTCAGCTTTATTTTTTGCTTCATTATCAACTAGTTTTTCATAATCTAAAATTGCATTAACAATACCATTTCTTCCATCACGATCATTAATTTTAATTGCTTTTTTCTTTCATTTAGCAGTTGTAGTTCCATCAACAACATACTCTAATCCAGTTGTAGCTTCACTAATGTTTGATAAAAAGCTTGGCATATTTCCAAAGTCATGATTGCTTGGTGAATAAGTAATTTGTAAGTTATCACGGTTAATTACTTCAGCAAAACTATAAGTATAATCTGAGAATAATTCATTGAATTTACGTTCAGTTTTCTTATAGAAGTATTCTAGAACATCTTTAGATGGAGAAGTGTGGAATTGAGCAGTAGCTAGTGATGAAAAGATACTTAGTAAATCGAATTTTTGGTTTGCAATATGATTATTTGTTTGATCAGTATATAATTGTATTTTTCCATCAAAAACCAATGAATCAACTAAGTTAAATTGTTTAAAGTCGACCTTTAAATCTTCAGCAAGTTCTTTATACGCTTTCAATAAATCTTTAACACCAATTTCTCATTTATTTTCATCAGCACCTTTTTGCTTAAACTCAGATTTTTTAAATTCACCATATCCATGAATTGAGTCAAAAATTCATCCTAATTCTTCTTTTTTTTCTATTTGTTCTATTGAAAGTGCACTATTAAACATTGCAAAATATGAAGAACTAAATCTACGCATTATTTCATTAGCTCAAAGTTGATCTGTTTTATCATTATTAGCTTTTTCATAGAATTTTTTAAATGCTTCTTTTTGGTTTGAATTCATTCCTGGTGTTTTATCAAGCTTATCTAAAACATGGGTCTTATAATTCTTTTTAAATTCATTGATATCAACTTTTGTTTCAACATATTTCTTATCTCAATTAACTGCATTATCAGAATCACTATATTTAGCTTTTGTTAAATCTACATTTACAAATTCTAACCATTTTTCAGCATCATTAAATTCTAGTTTATTGCCTTTAAGGTTAAGAAGTGAACCAAATAAACCATTTAAAATGTTGTAATCAAGAGTTTTTAGTCCGTTAGAATAATTTAGTTCTAACTTACTAATGCCTGACAGATTTTGTGTTGCATTGTCAAAACTCATTATTTTTCCAGATTTATCCATCATATTTCAAATAGGATTTTGGTTCAATTTATTTGAGATAAAAGTTGGTGTGTAGGCAGACATTCATTTCAATACTTTTTTAGCATTAAATATTTTTTCATATTCTTTTGGTAATTTGCTTAAAAAATACAAATCTGTGTATGAATCTTGTAGTTTAACATTAGGCATATACATTTTATCCTTGCCCATTCATAACACTTGTCCTGATCCAGCATTAGTTGGATTATTAGCTGTTGTGCCAGCTGTAAATAAAGTTTTTAGTAATGAGTCAAAACTAACTTGACCATTATTAGAATCTGTATTAGAATTTTTAGGGTTTGCATATATTAAACTAGATTGTTGGTTTTTGTACTTTTCATTCGCGGTGGTTTCACTACCATCTAGGTTGTAATATTTAACCTTTGCAGAATTAGTACCATTACTTTTGTATGAACCTTTTTCAACATCTCTATTAGAAACATAATTACCATAAATTTTCTTAAACATTTCATTTACTTCACCTGGTAATCTACTTCCAAAAATTTCTTTAAGGGTTGGATAGTTGATATCTATTTTTGCATCTAAACTAAGACGTGTGTCGTTTTTATCTCATCCATTTATTGTATACTTATCAACGACTAAAGATTTGATTGTTTTTTCAACAACTTTTATGCTTTCGTTAACAAAGTCAATAGTTCTAGCATGATCTGTATCATCCTTGTTTAGTTCTTCATTAAGTGGAACATTAACAATCGGAGATCCATCCTTGTTATGAATTAAAACTTTTGTAACTTTGGTATATTTACCTTCCTTGTCCTTTTCTCCTTCAACAATTTTTGGATCTCCAGATTCAGTAAAATCTATAGGTTTTCCTAAACCATCTTTAATTATTCCTTTTAGCATTTTTAATGAAGCTGGCTGAAATTTTAATTTTCCAGTTTTCTCATCTTTATACATATACTTAACTACTTGATTTTCTTGTTTAGAACTGTTAACAGTTGGATTTAATGTACCTGAATAGTAGTCAATTGCGTTAGCAACCCATAGATCGAATGGACTTAATCATTTTTTATCATCATCACTAGTCAATCCACTTTCTTTTTGGCGCTCTTTTACTGCTTCTAAAAATCCTGCGAAATCTTGTAAAAATCTTCTCTTTTTATTACTGAAAGCATCTCTAATACTTGGATTTTCAATGTCTACTCCTCAAATATCAGAATCTTTTTCTAAAGCATTTTCATCTTTTTTAGTACTGAAAGTAATCTTTCCATCTTTAGTTTTTTTAGCAAAATTAAATACAGCGTATTCCCCGTAGTCTTTAATTACACCAAATTGATCTAAAAGACGTTTAGTTTCTAGTTCAATATGAGTACGGGCTTTTAAAAATAAATCAACAGCATCCCTACTGTAATAGTTATTAATATTTGGAGTTCCTCCAGGAGTTAAGGCGCTAATAAAAATTGGATCACTGCCTTTATTTCCTAGATCATGAGCACCATTTAAAGTAATGTGGTGTCCATATTCGTGAGCTCCAACAAACTTTAGAAAGTCTGTTGATATACCTTTAAAATTCTTATCTGACATTTTTAAAATGGCTCATAATCCAATACGATCATCTTTTGTAAATCCTAGATATTTACCATTTTCTAATTTGTATTGCATTACACCATTTTCATCAATTGTTTTTTTGATGTGGGGGCCTTCTAGTCATTGTGCAGCGTGGGGGACTTTTTCTAGTAATTCATCAATTAAATTTTCATAAGCATCTGCATAAACGTTAAAGGTTTTTTCAATTTCATTAGTTACTGGATTTCTTAAATCACTTTCTTCTTTTAAAACACTTGGTGAAACCATTTTCTTGTAACCTAATACACTAAATAAATCATTAGCAGCTCTAATTACATCACTTTTTGCTTGAGCATCAATTGAAACTTTTACTACTTTATTACCAAAAGCAGTTTGATTATTTGATGAACTTCCATTTTCTACATTTTTTAATGTAACTAATAATTTTTTACCTTCTTTTTTAAGATCAGCTAAATCTGATTTAAAAACCAGCTTATTAATTTGCTCTTGACTAGCTTTAGGCTCTATAATACCTTTTTTGGTTAATATGTCAACAAGTTCAACTTTAGAACCAGCAACAATTAACTCGTTTTCGTTTTTTAATTCTTCATACTTAACGTCATCAGATTTTTGTGAATCTTTAACATATTGTGAGTATACAAAAAAAGTAGTAGCCCCTTTTAAAATATTTTGTCTATCAGAAATAAATTGATCTAGATTATAAAAATCTCTTCAACTCAATCTTTTTTCATTAGACTGTTCAACTAAAGTTTCTAAAGAAATTAATTCAGGTGTTGAATAAGCAATATCACTATCGTAATATTCTTTTTCTATAAACTTCTTATTATTAGTATTTTGACCTAGAATTTTTGCTAATTTAGTTTCTATTTCAAATACTTTTTTATCAGCACTTTTAAGATCTTCTGATAATTTATCAGTTTGTTTTTCTTTATCATTCAATAGGTCAGCAAATGATTTAAGCTCTTTATAAACTTCACTTAAACTGCTTGTATCTTTATGTTTTGCTTTAATTAACTCATTAATTTGAGATTCTAAGTTTTTTATTTTGTCTTTAAGTGCTTGTTTAAATTTAGAAAACTCAAAGTAATTTTTTAGTGAAACATAATTTGTTTTATTATCGGGCGTTTTTTGCTCAGTTAAAACATCTAAAAGAGAATTGTGAATACTGTAAGTAGACTTATCATTAAATGTAATTACTAATTCTTTATCAATGATTTTTTTATTATCTTTTAGAGTCTGTAGTTCTTGTTTTACTTCAGCCTTATCAATAATTTTTTCTTCTAGTTTTACACTTGATGGAGTAATATTATCTAAGAATTTGTGTGGGTCATTTTTCTTATATTCATTAAATTTAGATTCTAATTTCTTACGAGCTTCATCTAAACTATTAGCAGAAACAATAAATAAATAATCTGATTTGTGTTCTAATCTTTTCTTTTCTAATTCTGAATAAGTTTTAGAAAATTTATTTTGTCAACCAGCTTGTTTATAAGCAAATACTTTTTGACCTTTTAAAAAACTAACGTTAGTAATTCCTCTAAAGTATGATTTATCAATTGTTTGTTGTGATAAATTAGCTAGTGAGTTATAGTTACTAATGTTAGTTAAAAAACTTTCTAAATCTTTTTGAGTTAAAACTTGTTGGTTTAACTTATATGTTAATGATTCATGAGCATTACCTCTACCACTTAAATTAGAATAAATTGGTAATGTTCCAAAAAAGGCATCTGGATAAAACTTAATTGTAGTATCTTCTTTGTTTTTGTTACTATGAGCACCTAAAGTAATACTATTACCATTCATTTCAACACCTTTAACGATTGAAAATGATTTTAAGGTAATGATTTCAGGACCTCAAGAAACGTTTTTCATAAATCATTGAGTAAATTTGTAAAATTCTTGTGGACTAACAGCTTCTATGTATTGGTTATAGAAATTAAATGATCCATATCTAATATTTAAGTATGGTAAAGCGTGATATTTTTTATAATATTCATCTAAATATTTTTCAACAGTCATTTCTTTTCCATTTAACTTAACAACATTTTTTACTGGATCATAATCGACCTTAAATTTATTATTATGAATTTCAGAAAATTGAGTTACAGGTAAAGTGTTAGGATCAATAAAGGCATTTTTAAAAGATTCTTTATCACTAAAATTTTTACGACCAAGCTTTTCAACAGAAGTTGTTGAGTACTTGTAAGCAGAACCTAGAATAGTAGCAGTTGCAGCAATAATTAAACCAGCAGATATAGCATATTTATGTCATACGTATTTTTTAAAATTTATTTTAGCCATAAGTAACACTCCTTAATGAATATGTAATATATGATTTTGAATAAAAAAAAGAGATATTTAATCTCAATATGAATAAAACGTTATAACTTTTTAATTATTAACATCAACCAAAAAATATTACTAAGCCAAAATAAAAATAAATTTTAAAAAATTATTTAACTTCCATATTAATAATATTTCACTTTCAAGTTGTTTATTCTATATTAATAGGTATAATACCATAAAGTTTTTTAGAATTGCAAATACTTAGTGTTTTTTTATTTAAAAATAAATTAAAAAACATAAATTAAATTTTTAGAAAGTATTTAAAAAAGTCTTTTAAATAGGCTTTTTTTTAATGTTATACACATTTATATTTATAAATTTAATTAAAAAATAAATTTTGTGTTTTTATTTAATTAAAAATAAAAAAAACTAGTTTTTAAACTAGTTTTAATTATATTTATTTTTTTTAGATTAATATTCTTTAATAGGTTCAACATTTTTAAATGAAACTTCTAAAGTTGTTCATCTTCCAAACATTTCAATAGAAACAAAAGCTACACCTTTAGAATAATCCATATCTTTAACAGTACCTTCTTCATTTTCATGAATACCTGATTTAACTCTAACAATATCTCCGATTTTAAAGTTAGCTGTATATAATTCTTTTTTAACAACAGCTTCATTTTTAGCTTTTTCTTCTTCAACTTCTTGTTCATGAGTTTGTTCAATTTCACCAAGATTTGGTACTAACATATTTAAAGTTTCTTCAATAGTTAAAGGAGAAGGTTTAGCTCCACGCCCACTTGATCCAATAAATCCAGTTACTCCTGGAGTGTTTCTAATTAAAAATCAAGCTTTTTCACTCATAACCATATTAATAAAAATATAACCAGGGAATTTATTTTTAACTGATTCTTTTCCAGATTTACTTACTAAATTAGCTTTTGAAATTTTAATTGAAAAAACTTCATCTTCAATGTTTGCTGATTTTATTTTTTGTTGAAGATCACCTAGAACTTTTTCTTCATGACCTGTTTGACAAGAAATAACAAATCATTGTCCTTTAGCTTCTAAAATCTCATCTTCTAGTTTTTTAATTTCTTCATAAGTCATATATTTATCTCTCCTAATTAAATTGCTTTTATTAATCTAAATAAGTGTTGGATTACAATATCTACACCAAAAAACAATAAAGCAAATATAGCCATAAAAATAATTACTATTAAAAATTTCTTACCTAAGCTTCCTGATCCAGTTCATCTAATTTTAATGAACTCTTTTGACATTCTTATTGGTAGTTCTTTGAATCATTTTCTAAAGTTTTTTGGTTCTTTTTCCTTTTTAACTTTTAGTTTCTTTTTGGTTGATTTTGAAATTTTATGAGTGTTTTTAGGTTTTATATTTTCTTGTTGTTCAACTTGATCGATTGGTTGTATTTGATCTAAATTAATTTCTTTTTCCATTATCTAGTTTCCTTATGTAAAGTGTGTGCATTACAAGTAGTGCAAAACTTTTTAATTTCTAATCTTTGTTTTTGTGTCAAACCACTCTTATTAACAGAATAATTTCTGCTTAAACACTCAACACAAACTAATGTTGCTTTTTTATTTGTTGAACCTTTCATATAAAACCTCCAAAGATACTAACAATTATTATTATATATGTATTTCTTTTAATTAAAAAACTATGACAATTTGTTCAAATAATTTGCTATTCAAAAACAAATAATTGAACAAGCTACACTTGCATTAAATGAATCAATATTTTTATTAGATGGAACATAAATATTAAAATCACTATTTTTAGTTAATAACTCACTAACACCTTTTTGTTCATTTCCAATAATAACAGCTGTTTTATTAGCAAAATCAGTTTTAGTCATATCAGTTGAGTTTTGATTTAAATTAGTTGCATAAATTCAAAAACCATTATCTTTTAAAACTTTAATAGCATTATTTAAGTTATTAGTTTTGCTAATTTTAATATCAAAAGCTGAACCACTACTTGTTTTTAAAACAGTTGAATTAACTTGTACTTGCTTTTTATCTAAAATAATAATTCCATCAACATTTAACAAACTACAACTTCTAATAATTGCTCCAAAATTATAAGGATCATGAATTTGATCTAAAATTAAAACTAATGATTTTGTTTTAGTATTTAAATCATTAACTAACTCATTAAAAGGAGTATAGTTATAATCTTTGATTTGTGCAATTATACCTTGGTGTTGAGCATCAAGTTCTAGTAATTGATCTAATTTTTCTTCTTTAACTACATTAATTCTAATTTTAGATTTTTTAAGATCAAATTCATTTAAAAGTTTTAAATCCTTAACTCAAATTTCTTTAACCATATTTTGATGTTTTTTTAATAATTCATAAACTACATGTTTACCATAGATTAAATTAGAATTCATATTATAAAATTCCTTGTTCTATTAAATCTTTTCTAATAAGATCTGCTTTATCAAATTGTTTTTCTTTAACTAGTTGTTGTCATTTTAAAAACAACTCTTTAGTTTTGCTATTAAACTTGTAGTTAAACACATCTTTAAATCCCAAAACATCTAAAATATAACTTAATGAACTAACTAATAAATTAAAATCATCTACATTTTTATCAATAATATTTTTATTAATTTGTTTTATCAATGAATCAATTAAAGATAAAACTAAAGAAGTATTTAAATCATCTTCCATATAATTATTAAACTGATCAATATATTCAGATTTTTTAATTTGTTTAATGTTTAGATCGTTTTTAATAATAAATTGAATAGTTTTTTTACTTAGATTAGTTAGCTTTTCAAAAAACTTATTGGCTTGATAAATTAAATCATTACTAATATTTAAAGGTTGAGTGTAATTAGTTGTTAAAAAGATTCATCTTAAAGTGTTTTTATTATGTTGTTTAATAAAATCTCTTACTAAAATTACATTACCTAGTGATTTAGACATTTTTTCATTTTCAATTTGTAAATGACCGTTATGTAATCAAATATCAGCAAGTTCTTTGTTGTTTTTTGCAATAAACTGAATTCTTTCATTTTCATGATGAGGGAATTTTAAATCAATTCCACCAACATGAATATCTATAGTTTGATGTTTAAAATACTCATCAATTAATAACACACATTCAGTATGTCAACCTGGTCTTCCAGAACCAAAAACTGAGTCTCATTTAATACCAAGCTCAGTTTTTTTTCACAAACTAAAATCTAAACTATAGTGTTTTTTAGAATCAATTTCAACTCTTTTTCCACTGATTAGTTCATCTAATTTATATCCAGATAATTTACAATATTCATTTTCATATTTTTTAATATTAAAATAAACATCTCCATCAAGTACATAAGCAGCATTAATATCAACTAAGTCTTTTATAAACTTAATCATTTCATTCATTTTAGTACTAATTAGAATAATCTCATCTGGTTTATTAATATTTAAAGATTTTAAATCTTCTAAATATGCTTTAGTGTATTTTTGTGAAACTTCTAATTCATTTAATTTATTATCTAAAGCTTTTAAAATAATTTTGTCATCAATATCTGTAATGTTTTGTAAGTAATTAACTTTAATATTTCTACTTTTTAAATATCTAATTAAAACGTCAACTAAAAGTACAGGACGTGCGTTTCCTATATGAATGTAATTATAAACAGTAGGCCCACAGCAATATAAATTAATACTCTTTTTATTTAAAGTCTTTTTTGTTTTAGATAATGAATCATATAATTGCATAAAAACTCCTATTTAACTTTAATTAGAGGTCTTAAAACAATATAAACAGTAGTTAAAATAGCAGTGTTAAAAAAGATCTTTATTGGTATTTGAATAATTCTTACTACTACCATTGTAATATATGGGTTTTCTGAACCTGAAGAGTTTCTTAAACCAAGCATTTGATAATCTCCTCAAGCAGCAACTAAAACTGTAACTAATATTTCACTAATTACACATAATAAAACAATAGGTAACATTACATTTAATCAATTATGTCTTTTTTTAATATGTAATACAAAAACTAAACCATAAATAACAGCTAATGTAATTGAAATCATTATTAAAAATAAGAATGGATAAATATCAGCTGGAATTTTAATCCCAAATAATGAAGTTTCAGGATTAATTTGCTTCATTCCTTGCATTAATCAAAACATAATACCAGCAGCTACTAGTAAAAATGTTGTAATAACTGTTAAAGTTAATCAGTTCTTTTTAAATTTAAAAGCATAAGAAGTCATTCCAGATCAAAAACCAAAAGAAAACGCAACAATTAAATAAGCTACATGAATATATGAAGGAACAAACATTAACGTTAATAATTCAGTAACAAGACCAACAGTTAAACCAACAAACGGACCAAAAATCATTCCAGTTATTTTGATCATAACCCCTTCAAAAGCAACTCTGATTGGTGGTAGAACTGTAATTGGTAATGTTAAAGAAATAACAGTTGTTGTTGCAACTGAAACTCCAACCATCATAGCTAGATATGTTATTTTTCTTGTACTAAATTTAACTTTATTACTAATGTGAAAACCACTACCATAGTTTTTAAAACGAGCTCTAGCTAATCTAAAAATCGAATAAATAAGAATAGCAGATAAAGTTATACACAATGAAGTGACTGCTAAATTATGACCATCTAGTAACAAATGTCTAAATTTATCCATAACTTACCTTCTTTTCTATTTATCAATAAAATAAACTTCACGTTATAAAAGTGTGGTAAATAATCCCACACTAAATTAACTTATTATTTATTTTACCTTATTCTTAAATTTATTAAAGTTGTTTTATTATTATTTGTTGGCAATCTATTTAGCATTAGTTGTGCCAAATGTTTTATCTGATATTTTTAATGAAATATCTTTAAATCTGTAAGGAGAATTATTACCTTTTGAATAATCATCACTAAATCTATATGAGTTAAATGCTCAACCTACAAATGCATGTTTTTTATCATCTTTATTTTCTTTTGGAGTATAACTTTCAACTAAAGGAGTATAAACTTTTCTTAACCCACCAAATTGAACATAAAACTTAAATTCTTTTTTATCCATTATATGAGTAATTTCTAATTCTAAAGTTTCATCTTTTGAATCCATATAGTAGAAATTATGTTCAGAACTTAATTCTCATTTTTGGTTTATATTGTAAACAAACTTACCATTAGTATTACCATTATTAGCTAAATTAACATATGAATCATCTTTTTTAGTTAATTTATCATTTGAATAATTAACAGTTGGTTTTAGTGATTTAATATCAGGATTTTTATTTTCACCAATTACATTCATTCCAAAAGGATCTTTTAAAGGAGAAGTTCCAAAGATATAAGGACTATGATCTTTAATGTCTTTAATGTCACCAACTACTTTTCCATTATTTTCATCTTTTAATTGGATGGTCTTATTGTCTTGGGTTGGAGCAGTTTTTACATCTTGTTCAAAAGTAAAAAATGATGAATTAGTTTTAGAAACCTTAGATACTAATTTAATGTCTTTAATTCTATTGTCAGTTGATGAGTTTACAACATTATCAAGATTTTTTGTAAAATCATCTGATCATTTTTTTACTTGATCAGTGTTATCTTTCAAACTTTTACTTCAAGAACTAACAATACTACTATTTTTATCATTTTTAACAAATTCTCTTAATTGTAATAACCCTTTTAAAGAAGAAATATGAGTATTTGAATCATCTAATTTCTTATAAAAATCTTGTTGAGAAATTCTATGTCTTTTTGAATCTGATCCAGTGTAATATCCAACAACACTAGTATCTTCAGCTTTTCCTCTAAATAGATCGTATGATTCTTTTAAATTTCTTTCTTCTTGAATATTTCTAGTTAATAAATTTAAAACATCAGTAACAATTCTACTATAAGCATTAGTTGTTCCATTTAACGAATTTGTAATATCTTGAACATTAGATGATTGACCATCATTTTGATATTTATCACCTTTTCATACTAATTTATCAACTTTAACACTATCATCAAAACTAGTTTTTATTGTATGAGTTATTGTAGTAGAACATGAAACTGCTGTTAATGTAGGAAGAACAGTTATTGATCCAAACATTAATATTCCTAATAACTTTTTCATTATTTTCTCCTTTTATCAGAATATAATACATCAAAATATTATAACAAAATTAAGTCTTTTTTCACTATCAGTCTCTAAATACACCAAAATCTTTAATAAATCTTAGAAAAACAGTTCCAGTAGCACCGTTTCTATGTTTTGCTAAAATTAATTCAGTTTTTTCTTTATCTAAATCAGTTAAATCTTTTTTATAATAATCATCACGATATAAAAATGCAACAATATCAGCATCTTGTTCAATAGCTCCTGAATCTCTTAAATCAGAAAGCATTGGTCTTTTATCTTCTCTAGTTTCAGCTCTACGACTTAATTGTGATAAACAAATAATTGGAATAGAAGTTTCTCTTGCAATTTGTTTTAATTGTCTTGAAATTTCACTAACTTCATTTTGTCTATCTTTATTTGATGATCCAACTATTAATTGTAAATAGTCAATAACACACAACTTAATATTATAATCTCTTTTCATTTTATAAAGTTTAGATCTAATTTCTTGAGTACTAATTCCTGGTGTTGCATCAATATAAATTGGAATTTGTTCTAGTTTTTCTTGTGCTATTTGAATTTTTTCTCAATTAGCTCTACTTAAACCTTTTCCTGTTCTTAGATTAGTTGAATCAACACTTGTAAGTCTAGTAAATAAACGTTGAGTTAGTTGTTCTGATGGCATTTCTAGTGAAAAAAAGGCAACAGGATATTTTTGCATAGCAGCATTAAAAGCTAAATTTAAAGAAAAGGCAGTTTTTCCAACACTAGGACGAGCAGCTAAAATAATAAAATCTGATTCTTGTCATCCTGAAGTTATTAAATCTAAATAATTATATCCAGTTGGTACACCTGAAATAATTTCAGCTTTCATTTCAAGTTCTTTGATTTTTTCAACAACTCTTTTAGCAACTTCTCCAATTGGTTCAATTTCAAATCTTTTAATAGATAGATCTATATCTAAAAGTTTAGTTTGAGCAACTTTTAATAATTCATCAACATCAGTATTAGAATCATTTCTTCTTAATTCTAATTCTTTGATAACTACATCTAATTTTCTAATAACTCCAGCTTTATGAATAATATCAATATATTCTTCTAAACCTTGATCAGTATAGTTTTCAGCAGCTATTTCATAAACTACTACATCTCCTCCAACTTGATCTAATTTATTCATAACTTCTAATCTATTAATTACTGAAATTGGAGAAATTGATTTGTTTTTGTTATTTAAATCAATAATTGCTTGATAAATATTTTTATTTGCTTGAATTGAAAAATCATCAACTTTTAAAACTGAAATAATATCTGCAAGAGCATTAGAAGAATTCAAAGCAACACCTAAAACAAATCGCTCTGCATATAATAATTCTTGTATTGATAATTCTTGTTTCATTTTTAAACTTCCTTAATATCAACTTTAATTATTGCTTCAATACCAAAATCTAATTTTACTTTTACATAACTTAATCCAATTTTATTAATGTTTTTAAAATGAATAAATTTCTTTTTATCTATTTCAATTCTATGAACTTCTTTTAATTGATTAACAATATCTTGACTTGAAATACTTCCAAATACTTTATCATCATTAGTTTGTAATTTAAAATGTAAAGTTAATTCTTCAAGAGTCTTTTTAACTTGTTTTGTTTGTGCTTTTGCTAATTCTTTTTCTTCTTGATCAGCTTTCATATGATCTTTTAAAGTTTTAATACTATTATTTGTTGCAATTTTTACTAAGTTATTAGGTAATAAGTAGTTTCTAGCATACCCATCACTAACTTCTTTTATTTCATTTTTTTTACCTTGATTAGGTACATCTTTTAAAAATATAACTTTCATAATAAGCACCTTTCTAGTTATTCTTATTATAACAATATCATTTTTATTATTTCTAATTACTAAGTTAGAAACATTAGCTAACTAGTTTAACAAGTTATTAAAAAACTTCGTTATAAACGAAGTTTAATTATACTTATTCATTAAATATATAAATGATTTATTATTAGTAAAATCATTTATAAAATCTATTTTATTAATAAAAGTTTGTTTTAATAAATTAAGTTCTTCATCACTAAATTTAGATAAAACTCAATCAACTATTTTTCATTCTTTTGGAACTTGATTAACTCCAATTCTTAACCTATAAAAACTTTGAGTATTTAGATTATTAATAATTGATTTAATTCCATTATGTCCAGCAGCTGAACCATCTTTTTTAAATTGGATTCTAGATATATTTAGATCTTTATCATCATGAATAATTATTAGATCATTTAAATCAATTTTATAAAAGTTTAGAATTTGTCTAACTGCTATTCCTGAATTATTCATATAAGTTAAAGGTTTAACTAGTAATACTTTTTGATTATTAATCATAGTTGTATAAATTAATGAATCAAACTCTTGTTTTACCAAACTATAAGAGTATTTTTCTAATAAAAGATCAATAGCTATAAAACCAGCATTATGTCTAGTTTTTTCATACTCTTTTCCAATGTTTCCTAATCCAACTATTACTTTCATTAAATTCCTTTATTATGTAGTTTTTCTAGTAGTTAAATATATAATTTTTTCTGCTCAAACATCATATTCAGCAGATCTAATATTATCATCAAATAAGTGTGATTCAATAGTTCCTTGAACTACAATTGTTGTTTTATCATAAAGATTAAACTTTTCTTGTAAAACATTAATCATATGCTTTATAACAAAATAATCGTATTCTTGTTCACCTTTTATATGATTTTCTCTTGGTACTTTTAAAATAAATTCATAAAACTTAATTGTCTTATCTTTTGATGTATCAATTAGTCTAGCATTTCCTTGGATTTGACCAATTAATGTTATAGAGTTCATCTGATTATTAGTCCTTTATACATTAAAAAATATATTAATTAATAAATAATCTAATAGATTAAATATTTTAAATATATTTTTAGTTATTATTATTGATTTTTATGATTCATGAAATCTTGAATTTTTAATTGGATTTCATCTTTATTTTTATTATAAACTTCAGTTAAAGAATGATGTTCTTGAGATTCTTTAATCATATTTGCAAGTAATGGGGCAACTGAAACAATTCTTAGTCCCTCAAATTGTCTTTCTTGTGGAATTTCAACAGTATTAGTTACAACAACATTTTTTACAATACCTTCTTTAATAGCTTGAGTCATTCTTTCTTTAGCAGGACCATTAAATAAACCATGACAAGCAAAAATAAATACATCTTTTGCTCCATTAGCTTTTAATGCTTTAGCTGCATTAATAATAGTTCCACCAGTATCAATCATGTCATCTATTATAAAGCAAGTTCTTCCTTCAATATCACCTAATACGAATTCAACTTCTGCTTTATTTGGTTCAGGTCTTCTTTTTCCAATAACAGCTATTCCATTAGTCATATTAGCTGTATATGAATCAACTTTATGAACTCTATTTAATCCTCCATAATCTGGAGATACTAAAATACATTTTTCAGGATCAAATTTTTCTCTAATAATAGTATCTACAATTTCGTTTGCTAAACTTTGTGAAGTATGGAAATTGTCCATTGGCACATCAAAAAATCCCATTGTTTGAGTTGAGTGAATATCAAAAACAATTACACGGTCAGCTCCAGCTTTTGTTAGTAAATCAGCAACTAATTTAGCAGTAATTGGTTGTCTACCTTTAGCTTTTCTATCTTGTCTTGCATATCCATAATAAGGAATAACTACATTAATTTTTTCTGCGCTTCCTCTTTTAAAAGCATCAATTGCAATTAATAATTCCATTAAGTTTTCATTAACTGGCATTGATGTTGATTGGATTACATAGATTTCTTTTCCTCTTACTGAATCAATTGATTCAACTAAAATTTCACCATCAGCAAATCTAGTAGTTTTTACAACTTTTTGTTCAACACCTAAAAAATGACATACTTCTTTTGCTAACTGTTGACTAGCTGAAAGACCAAAAACATATATATCTTTATTGTCCATAATTACCTCATTTCATTAATAATAATAACAAAAAAGGCTTTATTGATAACCTTGTTTTGCACTAAAAACAAAATTAAAAATAGATAAATCAAAATAATTAAAAAATAAAAAGCAACTCATCTAAAAAGAGTTGCTATTAGTTGGTTTTCTAGTTTTATTGTTTTTAATTTTTGAAAATAATAAACTTGAACATTTATGTTATAAGTGTCTTAATTACAATTGTTAATTCAAAAACAAAAAGCAACACGGACGCCCAATAATGTTGCTTTTTGAGAATTTATTATTTAATTCTTTTAATTGTATTTATAGATAAGCCGGAGCCTACCGCCCCTGCCAAAGCCGAGCGTACTCTGTGATGACCCACGTACGCTTAGGATATGCCTCGAATCTCTGGACTTAAGTAGCAACTTTATAATATCATTTTTTAGTAATTACTAAAGAATTTATTAATTTTTTTACTTTTTTATTAAATATTAAATTCTAAATTCATTGTGTTCTTAATGTAAATTTTTAAAATTTTTATTTGTCAAATAAAAAACAAAAAGTAACCCCGACGTCTGAGTTACTTTTTGAGAATTTATTAAAAAATTCTTTTATTAAGTTTACTTATGGATAAGCCTTACGCTTAACGCCGCCGCCAAAGTCGAACGCACTCTGTGGTGACCCACGTACGCTCAGGACATGCCTCGGATCTCTGGTCTTATGTAGCACTTTAATAATATCATATTTTTATTATTTAATAATTTATTTATTTTATTAATCTATTTTTTTATAGTTCTAGGAATTTTTAGAACACACTATAAATCAAAATCATTACTAAATTTTAAATGCTTAATGTGACTATTAAACAATTTTAATAAATTTTCTGAGTTGAGATCATAAGTTTTACTTCTATTATTATGAACTCTATCAACCGATCCTAATAATCCTACATAATAATCAGCATATCTAATAGTTGATTCTAGTTTTGAATCATATTGATAAACATTAATTTTTTGAATATTCAGAAATTGTGAATTTTCATACATTCTCGTATTTAAATATATATTTAATTCCTTAAAAGAATTACTTTTGGCCGTTCAATTTATACGTTTTCTTCTTTGATCAATATTCACTTCAATTGATATTAAATCAGTAATTTTTAAGTATTTAATTTCTAATAAATGAAAAAGAATTTTTTTAATAATTAAAAAAACACTAATATTATAGATATATTCAATAATTATCTTCTTATTAGTTGTTCTAATTTTTTCTAAATCAGATATCATAGAAACATTAATTTGCCCGTTGTTTTTTATATTATTAAACAGAAATAATTTATTTTTAAAATTCAAATCTCTATATTTTATTTCTTTATCAATCTCATTTTTTATATGCTTATTACTTTTTATAATACTCTCAATACTTAGAATATTCTTTCCTATTTTTTCTTCTCTTATAAGAATATCTTTTTGATTATATCCATATAAATAAAAACCACCTACAATAAAGCTTATAGAAGCACTAGATCCAGTTTCATCTAAATACAACTTAATATACTTTGTTATATTTTTCTTCATTTTCATCACTCTCATAATAGTATTAGTAAATAAAATTAGAAAATTACCAATTTAAATAAAAAATAAACAAAAATAAGTATTATTATAAGTTGAAATGTTTAAATATAACATTATAAATCAAACCTTAATTTATTTATAAATAAGTTAAATATTATGACCTAATCAAAAACAAACATACTTTCTAGGTTTTCTTGTATACTTACAATATGCCTAAGATCTTTAAATTTAAATGACAACTTTACAAAATTGTGTTCTAATTATTTCTTATAAAAACTAACATTAATTAAATAAAACTTGTAAACTATTTGATTTTTAAACTTTATCTTATATAGTTATTATTTAATATAGTTTAACTTTATGTTTTTTAAAATTTAATATTTAAAATAATATAATTTTAATAATGTAAAAAGGAGTTTTATGTATAAATCTAAATTAACTATTAAACAAACACAACAAGCTATTCAAGATATTAAATTTGGTCTAACTAAACAATTAAAACAAAACTTAAACTTAACTAGAGTATCAGCTCCACTTTTTGTAACTTCAGAATCTAAAATTAATGATGGATTAAATGGAGATATTCCTGTTGGATTTACTCCAAACCAATGAAAAGAAGAACTAGAAATAGTTCATTCACTTGCTAAATGAAAACGTCATGCTTTAGATAAGTACAACTTTAATGTTGGAGAAGGTATTTGAGCTGATATGAATGCTATTAGAAAAGATGATGTTGTAGATTACAAACATTCATTATATGTTGATCAATGAGATTGAGAATTAATCATAAATAAAGATCAAAGAAATCTTGAATTTTTAAAACAAATAGCTACTAAAATTTATGATTCAATTAGATATGTTGAACATAAAATTAATTTTAAATATCCTGAATTAGTAGATAAATTACCTAAACAATTAACATTTATTGATTCTTTAGATTTATATAATAAATATCCTAATTTAACACCTGAACAAAGAGAAGATGAAGTTGCTAGAGAATATAAAGCTGTATTTATTTATAAAATAGGTTATAACTTACCAGATGATAAACCTCATTCAAAAAGAGCGTTTGATTATGATGATTGAAATTTAAATGGTGATTTAATTTTTTATGATTTAGTTAATGATAAAGCTTTAGAAATTAGTTCAATGGGAATTAGAGTTGATGCTAAAAGTTTAGCTGAACAAATTAAAATTTTAAATAAAACTGATTCTGATTTAGGTTTATATCACGATCAAATACTTAATGATAAATTACCTTTAACTATTGGTGGAGGAATTGGTCAAAGCCGATTAAGTATGTTTTTATTAGAAAAAGCTCATATTGGTGAAGTACAAGTTAGTGTGTGAGAAAAAAACTATAAAGAAGAGTTAAAAAAACAAGGAATAATTTTATTGTAAAACAAGTTATAAAACTTGTTTTTTTGTATGCCTAATAATTAAATAGGAGATTTTAAAAATGTCAATATCTTTAATCAAAATAAAATTTGAAAATGAAATTGATCAACTAATTAAATATTTAGATCCAATTTGAACTAAAGAACTAGTTTTTAAAAAACTTGAACATTTTCAAAACACTATGTTTAAAACAGCTCCATTTTTTAATTTCAATCAATTAAAAATATTATTTAACTTAATGTTAATTGATAATGAGTTTCAAAATAAAATGAATTTTAAAATTCTTAATATTGTTTTTAATAAAGAAGTATTAGAATGAAGTTTTTTAGATGATTTAATTAAGTTTTATACTTTAGTTTTAACTTATGATGATGTTTGACAAGAAGATCTAATTTCATCATTTGCTATAAAAAATAACATTATTAATGTAGATAAGTTTTTTAAAGATTATTTATCTAAATATGAATTAAAGGGTGTTGATATTCAAAAAGAATATATTAAACAAAATCTAAATGATCTAGATATACAAAAACAATTATTAAAACAATTAGAAGATTCTGATTATGATTTTTTAACTATTGATCTTAATACACTAACTATAACTAATAAAATCAATGTTTCAGATATTAATTTTATGTATAAAGACTATGTAATAAATGAGTATATAAAACAATTAAAAGATTAATTATTAGTAACTTATTATTTACAAACAACCTATTTATTAGGTTGTTTTTTATTTTAAAAAAACCTAGTTAATTAACCTTACTAGATAAGTAAATAAAATAAAATATTTAAAGGTAAACAATATTATACAATTTCAAAAATATGCTAATCTCTTTAATTTATTTGTTAATAAATCAATCTTTAATTTACTAAATCTATCTATAAAAATAAATAGATTTTATTATTTTTAAGCCAAAATATAATTTAATATTTGATATTTTAGAAAAGAAAAAATGAAAAATAAATTCAAGTTATTTATTATTACCTTTATATGCATAATATTTTTTATTTGGTATTATACCAATATTGATAACATAGTTTTATATAGTATACCAATAAGTAAAAACAATGAATCAATAAGAATTACTATGGGTTCATCAAATTGAGTTGAAGAGTGAAATAGAATTTTAAATACTGCGCTGTTTTCAACAACTCCTATAAAGATTTGAGATAAATATATTAATAAAGCAGGATTAGATCTATATGGTATCACAGAACATAATTCAATATTTTACTACTTTATAAATTTAACAAAAATTGGATTTGGTTCATTATGTTTAACATTACTTACAATCTTTTGTAAAAAAACTATTTTTAATCCTTTTAGAAATGTTTATAGATATTTAAAACATAGAAATCTTTACGTTACTTCAAAAATGGATGAAACAATAAGTTTTCTTAATAAATTACGAGATAGAGTAGAAAAAAAGATGAGCAAAAAATATTGCATTCTATTAAAGCTTTTGAAAAAATTACATATAAACCAGTTTATTTAATAAGACTAATGAATGATCTTAATAACTCTTATTTAACTAATGAATTAAAAGAAGAATTATTACATTATACAAGGATGATATCCTTAGTTATTAAATGTATAAAAGAAATAAAAAACAAAGAAATAGAAGCTATAAAAAATAACAATAAACCAAATGAACTGTTTCCTATAGTTAGAAGATCTATAGAATACTACTCAAAAAGTTCCTCATATTATATTTATTATTGTCGAAATGCAAATTTAAATGATTGAGATTTTACAAAAGACACGATCATTTATAATACACTTATTTATCGAGCAATTATCCTTGTTAATAGCGTTTGTTTCTTTGTAATTTTTTTTATTATGTGTGAATTGATTATTAGTTTTTTATTTTATAATGAGTTAAAGCTTGACATATTTTCTAATAGGATAAATATTATATTATTATGTTTTTTTACTATGCTATTTTCTATAATCATAATTTTTCTTTATGCTACAAATACAAAAAGAGAGACGGATTGAAATAATAATGATAATGATGATAAAGCATACATTCTAACAAAATCAAATAATAAAAACAAATTGAATAATAATAAAAAAATAAACAAAAAATACAACTTGATAAAATATCTATATTTTACTTTATGTTTTTTTAACTTTTAGTTTATTCTTACTTTTCTATAATCAAGAGCTTCCTTTTCTAAAAATTTTTTTGAATCAATCTAAGCATTTATTATCCGAGTTTTTAGATATTTTTTTATATCTAGTTTTATCTTTATCTTTATTAGTGTATTGACTTTTTTCTTTTGATGTTTTAACTAAGGAGGAAAGAAAGATAACTAAGTCATCACTTTTTAAAAATGTAATACCTCAAATTTTTTGCTTCCCTATTTTTTTATTTGTTACTATTTTATTGAGAAATTTCTATAATAAAGGACTAATTGAAAATTATACTCGTTTGATTTTATTAATACTTATATTTATATGAATCTTTTTAATCTTATTCGAACCAGTAATTTATAATTTATTTTCTTTTGCTACACAAAAAACATGGAACATAATAATTAAATTAAAAAAAATATGGAAAAAATAAATTATAAATAAAAATGAGATTGATATTGAACGTTAAAGATATTGCCTAAACTACTTAATAAAATTATGAAATTCAAATAAGGTCAATAAATAATATATTAGTATTTTAGATTAAACTAAAAATGCTCTAAACCAAAAATACATTTGTTCTTATACAAATTTATACTTTTGGTTTTTTTATTTTTACTTAGTATCCCCCCGCTACCTTAAACACGGACTAAAAATTTTCAATATTATAACAGGATTGTTTTCTGAATTGTACAGGAGACAATCCTTTTAATTTTTCTTTTATTCTTATATTGTTGAACCAATAAATATATTTATGTATTGCTTTAGTTAAATCTTCTATTGAATTGTATTTCTCACCATAATAAATTTCTTGTTTTAATAAACCAAAAAAATTTTCTATAATAGCATTATCTAAGCAATTACCTTTTCTAGACATACTTTGTATTATGTTATTTTCTTCTAGCGTACTTACTCAACTCATGTGCTGATAATGAAATCCTTGATCAGAATGAATTACTAAACCATTTGTATTTTTACCCTTCTTAAGCGCTTTTTTTAGCATTGAATTAGTTAGGTTTAAGTTAGGTCTAGATTGAATTGAATATGAAATAATTTCACTGTTATAAAGATCAATAATTGGTGACAGATATAGTTTTTGACCATTAACTTTAAACTCTGTTACATCAGTACATCAAACTCTGTTTGCTTCTGTTGAAGAAAAATTTCTTTTAAAACATTGTCTGCGATTTTCCCAACAATTCCTTTATAAGAACTATATCTTCTGTTCTTTGTTCTAAATTTGACACACTGAATACCAAGTTCTTTAGTTAGCCTTAAAATTTTTTTGTGATTCACAATATATCCCATTGATTTTAAGGTCATTTTTAGCCGTCTATAGCCATATCTTTCAAATGATTTGTTGAATATATCAACAATTATATTTTTAATTCCATATCCTTATCTATTGAATTTTCTAATTTCTTTTTCATTCATAAAAAGAGGATTTAGGTAATTTTGCTATTTTTAAAAGAATAGAAACTTTAGCTTTTTGTGAGTTTTTAGCATTTCTAAAATTACTTTTGTTTTTTCCTTGTTGATTCTTCTTCTGTCAACAAGGTGTTTAACTTTTTTCAGAATTCAACCTCTAATTTGTAGTATTCAACTTCTTCTTCTAATTGTTTTATTCTATCTTCATTATTAGTTGTTATTTTTGTTTTCTTTTTTTAACTGGTTTTTCTTAGAGTTTTTCATAATTTTTTAGGTCTTCCTATATTATTATTTAACCCTAAAATTCCATTTTCTTTATACTTTTAACTCAACCAGCTATAGTTGATGAATGTATAATATTAAATTTTTTTGCAACTTCCCTGTATGATTCTTTAGTTTTAAGTTTATATAATACTATTTCTTGTTTTGCTTCCAAACTATAATGAGGTTTTGTTTTCTTGTGGGTAAGCGCTTCTATTCCAAACATTTCATATTTGTAAATTCAACCCTTTAAAGTATTAGCCGAGACATTATGCCTGTCTGCCAAATAGGTGCTATTTTTAACATTAAGTCTTTTAGCTTCTTTGACAATTTTTAATTTTTTTTCTAAGCTTCATTTAGCCATATAAAAACCCCACTCCCTGGATTTTTAGTCCGGAATATGGGGTTCGGGGGATATTTATGGTGTTTTTTATAAAAAATAGCTAATAAAATATCAAAAATATTTTAATTTAGTTTTTGAGTTAGTTTCTAAGTCTTTAAATGTTGTAAAATACAAGAGAAAGCATAAAAAAGATCAATTTTGAAAGGGCGTATATGAAATCTGTAGAAAAATGATCGCAAAATCATAGAATGCTTTATGGTAGTATCCTATGAGCTTTTATTGGTTTTGGTTACTTATTATTTATTGCTAACTGAGCTTTTGCTATTGGTTTAGCAGGTGGAGGAATTAAAGGTGGTGAAGCTACACCAGGATTTTTAGGTTATTTTCAAATCGAAAATAATGCATCATTTCAATTAACAAACACAGCTGCTAACTGAGCAATTACTTTTGGTAGAGGTATTGGTTCAGTTGTTGTTGCTTTCTTATTAGTTAAATTTGCTCATAAAAAAGCTACATTAATTGCTTGTGTAATGACCTTATTTGGATTACCAGCAGCTTTTATGCCAGCTGCTAATTATGGATATGTATTATTCTTAATCCTAAGAACAGTTATGGCAATTGGTGGAACTATGTTAACTATATTATTCCAACCTGTTGCTGCTAATTTCTTTACTAAAAAAGCAAAACCTATTTATTCACAAATAGCAATTGCATTTTTCCCACTAGGTTCAATCATTTCTTTAGTTCCATTTGTAATTGCTGGAGATAGTGCTAGTGTTGAAGCTTTACAAAATAACTGAAAAACAGTATTTATTGTTATGTCATTGCTTTACTTAATACCATTATTTGCAGTGCTTTTCTTAGGTACTAATTTTGATGTTAAAAAAGATTCAAATGAACCTAAAGTTAATGGATTTAAAATTCTAAAAGGTTATTTAAAAACTAAAGCTACTTATGCTTGATTATTAGTTTTTGGTGGATGATTAGTTGTTGCTGTGTTTCCAATTTCAGTAAGTTTAGCTCTATTTCCTTGAATTTCAGGACTAGAAGGTAATACTTTAGCAAATGAAATAAGAATTTGACAAATATTATTCTTATTTGCTGGAACAGTTGGACCAGTAATTGTTGGTTTATGATCAAGATTTAACTTAAAAAGAAGATGATATATTGTTGTTCTTATAAGTTTAGGAATCTTATTATTTGTACTTTCAATTATTGTTTATAAATTTGGACTAGCAACTAATTATAACAAAGATAGTAAATCACTTATGGGTAACTATAAAGGTTGATTAGCATTATTCTATATTTTAGGATTCTTATCAGGATTTTGTACTTGAGGAATTGAAGCAGTTATTTTAAACTTACCTCATGAATACAAAGAAGCTGATCACAAAACTATTGGTTGAATGTTTAGTTTAATTTGAGGATTTGGATACATGTTCTTTACATTATCATTATTTATTGTTACTTCAGTTCCTCTAATTGGTTCAATTACTAAACCAACTCAAGCAATTATTCAATTAGTTCTAATCATTATTTTTGGACTAATGTCATTTGTTGGAATTCTAATGTTAAAAGAACCTCGAGATGATGCTAAAACCTTTCCTGATTTTAAAGCTAAAAAACAACAAGTAAAATAGATTAAAAATTCCTAACAATCATTAGATTGAAAGGAATTTTTTATTTTGTTTAAATACTAATAAAAGATTGATTAGTAATATTCAAAATTTGCAAATACACTAGTTTTTATTAAAAATACACGCTTGTTTTATCAAATTTTAACCTTATATTTTCAAATTTTATTACCTAAATAAATTCATAAATTAATAAAATATATAATTTAATTATAGGTATTATTTAATAACATTTCAAAACCTACTTAACCTACTTATATTATGTGAATAGATCAGTTATTAGAACTGATGCAAGCTATAGAAAGAAGTAAAAACAATATGAAGATGTCAAAAAAACCATCAAGTAAACACTTACTTGTAGCTAGAATACTTCTAGGACTATTCTTTGTTTCTTTTGTTATAATCTTTATTTTAAAACTAGTTAACGTAAGCAAAACAAACGGAAAAATTGGTGCTGATTTCATGACTGTTTTAACTGGTTTTGGTGTTACATTAGCTAAACCAGTTAAATGAGGGGCTGGATTAGATGAATTTTGTAACATTGCAATGATTACTTGAATACCACTAATACTAATTGTTTCTTTAATTTTTTACATTCTATATTACAAGAACTTAGTAAAAACTATTCAAGTTGAAGATTCAACAACTAAAGTAGATATCACTATTAAAACTGAAGGTGATGTAATTGTTGAAACTGAAAAAGAAGAACAACCAATGAAAAAAGAAGAAGTTATGGTTGTTGAACAATTACCAATGAGTGAACCAGAACCAATGATGAGTGAACCTGTTGTTGAACCTGAACCAATGATTGAAGAACCAGTAATCTCTGAACCAATGGTTGAAGAACCAATGATGAGTGAACCAGAACCAATGATGAGTGAACCTGTTGTTGAACCTGAACCAGTTGTAATGCCAATGCCAGTTATGGTTGAACCTGAAACTAAACCTGCTAAAAAACGTAAAAAGAAAAAAGTTTACCCACAAGTTACAAAAGGTATGTTACTTGAAGAACTTTATGAAGATCCTGAATTTGTTGAAATGACAAAAGTATCAATCAAAACAATCTTTGATAAAGCCTTTATTGTAGCTGGTAAAAACTTAGTTGCTGGAGATCATGTTGTTTTAGCAAAATTTGGTAAATTTGAAACAATTGAAAAAGAAGCTCAAATGAAAATGAATCCTTTAACTCAAGAACAAGTTGAAGTTCCAGCACATAAAGTTGTTAAATTTAAATTATCAAAATCTGTTAAAGAAAAAATGAATGAATAAGGATAAAATGGCAAGTATATAACTGCCATTTTTTTATTTGCCTTGTTTTGATATATGATTATTATTGTATTGAAAGGTAAGTATGTTTAAAACAAAAAAAGATAATTTGAAATCTCTAGACTATAAAAAACAAGACTATGTAATTAAATTATCTAATACTAATCTTAATGATCTTAATAATGTTTTAGATTCAAAAATAGGATTAAATAATCAAACTAGAGCAAATAATATTTTAAAATTTGGTTCTAATCAAATTGTTGTTAAAAAGTTCTTTGTTTTTAAAAAAATACTTGAAACTTTGTTAGAACCTTTTAACTTGTTATTACTATTTATTGGAATTTTAGAATTTATTATTTATTTTTTATTTCAAAAAAATTGAATTACTTTAATATCTGCTTTTATTATTATTTTTATGATCTTTTTAGCTGGTGTTGTTGATTTTATTCAAGAATATAAAGCTTATAAACTTAATTTAAAACTAACTAAAATAATAGAAAACGATGTTTTTGTTCTTAATGATCAAATCACTGATTTTACTAATCTAAATTATCAAAACATTAAAAA
Organism: Mycoplasma feriruminatoris; assembly: GCF_000327395.2. Classification (NCBI taxonomy): domain Bacteria; kingdom Bacillati; phylum Mycoplasmatota; class Mollicutes; order Mycoplasmatales; family Mycoplasmataceae; genus Mycoplasma; species Mycoplasma feriruminatoris. The sequence continues at coordinate 1,005,099 of NZ_CP091032.1, forward strand.
TAATTTAATAAAAGAAAAACAATCTAATTTAACAATTGGAGATGTTGTGTATTTATCTAAAGGAGATATTATTCCAAGTGATTGTAGAATCATTTGATCTGAAAACCTTTATTTAGATGAATCAACTTTAACTGGTGAATCAAAACCAATTAAAAAACAAACAACTAATAGTAAAACTAGTTTATTAGAACTAGAAAACATTTTATTTAAAGAAACTTTAATAATTTCTGGTAATTGTTTAGCAGTAGTAATTAATGTTAATAAAGATAATTATTCTAGTTCATTATTAGATTTAATTAATGATGATATACAAACTGATTATGAAAAAGGAATTAATAAAGTTACTAAAATTCTAATTTATTTAATTTCTATTTTAGTTTTTATTATTACTTTTATATCTTTAATAAAAAATGGAATTAGTAATTGAACATCAAGTTTAGTTTTTGGTTTATCTATTGCAGTTTCACTAACTCCTGAAGCTTTACCTGCTATTATTTCATCTAATTTAAAACTAGCTTCTAAAAGGTTATCTAAAAACAAAGTTGTTATTAAAAAACTTTCTGTTTTACAAAACCTAGGTTCAGTTAATATTTTTACAACTGATAAAACTGGGACTTTAACTTTAGATACAACTAATATCTTTACTTATTTAGATATTAATAATCATAAAAATAATCTTTTAAAAAACTACTTTTATTATAATTCATATTTTCAAAATAACTTATTTGATAATATTGATAAATCTATAGTTGATGAATTTAAAACAAATATTAATGATATTAAATTAATTGATCATTTAAGTTTTGATCATAATTCTAGAATTTCTTCAGTTTTAATTAATTTAAATAATTCTAATCTTTTAATTACTAAAGGTAGTTTAGAAGAAATACTAGAAATCACTAGTTTTATTAATGTTAATGATCAAATTATTAGTATAGATAATTATAAAAACCAAATCATAGATCAAGTTAATAGTTATACAAAGCAAGGTTATAAAGTATTAGTTTTAAGTTATAAAAATTGTGATGTTATAGATAATAAAGATTTAATTTATTTAGGAATGATCGTATTTAATGATCTAATTAGAGATAATGTAAAACAAGTTATAGATACTTTTAAAACTTATAATATTGATATTAAAGTTTTAAGTGGTGATAACTTATATACTTGTAAAAATGTATGTGATCAAGTTGGAATTAATTCAAATTCTAGTTTAATAGGAAAAGAAATAAATAATTTATCTAATAGTGAACTAGAAAAAATTAGTCAATCAATTAATATTTTTTATAAACTATCTCCACTAGATAAAGCAAAAATCATTGATAGTTTAAAGACTAATAATGTTGTTGCTTTTTTAGGAGATGGTGTTAATGATGCAGTTGGATTAAAAAAAGCTGATGTTGGAATTTCAGTAAATAATGCTTCTAGTTTAGCAAAACAATCAGCTGATGTTATTTTATTAGAAAAAGATCTAAATGCTTTAGAACACGCTTTTATTATTGGAAGAAAAACTTTTAGTAACGCAATCAAATATATCAAAATTACAGTTGCTTCTAATTTTGGAATTTTACTAACTTTATTAATTGGTACTATTTTATTTAAATTTGAAATAATGTCTCCTATTCAACTTTTACTTCAAAACTTAATTTTTGATTTTGCTAATTTAATTTTTGTTTTTGATAATGTTGAAAAAGATGTTGTTAAAAAAGTACAAAAATGAAACATTAAATCAATTATTCCATTTGCAATAATTAATGGTTTAACTCAAACAATTATTAGTTTTATTAACTTTATAATTTTATATTTTGGATTTAATTTAAAAGGATTAGATAATCACTCTATACAGTTATTTCAAACTTGTTATTTTATTGAATGTATATTAACTCATATTATGATTATTTTAGTTTTAAGAACTAATAGAGTTTCATTTGTTCAATCAATTGCTTCAAAACAAATGTTAATTGGGATGTTATTTTTTAGTATTATTCCTTTTATAATAGCTTTTAGTTGTAGTTATACAAATAGTTTAAATTTTAGTGTAATGGTTGGTCAATATAATAATCTTAATTTAGCTTGATGGTTTTTAATATTATTTGGTTTAGAAATATTTGCTTGAATTATTAGTGAATTAATTAAAAAAGTTTATCTAAAGATTTATAAAAACTGACTTTAATGATATTATAATATTTTAAGTTTATGCTAATTTTATTTAATAAGAAAGGTTTAACATATGAAAAACAAAAGTAGATTTTTTGAGTTTCTAACTTTGTTTATGATGTCTGTTGGGACAATTGTTGGTTCAGGTATTTATGTTAAAAACAGAGATATTTTAATTGAAACACACAACCCAATAATTGCTATTGTATTATGAACTGCAGTTGGAATTTCTTGTATTGCTGTAGTTTATTTATTTTTAGAAATATCATCTTCTACAGAAAATGGAACTATAGGTTCTTGATCTAGAGCATTTTTTGGTCATAAAGTTGGATCATTTTTTGCTAACTTTCAAACAATGTTTTATGCTCCTGTAAATCAAGCGATCTTTACTTCAGCTTTATTAGCTTATTTTTTAAATATTTTTCATCTTAAATTATATGGATATCAATATTTATTAATTTTTTTATTAGTTGGATTAATAATTATTATATTAACTAATGTTTTAAATGTATTTAGTATTAAAGGTTCTAAAGCAATTCAAATATTTGGAACAGGGTTTAAATTCTTTCCACTAATTATTGCACTAGTTGCTGGATTTATTCTAGCTGATCATTTTGGTGCATTACAAAACAATGGGATTGATGTTAGAGGAATAACTGATGCTTCTAAGCAATGATCTAGATCCGATTTTGATCCATTGTTATTTTTTAGAGGTTTTGGTGGTATTTTATTTGCTTTTGATGGATTTATTTATATTTGTAATTCTAAAAAAAGAGCAAAACACGCTGATGTAGTACCAATTGCTTTAGTTTCTGCAATGGCTTTTGCTGCAGTATTTTATTTATTAATGTCAATATCTTTAATTTTAGGTTCACCAGATGGATCAATTGAACAATTACTAGAAAGAGTATTTAATAATGGTCAACCATTAAAAACTCAAGTAAATCATACTGTTAAAGTAATGGTTGCTATTATTTCAATGATTATTTGCTTTTTAGGATTAAATGCTTATTCATATATTGGAATGGCTGGATTAGAATCAGATGTTATTGATGGTTTAAGTTATATAAATTCAACTGATGCTAAACACCGTTTTAAAAAGATCGGTTTAATTCAATGTGTAATTTCATATGCAATTTTTGCAATCTTTATTATTGTTGGAGCTAGTTCAAGTATTAGTTTAAATAAACCAATAGAAGTAATTAATGCAACTGATTCAGTATCTGGAATGTTGTATTTAATTCAAATAATGTCTTCAACTTGTTCTTGTTTATCATTTGCTATGATGGCTAGTTTAATTATTGCTGCTTTAGTTAATAGAAAAACTAATAAAGTTGAAGTTAAAAAAATTAAAGGTTTTGTTCCTTTAGCAATATTTGGACTAATTACTTTTATATTCTTTTCATTAATGGGATTATTTACTTTTATTGTTCCTTTAAGTGTTATTAAAAAAGGAGAGAGCTGATGAACAGCTCAACATTCTCAAGGACCATTATTCTTATTATTAATGATTTTAGGATTAATTTTTGTAGGTATTCTTTGATATAATCAAAACAAAAGACTTATAGGAGGTCTTCGTTTAGAAAATGATAACTTACAAAGAAAAACAAGATAATAATTTTGAACTTGAAAAAAGTAAAAAAATTAAAAAAGTTCAATCACTAAGAGAATACTTTTTATTATCTACTAACAAAGTTGCCCTTTTAGCTACATTATTAGCTTTACAAATATTACTTACTTTATTTTCTAAATATGTAATGGGAGCAATTGTATTATTTGCAAGTGCACCTTACTTAAAATTAGAAATTAACTACTGAGTTTCAGCTGTTGTATTAACAGCAACTAATTTATTTTGAAGTTTAATATTTACCATAGCTTCAGTTTGAATGAGACTATTATTAGGTAGTGAACCTGTTGGATTATTATCATTAATGATAGTTGATAGTTCAGCTATTATCGGTTTTGCAATAGTGCTTTATATTTTTAAAAAAATGTTTATTATGTCAAATAAATCAGAAGTATTTGCAAAATTTGAAGTATGATTTGTGGCTTTAGCTTCTATAATAGCAACACTATTTGGTAGTTTATGTGCATACATTAGTAACTCATCATTTATTTTTGATTTATATGGAGTGCCTAGACCATTTGAAGCTATATTAGTTATAACATTTTCATTTACAGTGATTAAATTAACACTTAACCACATAATCTTTTGTGTAGTTTATAAAAGAGTAAAAGTCTTAGTAAAAAAATTAGTCAAAGCTTAATTTGATATATTTGATAGGCTTAAAAAAGCCTATTTTTTTATTTATTGCAATTTTTATATTGTAATCAGTTGTTCTAATGTGTTATTATCATAACTAATAGACTTGAACTTATAAATAAAAAATAAAAAAGAAAGGAAGGGAAATATGAAAAATAAAGGTAAGCTATTAGAATTTTTAACTTTATTTGCAATGACAATAGGTTCTGTTGTTGGTGCTGGAGTTTATTTTAAAAATAAAGAAATTCTATTTGACACAAGAACTCCTATAATTGCTATTATTTTATGAATCATTGTTGGTTCTGTTTGTGTTTCAATGGTTTATTTATTTTTAGAAATAGCATCTTCAACTAGAAATGGTGGAAGTGGAACTATTGGAGTATGAACTAAACTTTTTATTAATAGAAAATTAGGTTCATTTTTTGCAATATTAAATGCCTTTTTTTATTTACCAGTAATGCAATCAATGTTTGTTTCATTTTTTATAACATTCATTTTAATGATGTTTAGTACTGTACAATTAAAAGGAATTCATTTTTTATTAATATTTTTAACAACTGGAATTGCAATTATAATTATTAATGCTTTAATTAATGTTTTTGATCTTTCTATATCTAGAAAATATCAAGCATTTGGAACAATTTTTAAATTCATACCTTTAGCGATTGCTTTAGTTGCTGGTGTGGTTTTATTTGATCATAATGGTGCTTTTTTAAGTAGTGGAATTGATGTAAGTACTCCAACTGGACAAACTCAAAAAGTAGAATGATCAACAAGTAATTTTAATCCATTGCTATTTTTTAGAGGATTTGGTGGAATTTTATTTGCTTTTGATGGATTTATTTTTATATGTAATTCACAAAGAAAAGCAAAATATAAAGATGTGGTTCCAAAAGCTTTAGTATTTGGAATGATCTTTGTATCAGTATTTTATACTTTAATAGCAGTTTCATTATTAATGGGATCACCAGATGGATCAATTGGTAAATTATTAGAAAGATTATTTAATGGTGGTCAAGTTCTAAAATCTACTGATAGTAGTGTTGTTTCAAGAGTTGCTAATATTTTAACTTCAGTAATTATTATAATAATATGTTCAATTGGAGCTAATAATTTATCATATGTATCATTTGTTGTTCTTGAATCAGATGTAATTGATAAATTATATCTAACTTCAAAACAAGATATTTCAGTTAAAAAAATAGCTATTATTCAAGTTGGTCTATCTGTATCAGTTTATTCAATATTTATTTTAGTTGGAACTTTAGCAACTGTTGGATTAACAAATACAGCTACTGCTGAACAAGCTGTAAGTTCAACTAATGGACTGATTTATCCAATTCAAATAATGGCTACTTCTAATGCTTGTTTATCATTTATAATGGTTATTACTTTAATTATTGCAGCTTTATTTAATAGAAAAACTAATAAAGTTGAAGTTGAAAAGAAAAAAGGATTTGTAGTTTTAGGATCAATTGCAGCTGTATGTTTAATTGTTTTTGTAACAATGAGTCTATTTACTATACTTGTACCTTTAGATGTAATTAATGAAGGTAAAAATTGGTTTAAATCAAACTACTACCAAGGTCCATTATTTATTCTATTAACTTTATTAGAACTTGGATCTGTATCTGTTTTCTGATTCATTCAAGAAAAAAGAAGAAAAAAATATGATTTAGAAAATCCAGAAATCCAAATCACTGCAAAACCTACAGTTTAGTGTAGGTTTTATTTTTGTTAAATTTAGGTTTTATAATATATTTAGTGAAAAACATATCTTATTTTTTTAAAATTTATATGTATATTAAAAAAGGTGAATATTATGAAACAAAAAACAATTAATCTTCCAAATATTCTAACAACAATCAGAATAGTTTTAGTACCAGTTATTATTGTTTTATTATTAGTTGATCATTATATGAATAATGAGTTTTTTACTAACTTTAGTAGAGTTTGCTGATATATTTCTGGAGCTATTTTTATTATTGCTTCTTTAACTGATTTTTTAGATGGATGAATTGCTAGAAAATATAATTTAGTAACTAATTTTGGTAAGTTTTTTGATCCAATTGCAGACAAGTTATTAGTAAATGCAACTCTAATTTTATTTTCTAGTTTGGGAGTATTACCTGTTTGAATGACAGTGGTTTTAATTTTAAGAGATACTTTTGTTGATTTTATTAGAATGATTTTAAGTTCAAAAGGAATTACTTTAGCAGCTGGAATGGGTGGTAAATTAAAAACTACTTTTCAAATGATAGGTTTATCAATTTTATTTTTCATTAACTTAAAAATATTTAATTGAGATGAATTTGATTGACAAAATCAATTAGTTTTACTTCCAATGTATGTTGCAACATTCTTTAGTATTTATAGTGGAGTTATTTACTTTTTAAAAGCAAGACCTAGTTTATTTTAATGTTTAATAATTGAGAGATATTTTTAAATTATAAAAACTTTACTATAAATCAAGAAATTAAAGATAAACTTAATCTTTATTATCAAATACTAATTGATGAAAATCAAAAATATAACCTAACAAGAATTACTGAACTAAACGAAGTTTTTGAAAAACATTTTTTAGATTCTTTACTATTTGTAGAACACTTTAAAATTAATGATCAAAAAATAGCTGACATTGGAACTGGTGCTGGTTTTCCTGGAGTTGTTTTAAAAATCTTTTTTCCAAATATCAAACTAACTTTAATTGAATCAAATAATAAAAAAGCTAATTTTTTAAAATATTTAGTTGATAAATTAGAGCTAAATGATGTTGAAATTTTAAATAAAAGAGCTGAAGAATTAACTAGTGATTATAAAGAAAAATTTGATATTGTAATATCTAGAGCTGTTGCTTATTTAGATATTATTTTAGAATTAGGTGTACAGTTAGTTAAAGTTGATGGATCATTTATTTTATTAAAAGGACCAAAAGCATTTCAAGAAATTGATGATTTAAAAAATAAAGATAAAAAAATGAACTTAAAACTAGTTGATGTTCAACAACTACAAGATACTGGATTTGGAACTAGAATTAATTTGTTTTATAAAAAGATTGGTAGCACTAGTAGTTTATACCCAAGAAAATATCAACAAATTCTAAAAGAGAGCAAATAATATGAACTATGAAGAACTTGAAATTGGAGATATTATAGAACTAAAAAAACCTCATCCAAGTAAAACTATAAGATGAGAATTAATTAGAATTGGGGCTAAATATAAATTTAGAAGTTGTAATCAATTTGATTTATTTATTGAACTAAATAGACAAACTTTAAAAACACAATTAAAAAAAATCATTAAAAAAACTAATAATGAATAAATATTGAAAGGTAAATTATGGGATTACAAGTTGGAATTGTTGGATTACCAAATGTTGGAAAATCTACATTATTTAATGCAATAACTAATTCTAAAGTTGAAGCTGCAAACTATCCTTTTGCAACTATTGAACCAAATGTTGGAATTGTTGAAGTTCCAGATTATAGACTAGATGAGTTATATAGAATTTTTAATTCTAAAAAAAGAGTGGCTACAACTATTGAATTTGTTGATATTGCTGGTCTTATTGCTGGGGCTAGTCAAGGAGAAGGTTTAGGTAATGCTTTTTTAGCAAATATTAGACAAACTGATGCTATTTGTCAGGTTGTAAGATGTTTTGATGATAAAGAAATTATGCACGTTGAAAATAGTATTGATCCAATTAGAGATATTGAAATTATTAATTTAGAACTAATATTAGCTGACCAAGCAACTGTTAAAAAACGTCTTGATAAAATTTTACCTAAATATAAGTCAGGAGAAAAAACAGCTAAAGTTGAATATGAACTTTTAAATCATTTATTAGATAATTTAAATAAAGGTTTATTATTAAATAGTTTAACTTTAGATGAAGAGCAATCAGATCTTTTAAAAAGTTATCAATTACTAACAAGTAAACCTATTATTTATGTATGTAATGTTAGTGATTCTGAATTATTAGAAGATAATGATTATGTTAAAAAAGTAAAAGAATTTGCTAAAAATTCCAATTCTCAAGTTGTTAAGATTTGTGCAAAAATTGAAGAAGATCTATCTGAAGCTTCAAAAGAAGAAAAAATAGAATTTTTAAAAGATTTAGGAATTAAAGAATCTGGATTAGATCAATTAATTAGAGCTGCTTATGATACTTTAGGTTTACAAACATTTTTTACAGCAGGATCTCAAGAAGTAAGAAGTTGACAGTTTAAAAAAGGTTGAACTGCTCCTAGATGTGCTGGAGTAATTCATACTGATTTTCAGAAAGGTTTTATTAAAGCAGATATTTATTCAATTAATGATTTACTAGTATTAGGTAGTGAAAAAGCTATTAAAGAAGCTGGAAAAATGCGTTTAGAGGGAAAAACATACATAATGCAAGATGGAGATGTATGCTTTTTTAAATTTAATGTCTAAAGAAAAACACCAATTAAGTTATCAAGGAAATACAATAACTTATTTTATTCATTATAAAAAACAAAAAAATACAATTCTAAGATTAATTGATAATCAAATAGTAGTTAGTGCACCATTTAATACTCCCATTTATTTAATTGAACAATTTATTTATAAACACATATCAAAAATAGTTAAAGTTCAAAACAACTATGAATTTTTAAGAGTTTATGATTTTTATACTAATAAACCTTGAATTAAAATTTTTGAAAAAACAGTTGATATCGAACTAGTTGATCAAAATATTCATCCTAAAAAAATTAATAATAAAATAATAATTAAGAACTATTATAATAATGAAATTCAGCTAGAAAAAATCTATAACTTTTTAGCAAAAGAGTATAAAAATTGATTTATAAATCAAACTTTAATGTGAGCTGAAAAGATGAATTTAAGCTTTGAAAACATAAGTGTTAAAGTTATGAAAGCTAAGTGGGGGTTGTGTTATTCGAAAAAAAAGAATATTATTTATAATACCAAGCTATTACATTTTGATCCTAAAATTATTGATTATGTAATAGTTCATGAACTAACTCATATTTTATATCCAAATCATTCTAAAGATTTTTGAAGATATGTAGCTACTTATTTACCTAATTATCAAGAACTACAACAAATTTTAAATTCTAAAGGAATTTAGATGACTTGCACTAATTAAAGTGCTTTTTTAAATATTTTTTATTGTTAAAATATAGAAAGGTTTATTATGCATGTTAAAGTTGAAAACACAGAGCCAAATAATAATTTTAATAACACTATAAAAAAGAAAAGACGTTTAAAAATGCTTTCTTCTTTTAGTATTATTCTTTTAATTATGTTTGTTTTAATGTTAGTTTCTTGAATTTTATATTGATCCAAAGTTAAAACTGATGTAGTAAAAACAATTAATTTTGATGATTGAAAATATGATGAAATTTTAAGACCTATATACGATAAATGAACTAGTTTACATTCTAATAAAAGTGCTGGAAATTCTCAAGCTTGAATTGATTTTATGAATACAAATCAAAGTTTAGGTTGAGTTTATAATTCTTTAGGATGAATTAAAGATGGTTATACTATTCAACATAGTGGAACTGCTGTTTTTAGTGGATTAACAACAATTCAACCAATAGGAATAGTTGATGTAATTTATGCTCCAATTAAAGGATTTATTTTAAAAGCAAATATCATTATTTTTATAGTTTCTATTGGTGCTTTTTTATACATTTTAGTATCAACAAAAGCTTTAGAAGGTTTATCACAAGCAATAATTAATAAATTAAAAGGAAAAGAAGTATTTGCTATTATTCCATTAATGTTATTCTTTTCAATCTTTGGAACAGTTGAAGGATTTGCTGAAGAAACATTAGGTTTTTATATGATATTTATTCCTTTAATGCTAATGGCTGGATTTGATGTTTTTACAGGTGTTTTAATTTTAATGGTTGGTGCTGGAACTGGAGTAATTGGTTCAACAGTTAATCCATTTACTATACCAATTGCAGTTTCAGGTATTAATAGTGGATTAGATACAACAACAGCTAAATTAACAATTGGTGATGGTTTAGTTTGAAGAATAATTTGTTGATTAATTCTAACTAGTTTTTCAATTACATTTACATTTTTATATGCTTTAAAAGTTAAAAAAAATCCTTCTAAATCAGTAACTTTTGCTACTTTAGAAGGTGATAAAGAATTCTTTTTAGCTCATGTAAGTAAAACAATTAAATTAGATTGAAAAAAGAAAACTTCTTTAGTTGTTTTTGCAATTAGTTTTTTAGTAATGATCTTTTATCTAGTTGGATGAGATGCAATTTTTAATAACACTAAAATGGCTGATCAATCTATATGAATTAAGAAAAACATTCCTTATTTAAGTGCTTTAATTCCTGGATGAGGAAATGGTGATTTAGATAATGTTGCTGCTTTTTTCTTATTAGCTTCTATTGTTTTAGCAATTATTAATTCAATTGGAGAAGCTGCATTTATTAAAAAATGATTTGAAGGAGCTTCAGATATATTATCAGTAGCATTTATTATTGCAACTGCTGCTGGAGTTGGTTATATTTTAGGTGAAACTAATTTACAATCTCTATTTGTTAAAGGAATATTAAATTCTATTGGTGGAATTAGTAATCAAACTGCAAAAGTTGTTGTGTTATTTATAGTATTTATACCACTAGCATTTTTAATTCCATCATCATCTGGATTTGCAACAACTATTTTTCCACTATTAGCAAAATCCTTAGTTGATAGTAAAACAAATCAATTACAAGATTATGCTTCTTCTGGATCAATTATGGCATTTACTTTTGCAATTGGATTAGTTAATTTAATCACTCCAACTTCTGGAGTTGTAATGGGTGCTTGTTCTTTATCTAGAATGACTTATACTAAATATTTAAAATCAATACTACCACTAATTGGTTATTTATTTGTATTATGTTTAATACTTTTATTAATTGGTGGGGCTTTACCTAATTCAATATCTTAACAAAGACTTACAAAAATCCCCCGAACCCCATATTCCGGACTAAAAATCCAGGAAGTGGGGTTTTTATATGGCTAAATGAAGCTTAGAAAAAAAATTAAAAATTGTCAAAGAAGCTAAAAGACTTAATGTTAAAAATAGCACCTATTTGGCAGACAGGCATAATGTCTCGGCTAATACTTTAAAGGGTTGAATTTACAAATATGAAATGTTTGGAATAGAAGCGCTTACCCACAAGAAAACAAAACCTCATTATAGTTTGGAAGCAAAACAAGAAATAGTATTATATAAACTTAAAACTAAAGAATCATACAGGGAAGTTGCAAAAAAATTTAATATTATACATTCATCAACTATAGCTGGTTGAGTTAAAAAGTATAAAGAAAATGGAATTTTAGGGTTAAATAATAATATAGGAAGACCTAAAAAAATTATGAAAAACTCTAAGAAAAAACCAGTTAAAAAAAAGAAAACAAAAATAACAACTAATAATGAAGATAGAATAGAACAATTAGAAGAAGAAGTTGAATACTACAAATTAGAGGTTGAATTCTGAAAAAAGTTAAACACCTTGTTGACAGAAGAAGAATCAACAAGGAAAAAACAAAAGTAATTTTAGAAATGCTAAAAACTCACAAAAAAGCTAAAGTTTCTATTCTTTTAAAAATAGCAAAATTACCTAAATCCTCTTTTTATGAATGAAAAAAAGAAATTAGAAAATTCAATAGATAAGGATATGGAATTAAAAAATATAATTGTTGATATATTCAACAAATCATTTGAAAGATATGGCTATAGACGGCTAAAAATGACCTTAAAATCAATGGGATATATTGTGAATCACAAAAAAATTTTAAGGCTAACTAAAGAACTTGGTATTCAGTGTGTCAAATTTAGAACAAAGAACAGAAGATATAGTTCTTATAAAGGAACTGTTGGGAAAATCGCAGACAATGTTTTAAAAGAAATTTTTCTTCAACAGAAGCAAACAGAGTTTGATGTACTGATGTAACAGAGTTTAAAGTTAATGGTCAAAAACTATATCTGTCACCAATTATTGATCTTTATAACAGTGAAATTATTTCATATTCAATTCAATCTAGACCTAACTTAAACCTAACTAATTCAATGCTAAAAAAAGCGCTTAAGAAGGTTAAAAATACAAATGGTTTAGTAATTCATTCTGACCAAGGATTTCATTATCAGCACATGAGTTGAGTAAGTACGCTAGAAGAAAATAACATAATACAAAGTATGTCTAGAAAAGGTAATTGCTTAGATAATGCTATTATAGAAAATTTTTTTGGTTTATTAAAACAAGAAATTTATTATGGTGAGAAATACAATTCAATAGAAGATTTAACTAAAGCAATACATAAATATATTTATTGGTTCAACAATATAAGAATAAAAGAAAAATTAAAAGGATTGTCTCCTGTACAATTCAGAAAACAATCCTGTTATAATATTGAAAATTTTTAGTCCGTGTTTAAGGTAGCGGGGGGAAATGTAAGTCTTTTTTTGTTGTTTAATTAGAATTTGTTATAATTTTATTTATAATTTTTATAAATAAGACTTTAAATATTAGAAAGAAATTTTATGAGACTGACTGCTTTTAAATACTCACAATTTGCATTTTATACAATTTTAAAGAAAAAAAGTTCAATCATTTTACCTATTTTTACTTTAATTAGTTCATTAATTATTGGAATGATCTTAAAGTTTGTAGTTAATAGTAAGTATGTTGAACTATTAAGTTTTTTATATATTTTTATTTTGATTACTTTAACAGTAGTTTTTAGTTGTATAAAAGCTTTAAACATTTTTAAAGACTTAGAACAAGAAGGATTAGAAATAATCAGTTTATCAAAACCTTTAACAAGAGAATCATTAATTATTGGTAAATTATTATGTTTAACTTTTTTTGGACTAATTTGATCTTTAACTTTATTAGTTAGTGGATTTTTATCACTATATGCAACTTATTCATTTTTATATTTACTTTTAACTAGTTTATTATTAAGTTTTGTTGGGCTAATTACTTATTTATTATTTAGTTTATTTACTGTTTTATTAAGTTATAAATTATCTCAAAAAATATCAATGATTATTCCTTTTGTTTTATTTATACCTTTAAGTTTAAGTGGAATGATTTTATCAAGTAATGTTAAATCAAACGTTGATCAAGCAGCTTTTTTTATAAATAAAGAATATAAAAATCATCACTCAGGAAACGAAGTGAATGCTGAACCTTATTATTTAAATAATAAAGATGAATTATTTTTAATACCAAATGGAGTAAATAATAAAGAGTTTAGTTTAGAACAAGTGAAGTATTTAGAAGACGTAGTTAATTATTCAAACAGTTCTTCAAATCTTTGACAAACCTATTCTTGATTATCAATTCCATACCAATTAGTAGATGTATTTAACTTTAAAAATAAAAATTTATTTGCATCGTTATCTGATAAAAGTAATTCTAATTTAGATAAATATATTTACTATAAAAATTTAGATGATATTTCTTATAAATATAAATTAGAAAAAAAACCTAGTGTTCAAAAATATCTAGTAGATAGTAAAAATAAAACTTATAAATACATAGTTCCAGGTATTTTAAAATCTCACTCTATTCATACTTCAAAAAATGATAATACTTCAGGTCATGAAGAAATAGTTGATTTTGATATTATTTATGCAGCTGATGGTGCTGATAATAAAGATAAAGAATTTTTAGAAGATAAAAACCAACTACATACTGATAATAAAACTAATTTAGTTGGAAGATTAAGATGAGTTTATGTTTATGAAGCTTTAAATGATCCTATATTTAATCAAATAGCAAAAGAGTTTGTAAATAACTTTAATAAACAAATTAAAACTAAAGATTTAAACCAAATTCATAAAGATTTAATGAGTTATTTATCTAATTATTTAAATAATAAAGAAAGTAAAATTTATAGTTATAAAAATAATAACATTACTATTTTTGATGAATATGCTATTAAAAGACATAATAAATTACAATCACAAAATGAAAGAATTTTATACTTTGCAATTTCATTATTAAACTATATTTACTTTAATCATCCTGATAGTTTAGTTTATCAAGCTATGTTAAAAAACCCTGATAATGATAGTTTTGGTGATTATCAAGTTAAATTAGATATTAATAGTTATAAATACAATATTGGTGGATATAGTAGTTATCAAACACAATATGAAAAAAAAGATAAAGAAACTAATACTGTTTTAAGATTTAGTTTAACTAAAAGTAATAATAACTACTTATTTGGATCAACAAATGAGTTATTTAGTATTAGTAGATCAAAAAGAGTAGTTAATAAATATGTATTATTTGTTTTATGAATTGTAGTTATTGGTATTGAGTTATTAGTTGTATTTAAGTTGTATCAGAAAAAAGATTATAAGTAGAATTTAAAAGGAGTTGTATGAAAAAGTTATTAATTAGTTTTTCAAGTATTTTTGCTTTTTTAACAGTTTCTTGTTCTACTAATGCACCTATTAATTCCAATACAACTGTTAATACAAATGACAATAAGTTATATAAAAATAAATATGTTGATCAGTTATTAAATCTTTATTTAAGTGATTCTAAACTAAAAGATTCTTATATTAATGATCAAGAAAATGTTCCTGATTCTAGATTTAGTGAATTAAAATATGGTCTTACTTTTTATCCAATATTTATTCATAGAAGTTTAGATTATTATGTTGGCCAACATTATAGAGTAGTTATTCAAAAGTCTAAAAATGCATTAGAACAAACTTTAAGAAATGATTGATATTGAGTTTTAGATAATATTACACAATTTAAATATAACTTTAATCCTTATGGAGATCTTTATAATGAATTTGATAAAGATGAAGATTTATTTAAACAAGTAGAAAAAGATTTAGGTTCATTAATTTCTAGTGTTAAAAATAAAAATGTTCAAAAAATTATAAGAGTAAATTTAGATAAAACAATTAATGAAAGAATCAAAGATACTTATACAAAAAAAGAAGCTTTATATTTAATATTTGATAATAATAAAGCTATTAAAATTTTTAAATATGAAAATAATGGTAAGACAGAATTCTTAATGACAACTGATTTATTTGTTTTTAAAGACCCTAATAATTTAGAAACACAAATTGAGCAATTAGAAAACACTATTTTAGATAAAAGAAAAAACGAATATGAGAATACACTAAAGACTATAGAAAAAAATATAGAAAGTGCAAAAAAACGTAAAGAGCAATATCAAAAAGAAATTAAAGAATTAGAAGAAAAAATTAAAAATAATAACAATAATGGGGTTGTAAATGTTGCACCACCAGTTATGGCTTTTGCATTTACTTTTGGAAAGTCAGATTCTAATTCAACACCTACAAGAGTCGAAAAAAAAGAACCTACATTAGATGATCTTAAAAAAGAACTTGAAAAAAAACAAAAGTGGTTACAACAATCAGAATCATCAATTAATGAGCTTTCAAAAAAAATTGAAAATCTTCCTAAAAAAAATAATGCTACTGAGTTTTTAAAATTTCATGCAACAGACCAATATAATGAGCGTTTAAAAGAGTCATTAAATGATATTAACAAAGGCGGTTGAAAAATAGCCAGATTTAGTATGAGAGGTATTTATGAACAAGAATAAAAAAACTCTTATTAATATCTCAATTGGTTTTGCAATTTTACCTTTTTTAATTTTACCTTCCTTGTTTTTTATAAATAAAAAGCCTAATACTTTAAACTTAGTTAGACCTCTTGGATTTGATGTTTATGATAATTTAAATAATGATAAAAGTGCTAAAACTAAAAAATTATTGTTGGCTCTTATTGATGATGTATTTAAAAACTCTAAATTAGAACAACAAGAATTTCTTAAAAAACAAGAACAAGAGAATAAAGAACTAAGTTCCAAAGCAAAAGAATTAAGTTCAGAATATTTAAAAAATCCAAATACAGAAAATTTAAAAAAATTAAAAGATTTTTACTCTAAAAATTGATTATTTGTTTTCCAAAATCTTAGCAAATTTGAAATGAAATTTATATCTTTTTGAAAACTAGAAGCAAATAATAAAAAAGAATTACACTCTAAGGAATTCTTAGAAGAAATTAATAAAAGAGAAAAACCTAAAGATAGTTACCATTTTTTAGACAATAACATAGATTTAATTAAGGTTGGAAAAGAAAATGAAGATTTGCCTAATTTAACTGTTTATTATTTAAGAAAAGATCGATTTATTATTAGAGCACTTCTTACAAATGATGGAAAAAAGATGAGTATTGATAAATTTATTTTATTTAATGAATCTATAGTTTCTAGAATCAATATAGATACAATTTCTGATGCAATACACCTAGGAGTGTTTCATAATCAACAAGATGCTTTCACTTCAACTTTTGAAAAACACATAATTAAAGAATATGGATATCCATGAGATGGTATTTTATTATGAAAGGAGAAATAATATGTTAACACTGAAAAAAAGTTTACAAGCAATTTTATTATCTCTTTTCCCAGTTTTTAGCCTAACTGCAATTTCTTGTTCTAATAAAAATTACAATATTACTAATTTATCTATTAAGAAAGATGAAAAAAAAGATAGTTGAGAGCAATTTGTTCAACGTGAATATATAAATCAAATTTTAAATATAGCTTTTGATAACGATCAAGAAAAAATTAAAAAATATAAAGAAGATCAATTTAATATTAATGATAATCAGATGCTAAGTACTTTAAATAAATACCTTACATATGCTAATAATATAAATGCAGGTTATGGAAATGATGGTGACTCTATTGGTGGTGGAGACCCATACCCCACTAAGGAATACGGTAATAAATTAACTACTTTTTTTAATGAAAATTGATTATGAACTTTATTTAATTTAGATAAATTTAATTTTGTATTGTACGATGTCTATAATGGTTTTAACGGTAATGTAACTAAATTAGGAGAAGATGCTGAAAAAAATGCAATTGATTACGGGCTTTTTAAACAAATACACTCTAATAACATTTCACAATTTGTTCTAACAAAAAGTAACTCGATAGCAGGTAAACTAGTCTATTACAACTTCTATCTGTTAACTGAAGATTGAAATATTTTAGAAATAAATATAGAAAAAAATCCAGATAAATTTAAGTTCATTGCATATACTAACATCTATCCAAAATTAACTAAAAATAAACTAGATAGAGAAGTGTTTATTTTAGATGAATATGCAAATGCAGTACTTAGTGTAGCAAAAGATAGAACCTCTCAAGCAATGAATAATTTCAACGCTAAATTTGGTGGTAAACCACTAAGATATGTAATGTTTGAAGTAAATAGTAAATATCTAGAAAAATAGCCTTTAAGGCTATTTTTTATTATTTGTTATAACTTTATTTATAATTTTTATAAATAAGTGTTACATTTATCAATTATTTATTTATAATTTTTATAATTAATAATATATAAATTTAAAAGGATTTTATGAAAATATCGATATTTAAATACTGCCAATTTGCTTTTCACACTATTTTATATAAAAAGAGTTCTTATCTTTTACCTATATTTACTATATTGTTTTCATCAATTATAGGATTAGTTTTTAAATTTATTATTGATCAAAAGTATTTAGAATTATCAGCTTATTTATATATATTTTTATTATTAATTATTACTGTTATTTTTAGTGCAATTAAGTCATTAAATATCTTTAAAGATCTAGACCAAGAAGGATTAGAAATTATTAGTTTTTCTAAACCAATTTCAAGAAATAATTTAGTTTTAGGAAAATTATTATGTTTAAGTTTTTATGGATTAATTTGATCAGGTGTATTATTCATTAGTTCATTAGTTAGCTTATATGCTAATTATTTATTTATTGACTTATTATTAACTAGTTTATTGCTATTATTTGTTGGACTAATTACTTATTTGTTTATTGGTTTAATTACAGCTATTTTAAGTTATAAATTAACTCAAAAAATAGCTATGAGTATACCTTTAGTATTATTTATATTCTTATCAATTATAGGAATGATTCTATCAAGTAATACTACTTCTAATCTAAATAAAATAGGTTATTATTTAAATCAAAAATATCCTTATCATCATTCAAATAATCAACTAAATTCAGAATCTTATTTTATTAATAATAAAGATGAATTATTACTAATTCCAAATGGTAGTGAAAATAAAGAATTTAACGAAGAACAAATCAACTATTTAAAAAAAGCTGTTGAAGTTTCTAACAATTCTTCAACTTTATGAACAAGTTATTCTTGAATTTCAATTCCTTATCAATTAATTAATATTTTTAATTTCAAAAATAAAAGTGTTTTTAATCAAATAGGTTCATCTAATTCTAATTTAAGTAATTTTGTTTATTATAATGATTTAGATGATATTTCTTATAAATATAAATTAGTTAATAATGCTAATCATAAAAAATATAGCGTTTTAAAAGATAATAAGTTAGTTAATATGTATGTAGTTCCAGGGTTATTACAATCACATACAATTCTTTCATCTAATAATATTAATAACAAAAACATTAACTCTAGATCAAGAGATATTATTTATAGTAGAAAAAATGCTGATGATATAAACACTAATTTTATAGAAGATGAAAATGATTTTTCAAGAGAAAACAACCTAGTTGGTGTTTTAAAATGAAACTATGTTTATCAAGTTTTAAGTGACAAAACTTTTAATAAAATAGCTAAAAGATTTGTTGATGATTTTATTAAACAAAACATTAATGAAAAACAATACTTAAACACTAAAGATAAAAACACTTATTTTAATAACTTACATAATAAGTTAATTGATCAAATTTCTAAATATATTAATGATGATAAATCTGAGATTAATAATTATTCAAATTCAAATTTAACTATTTTTGATAATAGAGCAATTATAGATAAAAAAATTGAATCAATTTATGAACAAAAACTTTATTTAGCTACTAGTTTAATGAACTATATTTACTTTAACAACCAAGACTCAATTATTCTACAAGCTTTATTAAAAGATGTTAATAAAAAAGATAGTTATTTAGATTCTCAAATTAAAATTAAAATCTTTGATCATGATTATTATATTGGTGGATATGATAAATATGAAAAACTGATTTTTCAAGAAGATAATAAAGAAACTAAAGAAACAAAAATTAAAATTAGATACAAACTAGATAAAAGTACAACTAATTATTTATTTAACTCATCACCTAGTTTATATGCAATAACTAGAGATAAACAAATCTTTAATAAAAATATTTTATTTGTTATTTGAATAATAGTTATTAGTAGTTTAGCTTATTTAGTGTTTTATATGTACAAAAGAAAGGATTATAAATAATATGAATGACATTTTAAAAATCGATCATCTAACTAAAATATTTCCAGATACTAATAGAGGTGTTAAAGATATTAATATGAGTGTTCAAAGCGGAAGCTTTCACGCTTTTATTGGCGAAAATGGAGCTGGTAAAACTACAACAATTAAAACAATAATTGGAGCTTTTAGTAATTATGATGGACAAATTTTAATTAATGATATTAATATTAAAAAAGCACAAGCAAAATCATATATTGGTTATGTTCCTGAAATTGCAATTTTTCCAAAAGAACTTACAACATTACAATATTTAACTTATTTAGGATTTTTATCTAATTTAGATAAAAATCAATTAGAAGAAAAAATTAAAAAGTTTTTAGAAATGTTTAATATTAGTAATTTAATTAATGAAAAACCTTATAACTTTTCTTCAGGACAAAAGAAAAAGATTTTATTAATTCAAGCTTTATTACATAATCCTAAACTTCTAATTTTAGATGAACCTGCTGCTAACTTAGACCCAACTGCTAGATATGAACTATTTTCTTTTTTACAAAAAATCAATAAACAAGAAAATATTAGTATTTTAATTAGTTCACATAATTTATCTGAAATTGATAAATATGTTGATTCATTAACTTTAATTCATAGAGGAAACATTTTATATTCAGGAGTTAAAACAAAAAGCTTAGAGGATATCTTTTATGAAAAAGTTATTGCTAAGTAGTTTGTTAGTATTTCCTATTTTAACTACAAGTTGTATCTATAAACCTAATAATTCTAATAATTCATCAAAAATTATTACTAATAAACAAGAAAAATTTTATGATAATAAAAATATTAATAACTTATTAGATCTTTATTTAAAAGATAAACAACAAAAACAAATATATGCTTTAAAACAAGAAAATATTAGTGATGCTAAAATTAATGATCTTAAATTTGTTTTAACTTTTTATACTGTTTTTAATAATAATAGAAGTATTGAATCAGTTACAACTCACTACCAACAAGTAGCTTTAAAAGCTAAAAAAACTTTAAAAAACACTTTAACTAATGATTGATATTGATTATTAAAACACATTAATCAATTTGACTTTAATTTTAATCCTTATGATGATTCATATAAGCACTTTAAATTAGAACAAAATCTAATTGATTATGTTTATAAAACTCATAATAATTTATTAACTAAGATCAATGATAAATATCCAGATCAAGTTATAGTTTTTAATATTGATGATATCAAAGATCTTGATAGTTTAAAAAATAAACAAGCAATCTATTTAGTTTATGATAAGTCTAAAGTTTTAAAGATTTTAAAATACAAAAAAGATAATAAAGTTCATTTTCAAGTTTTTACTGATCTATTATGATTTAAAAATCCTAATAATTTAAAAGAACAACTAGAACAAATCGAAAAAAAGATTTATGAAAAAAGACTAAGTAAGTTTAATGAAGCATTAAAAGAATATATAGAAGAAGAAAGAGACGAATCTAATGATGATGAAAATAGTGAAATAAGCGAGAAGCTAGACACTATTTGAAATGAATTTATTGAGAAATCTGAAGAAGTAGTTTCAAGTAAATATACCAATCTATGAAGACAATTGCAACGTGATTTATATATACCTAATAATACTTTTATTCGAAATTTTACAAACAAAAACGATTCTATACAAAAATGAAAAGAACAACAATTAAAAAATATTGGTAACTTTTTAGAAAAAAATTCTAATGCTATTATGGATGGTCAAGATATTAAAAAGGAATTAGAAAAAATTATAGACACAGTTGTAAAAAAGTTAAACAGCGAAAATTTAGATAAGATCAAAAAAACCGATGGCACAGATGAAAGCCAACTAAAAGAAAAATTTTTAGAATCTTACGTATCTAAAAACGATGACTCAGCTT
The DNA here is from genome assembly GCF_000327395.2 of Mycoplasma feriruminatoris. NCBI lineage: Bacteria > Bacillati > Mycoplasmatota > Mollicutes > Mycoplasmatales > Mycoplasmataceae > Mycoplasma > Mycoplasma feriruminatoris. The sequence goes on from NZ_CP091032.1 coordinate 1,026,722, forward strand.
TCTATGAACTTCATTCTAAACGTCAGTATAACGATCTTTTTGTTGAAGCATTAGATGAATTTAATAACATAAATAGAAATAAGGAAAACAAGGAAAACAACATAGATTTAAAAGTAATTAGATATAGTATGAGGAATATTTATGAAAAGAAATAATAAAAAACTTCTTATCCACATATCAATATTCTTTGGAATTCTTCCTTTTGTTATTCTTCCTTCCTTGCTTATAACATCTAAAAACAAACAAGATGATTATGTATTTAAACCTGTAAATGGATTTAACATTAATATCAGTGTTGATGATGTTAAAAGTAGTCAAACTAAAGAAATGATTAATGTTCTACTAGGTACTAGTTTTAAAAACAATTTGGCTGAATTAGATAAGTTTTCTAAATCTCAAACTGAAGAAAAAAGCACTAAAGAGTTATTTAAAAAAGCTAAAGAACTAACAAAAGCTTATAAAAATAAACAAGATCAAACTAATCTAAAAAACTTATTTGATTTTTATTCAACTAACTGATTATTTTTAATAAATAACATTTCTAAATTTGAATATAAACCTTTGGATTTTTGAAAATTAGAACCTACAGAAAAACATAGCAAAGAGTTCTTAGATAAAACTAAAAAAGAAAATCTACCAAAAAATAATTTTAAATTTCAAGATAATTATTTTAACAAATACACATTAGGTGAAGAATCAAAACATGGGTCTAATAATGTTTATTACTTAAGAAAAGATAAATTAATTTTTAGATTATTAGTTTCTAAAAACGATACAAAAGTAATTATAGATAAAATTATTTTATTTAACGAATCAGAACATAACACTATAAGTTTAGATCTAATATCAAATATTTTACATGCCATAATTCATAAAGATGAAGTGCATGCAACTTTTGAAAAAGAAATTGTTGGTGAATATAATTTACCATTACTTGGAATCTTTGTATTAGGAGAAAACAATGAAAAAGAATAGAAAATATATTTATATATTCATATCATTAGTTTTATCTTCACTAATAGGTTTAATTTCTTATTTTTCTTTTTCAAATAAAAACAATAATATAGAAAAAATAGAATTAAAATTACAAGATGATAATAAAAAATGAGATCTATTTTTAAATTATGATTATGTTGATATGCTTTTAAATTTAGTTTATAAAGATCCAAAAGAAAAACAAACTTATATTGAACAACAAAAATCAATAGATTCATCTAAAACATTAAATGAACTAAAAAATTATTTATCTTATGCAAATGGTGTAGTTGCTAATTATAGTTATGATGATTTAGCAAATAAAGAAAATGAACCTTTACTAAGAAAAAACAACAGTAAAAAACTAGATGAATTTTTTGAAAAGAATTGATTATGAACATTTTATAACTTAGATAAATTTGAATATGTTTTATTTGATATTTCTGATCAATTCATTAACCAAAGAGACCAAGCTTCAATTAATTCACAAAAAGATAGTTTAAATTATAATGCTTTTAGAAAAATTAAATCTAATAAAATGCAACAAGTTGTTTTAGAACAAAAATCTGATAACAATTACAAGCTTTACTTACTTTCAACTGATTGAAATATTCTAACAATTGATATTACAAAGACTAACGAAAAACCAACCATAGATATTAGTACTTATATTCACATCCATCCTGACTTTTATAAAAATCTATTTGATCCTTTCTTACATTTTGATTTAAGACAATATGTTAAAGGTGAAATATTACATTTAAAAAGTGCAAAAGATCAAACACACACTAAATATGATGAAAAATTTGGTGGTAAGCCCTTAAGATTAGTACTTATAAATGTTGATAATAATTAATCAATAGATATTAGATAATAAAAAAAACAGCTTCTAGAAAGCTGTTTTTCTTTGGTTTTTAAAACAATAAATGTTATAAAAACCAGCTGAGATTATATTGTGTGAATATACAACCTACTTTTATAAAATAACATAGGTTAATTATTTATGCAATAGTGATTTTATTTTTTATAAATGAATAAGTAAAATAAGCACTTTATATAAAATTAAGATTTTTTTAAGTTTATCTTAATTTTTAAAAGTGTGATGAGCACTAGGTGGTTTTTAATATTTTTATTTTTCGTGTAACTTTAAAATTAGTAAATTACTAACTTAGTAAAATTATTATATATATGCCTAAGGGTGTATTTATTTAATTTTTAAATTATAGGTGTGAATATATGAAAAAATTACTAACAATATTAGGTTCTCTAATGATTAGTACAAGTGGTGCAGCCTTAGTTGTTGCATGTGGAAGAACAAATGGTCAAAAAGATGAAAACAAGGTTCCAGTAACTCCTCCAAGTGATAAAGATCAAGGTAATAAAAAACCTGGAGAAATGAAACCTAGTGATAAAGATGAAAAGAAACCTGGAGAAGATAAAAAACCAGAAGGTGACAAGAAGCCAGATGGTAAAAAACCTAGTGAAGATGGAATGAAACCTGGTGAAGGTAAAAAACCAGAAAATACACCAACTGCTGCAGGTGAAACAATTAGAAATTCTCATTTTGAATTTATTGACACAAAAGACCCTAACATTAAAGCTGAAAGAGCAAAATTCTTAGATTTTAGATTAAAAGAAAAAGCAAAAAATCTTCTAAAAGAATACTCAAAAGAAAACTACAAAGCTCTTCAAAAATTTTTAGAAAAAAATCCTGAACAAGCTGAAGCATATAAAGCTTTTATTAAAGACTATACAGAATTAGTAGTTTATGGAGATTCTATATCTGGTTCTGAAATAAGTAGAACATTTTCTGATGAAAGAGATGCTTGAGAAGCAGCTAGAAAAAAACATCATCTTGAGTCTTCATCAGAAATGACAAAATCATTATTTGATGATTTTCTAAGCAAAGCCAAACATGAATATTATAAAACTAAGTATGAAAAACGTTATTATGAAGCAGCAATTAATCATGCTGCAAATAGTGTTGAAAAATTATTTGACAACACAATTGAAAAAGCTAAATTGGATTGAGGAAAAACCAAAAAAGATAATGATATCATAAGTAATTCTGAAGCTGTTCGTAATGGGGCTAAATGAGAAGGTGTCGAACCAGAAGCAAGAAGAAGAGCTGAGGAAGCTTCTGATTTAATTATTAACAACTCAAATGGAATAAATTCAAATAATAGTACTAATAACTAATAGCAATAATCTTATTTCTAAACATAATATAATAGCACTCTCGGGTGCTATTTTTTTATAACTTAAAAATTACAAAAATTACGATTATTACTAAGCCAAATAAAAATCCTTCATATGAAGGATTTTTTCATTATATAAACTAATTCTTTTTTTCTATTTTTTAGATTTAGTTGTTTTTGTTGATTTAGCTTTTTTCTTAGTTACTTTTTCTTGGTTAGAATCTTGATCAACTGGTTTTTCTTCTTTAATATATTCTTTTCAAGTTCCATCAGGTTGTTCATATTCTCTATAACCGCACTTAATTTCAGAAGTAAAGTTTGAACATCCTCTACCTCTATTAAATCTTGATTTAATATATACTAAATTAGCTCCACATCTAGGGCAAATTGCTTCAGTTTTAGCTTCACCAATTTCTTTTTTAACTTTAATATTTAATGCTTCATAGATATCTTTTAATCAGTTAACATAATCAAAATTACCTTTTGTAATTTCATCTAGTTTTTCTTCCATTTCAGCAGTGTAATTTAAGTTAAAGAAATCAGTGTAATGACCATATAAATAATCATTTGCTGAATAACCTTTATTAGTTACATTAATAGGTTTTGATTTAGGATATTCAACATATTCACGATCTTTAAGTTTAGTTAAAATTGGATTATAAGTAGAAGGTCTTCCAATACCTAGATTTTTTAATTCTTTAATTAAACTAGCTTGGTTAAACATTTTTGGTGGATTAGTTTTAGCATCTTCAATTCTAATAAATTCTTTAGAAATATTAACTTCAAAATCACTATTAAATTGATATTCAGGTTTTTGGTCTTTAGTTTTAACAACTTCTTCACCATCATCAGTTAATTCAATATTTTCATCACTTGATGAATGTTTAATTGCCTGATAACCTAAATCTTTTACTTCTTGTCATGATTGCTTAAACTCATAACCATTATTATTAAAAGTTCATCTGTGATTAAATCCACTAGGTCCTTTCATTAATGATTTAATTGAGTTTCATCAAATCAAGTTATAGACTCTTTGTAATAAACTATCATCAATTTCTAAACTAGCTTTTTCTGGAGTTAATCAAATATTAGTTGGTCTAATTGATTCATGAGCTTCTTGACTGTTTTGATCTTTTTTGCCAACAATTGGATCTTTAAATAAATCTGATGAATAGTTTTTAGTAATATAATCTTTAGCTTCATTTATAAATTGTTGAGAATATTTAACTGAATCTGTACGAATATAAGTAATATATCCTAATTCATATAATTTTTGAGCAGCTAAAGTAATTTGACTAGTACTTAATTTTAATTTATTAAATCCATCTTGTAATAACCCAGCTGTTGAATAAGGTTTAAAACTTCTAGTTTCATAAGCTGTAGATTTATAATCAGTACATTTATAAATTACACCTAATTCATCAACAATAACTTTTGCTTGTTTTTCATCAATATAATAAGTTTTTTCAGTATTAACTAAAACATTATTTTTATCTTTAGTTAAGCTTAAATTAATAGCTCTTTTTGGTTCAATTACAAAAATCTTTTTATAAAGTACTTCTTTAAAGTTTTTAATTAAAGTATCTCTTGTTGTTAGGATGTTTAAAGCAGGAGTTTGTACTCTTCCAGCACTCATTAAACCAGTTGATTTTTGTAGTGATTTAGAAACTAAATATCCAATGATTTTATCTAGTATTTGTCTTGAAATTTGAGCATTTACTAAGTTCATATCAATGTCTCTTAGATTTTTAAAAGCATTAGTAATTGCTTCACTAGTAATTTCATTAAATGTAATTCTTTTAATGTTAGTATGATCTTTAAATAAATTAGCTAAATGATAAGCAATAGCTTCTCCTTCTCTATCTGGATCTGAAGCAAGAATGATTAAATCAGCAGTTTTACCTTCTTTTTTAATTTGACTAATAATCTTTTTTTTCGAACTATCTGTAACAAAATTAGGTTGCATAGTTTCAAGATCAATACCAAGTCCTCAAGTACCTTTATCAGCAATACTATTAATATGACCACCACTAGCTAAAACAACATATTGATTTTCTGGAAAACTTTCTTCTAAATAATGTTTTATTTTATCTATTTTTGATGGTGACTCTAACAAAACTAAAACTTTCATTTTCTCTCCTTGACATACTTTAATAACTCAAAAATTATATATTATCTATAAAAAATTACACAAACTATTTACTTTTATTTATAAATTATATTTTTAATATTGATTATTATCTAAACTAAAAAAGTTTAATAATTAATAAAAGTTATAATTATCTTAGTAAATAATAATCGTTTAGGAGTAAATTGTGAATATTATTGAAAAGATTAAACAAAATAAAATTAATTTATCTCCACAAGAATTAAAAGTGTGTGATTATATTCTAACTAATATTTCAGATTATCAAAACTTTTCTGTTAAATCTATTTGTAAAAAATTAAATGTTCAACCTTCAGTAATTACAAAAACATTAGTTAAATTAGATATTGGTGGATTAAAACAATTAATCTCTTATTTAGAAAATAATGCTAACTTTTTTAAAACAGAAACAAAAGTATCATTTGATAATATCATTGATGAATTTGAAAATAGATTAGAAGATTCATTAAAACAATTAAAAACTAATTTAGATATTAATTATTTAAAAGAAGTTGTTTGTCAAATTCTATCAAGTAAAAAAATCATTTTGTTTTGTACTGGTAAAACTAAAATTCTTGCTAACTTTTTGTTTTTCCAATTACTAGAATTAAATTTATCTGTTGAATTATTTTCTAACTTATTTGATTCAAGAGCTTATGATGTTGATAATGCTTGTGTTATTGTAATTTCAACTTCAGGAAATAATAGTAAGATTAATCGTTACTTAAACTTTGTTAGTAAGAAAAATCTAAACACTATTATTGCTATTACTTCTTCACCAACATTAAAAACCGATGTTAAAGTAAACTATCATATTCATGGTAGTGAAGAAAACTTTTTTATAAATGATAATAGATCTAATCCTATGATAGAAAAATATAAAATTCAATATATTCTAGATCTAATATTTTTATTAATCATTAATCAAATTGATCTAAATAATTTAAAATTTCAAGAAAGAGTAAAAACAACTAATTTAATTTAGTTGTTAAGTAAAAAGATATTAATATCTTTTTTTATTTAGATTTATTTACAACTCATTCATTAGTTCTAGTATCACCTAAATTATCTATTAAACCTTTATCTTTTAACTTAGAAATATCTCTTTGAATTGTTGATTTTGTTACATTTAAAAATGATGTTAAATCATTATAAGAAATATTAGGTTGTTTTGATAATAAATCTAAAATCATTTCTAATCTTTGTTCTTTTTTTAGTTTTTTATTAGTAGTTATAGCTTGTAGATCGTTATTAATTAAAGGTTCTTTTACTAAACTATTTTCTATTTGATCAAAATTAAAGTCAAAATTTCTATTATATAAAATTACTTTTACAAAACTAGGTTCTATAAAAAACTCAGGTTGTTTTTTAAAACCTTTATAATCGTCAAAAACTCTTCTAATTCCTGAAGCATAATTTTCAATAAATTTTAATTTATATAAAACATTACAAATAGACACATTTCTCTTATAAGATCATCCTTTTTTAGCTTCATCTAAAGTTAAATTAAAAGGAAAAGAACCAGGAGAATAAACTTCTATTCTATTAGAATAAAACTCAACTCTAATATCTTGATCAGTTGAATAATCTCTATGACAAAAACAATTTAAAATAATTTCTCTTAATGAAGAAACAGGATAATCTCTAATTTCTTCTCTTTTAGCCTGAGAAAAGATTTGAGTTTTTGTTTGATTATTTAAATCACATAAGTATAAAAGATCATCAATTTGTTTTATCATTGAACCATCTAAATTTTGTCTATCAAGAAATATTTTATTTTCTGTTGATTGATAAACTGCAAATTTAGTTATTAATGGGTTTTGGTCACTTAAAAATAAAGCAGTTTTTGTATAAACACCATCTCTATTAATTAGTGATAATGCATTTTTATTAAAAACAATATTTTCTTTTTCAAATTTTTCTTCAACATATTTAAAAGTCAGATCTTTAAATAAAGCTGGTGAATCATCATATTTTGTTGTAATATCTTGTAAAAGCATTTTTTTAATTTGTTCAGCACTTGCTTTAACTGTTCTTGATGAAAATCTTATATAAATATTATTAAAATCAAAATTATCTTTTGTTTTATAACAATATGGTTTTGAATTACCTTCTAAAATCTTAATTATAAAAGGAAAAGAGTTTGGATATATAGTTATAAAATCTAAAACACTAGGAGAAAAAGAATCTACAAGTCAATTAGAAATAGTTTGCTCTCATTCTTTTCTTTTTTTTAATATTTGTTCTTTATCAATTTGACCATCATCAGTAACACCAAGATGAATTTCTCCACCTTTTGTATTTAAAAAAGCCACTATTTCTCTTTTAAAAGAATTATCTTTAGTAGATATATCGTATTTATATTCAATATTTTTATCTTCCATAACTATCTCCTTTTTTTGTTTTTTTGATTATACTCATTTTCTTTATTATTATACCCAAATATTCTTCTAATTATATTCAATTATACTCATTTTAGGTTTTATTATACTCATTTAGTGCTATTATGCCCATTTTATTAATATATTATATTCATTTATTATACTCATTATATTCATTTTGAATTTGATTAATAAATTTAATAATAATTAGAATGTGAAAAAAAATGAATTTTTATTTCTTTTTATTCTTTTTTATTCCTTATTTGTAATAATTTATTATTTTTCACATTTTTTGTAAAAAATATAAAAACTTAAATTTGTGTTTTTCTAAAACTGTTATTTAGCAAAAATAAGATATAAATAAGGAGGAAAAATATTAATATGGATTTTAAATCTAAATTTTCAAAAGACGGTTTTAAAGCTGGATTATCAGCATTTAGAGCTGCTCTTGAACAATTTGGTCGCGCTATTTTAGTTCCCGTTACTGTGATTCCTTTACTAGCTTTGATCGCTGCTATTGGATATACTGGTCAAGCAATTATAGCTCAAGTTTTTCCTAAAGGTGGACCTAAGGTTGCACCAAAAGAACTAGTACTAGCTATTGATGCTATTAAAGATCTAGGATTGATTGCGATTGCAAATATTGACTTTTTAGTTGCAGTTGGACTGGCTGCTGGATTAGCAAAATCTGAAAAAGTTTCAGCTGCATTGTCAGGATTAATGGCTTATGCTGCTATACACTTAGCAACAGCATTAATTCTAAAAATTATTTATGGTGATCCATCAAAAACTGAACTAATATTTGAAGGTGTTAAAAAAGGTGTTAAAGACATCTTTGGTTTAAAAGAACGTTTTGGAGTTTTATCGTTCCAATATAGCGCATTTGGTGGAATGTTAGCAGGATTATTAGGTTATACAATTCATAAATATACTTACAAATTAAAATTCCCTGAAGTGCTTTCATTTTTTGGAGGACCTAAATTCTCACCAGTTGCAGCAACTTTAGCTGGTTGATTATTTGGTTTACTTTTAGGTTATGTTTGAGTTTATATCAGCAAAGGTTTATATGCTAGTGGAGAAGGTCTAAGAAGATTAGGTGCATTTTCTCCATTCTTATATGCTTCAGCTGAACGTGCATTACTTCCATTTGGAATTCACCATGTTTTAAACTTCTTTGTATACTACACTCCAGTTGGAGCTAAATGAATTAATGCAAGCGGAAAAGCTGTTGAAGGAGCAATTAATGTTGCTTTAGCTAAATTAGCAGCTAACGAACCAATTTCAGCAAGACTAGATACTTGAGTTATTAATGGTACTTATGTAACTAAAGTCTTTAGTTTATCTGGAGCTACTTTAGCTATGTTTTTTGTAATACCAAAAGCTAATAGAAAAGTTTATGGATCAGCAATTATTTCAGCTGGTGCAGTTTCTACGTTATCTGGTGTTACTGAACCTATTGAATTTACTTTCTTATTTGTTGCTCCTATTTTATATGTAATTCATATTTTCTTAACAGGATTCCAAAACATGATAATGTATCTATTAAACTTTGGATCTGTAACAACTAGAGGTAGTGGAATTATTACTTGATTAATTGTTAACCCAGCTAACTTTAGATTAATTGAAAATGTTTGAGGAACTTGAGTTGTTGGACCAGTTATGGCAGGAATTTATTTTGCTATATTCTACTTCATGATTAAAAAATTTGATTACAAAACACCAGGTCGTCAAGAAGGTGGATTAACTCACTTTGTAACTAAAAAAGAATTTAAAGAATTACAAAAAGAAAAAAAAGAACTAGAAAAACTAGAATCAGAAACAAATCAAAAAGAATCTAAATCTGAAATTAATGATGAGTTTATTAATAATATTATCGTTGGATGTGGTGGAAAAGATAATATTAAAATCATGGCAAACTGTGTAACTAGATTAAGAGTTACAATGTATGATGTTAAAAAATTTGATAAATCAATTGTTGATAAAACTAAACCTTATGGATATAAAGAAATTGGAAATCAAGTTCAAATTATTTATGGTCCAAAAGTAACTAATATTGCTACTTTAGTTAGAGAAAAACTAGGAGTTGAGTCTTAATGCCTTGTGAAAATATCATTGAAAAGATTTATTTAGGTGATCAATTTTCAAAACGATTAGTCAATCCAGATAAAGAATTAAAAATTAGTAATGTTTTTTATAATATTTTAAAAAAAGATAAAGATGAAATATTGTATCAAACTAAAAACTTTATATTAACTAAAAATAAGTTAGCAATTAATTTATTAGATTCTCATGATGTTAGAGATTTTAGTGATGATCTATTTGTTCCAGCAATTAAGTTTTTAATGCAAAATCCAATTGATAAAACTTTATATACTCATTGTCAGTTAGGAATTAGTCGTAGTGCTTCAACTATATTTATGTTTTTAGTAATTAAAGGAGTAATTGATAATAATTTAAGTTTTGAACAAGCTTTAGAAAAATATGTTAAAGATATTTATCCTTTTATGAAAGTTAATTTAGGAGTTTATACATATTTAAAAAATAATTATCCTTTTTATAATATTAAAGCTAAATTAGATACAGATTGAAAGGATCTTAAATAATGATATATATTGATTTTGATTGAAATATAGTAAATATTTGAGATGAAGATAAACTAATTAAAACTGAAAAAGCTTTAATACTAAGAGACCTTTTAACTAAAGACATTATTGCTATTGGTAATAAAACTGATGAAGAGATGAGAAAACCTGGTAATTTTTTATCAATTAATTGTACTGAAAATAGAAAAATTGGATCTTTTGAAGATTTAGATATAAGAGTTAAAAAATTAATCAAAGATAATGATATTAAAGACTATAGATTAGTAAATAGATATAATGAATATATACCTAATCTAAATACAATTAGTGAAGTTGAATTTTTAAAAAAGATTAGTAAAGATTATGATTATTATGTTGAATTTAGAAATGATGAAATCACAATTTTTAATAATCAAACTAATGAAATTAAAAGTATAAAAAAAGGAAGAGCTTATCTTCAACATTATATTCAAAGTATTTTTTATCTAAACTATAATGCAACTTTAAACACTAAAAAAAGTTGAGATTTAATTAAATTAATTAATCAAAAACAAGAAATTAAAACAGTTGTTTGTAGATCTTTAATAACTGGAATTGATGAAGATATTAACATTCTAAATAAAGACTTTTTAACTAATGTTTTTCAACAAATTAATGTTGAAGTAAACAACTTATTAGATTTAACTAAAAAAATAAAATACGATCAAAAATATATGGAGAACTTTAACTGTGTCAGATAAATACATACCTTTAATAGTTAGTATAATTTTAGGGCTATTTTTACTAGTAATTGGAATAATTATTTACTTTATAACTAAAAAGAAAAAAGAACAAAATCTACAAGTATATAAAAGTAAAAATTCATTTGTTTCAATTATTGCAACAGCATTTATTGTAGCTGGTGTTTTAGTTATTTTATTTGGTGTAATTAGTCCTTTATTAAATGGTTTGCGCAGTTAATTTTTAACCCAATTCTTTTTAGAGTTGGGTTTTTATTTTATAGAAAGGAAAAAAATGAAGATAAATTTTAAATCTAAATTTTCTAGTATTAGAGCTAGTTTAGAAAATTTTGGACGAGCAATTTTAGTACCAGTTACAGTAATTCCAATTCTAGCTTTAATTGCAAGTATTGGGTATTCTGGTCAAGCAATTTTAGCTTCAGTTTATACAAATACAAAACCTCCAACATGACTTAGTATTGCTGTTAATGCTATTAAAGATCTTGGAATGATTGCTATTTCAAATATTGATTTTTTAGTAGCAATTGGATTAGCTGCTGGATTAGCAAAATCAGAAAAAGTATCAGCTGCTTTATCTGGATTAATGGCATATGCTTCAATTCATTTAGCAACAAATTTAATGTTAAAAATTGTTGATCCACATATGTTAGAAGAACCTAATTTATATGGTTTAAAGTTAAGATTTGGAGTTATGTCATTTCAATATAGTGCTTTTGGTGGAATGATTGCTGGTATTGTTGGATATTTAGTTCATAAGCACACTTACAAGTTAAAATTTCCTGAAGTACTTTCATTTTTTGGAGGACCTAAATTCTCACCAGTTGCTTCAACTCTAATTGGATGAGTTGTTGGATTATATTTAGGTTTTATTTGAACTTATATAAATACTGGATTAAAAGAAATAGGTAATACTTGATCTAAATTAAATGCCTTTGCTCCGTTTTTATATGGAACAACTAATAGAGCTTTAAATCCATTTGGATTACATCATGTTGTAAATTACTTTTTATACTATACAGAAGTTGGAACTAGTTGAACTGATAAAGATGGAAAATTAATTACTGGTATTTATGCAGTTGCTATTGCAAAACTTGGTGAAAATGTTAAATTAACTGCTAAAGATACTTGAATTATTAATGGGACTTTTCCAACTAATATCTTTAGTTTAACTGGAGCTGCATTAGCTATGTATTTTGCAATTCCAAAAGAAAATAGAAAAGTTTATGGAACTGGAATAATTTCAGCTTTACTTCCTTCAGCTTTATCTGGAGCAACTGAACCTATTGAATTTACATTCTTATTTACTGCTCCTTTATTATTTGTAATTCATATTTTTTATACTGGATTTACTTATATGTTTATGTATTTATGTGGTTTTGCACAAGTTTCAACTAGAGGTAGTGGAATTATTACATGAGCAATTGTTAACTTAATTAATGCTAGAAATATTCAAGGATTTTGAGGATTATTTGTAATTGGTCCTATAATGATGGTTGTTTATTTTACAACATTCTATTTTATGATTATTAAACTAGATTTTAAAACTCCTGGAAGAGATGGAAAAACTGCTAAATTAATTAGTAAAAAAGAATATAAACAAGCAAAACAATTAGAAAAACAAACTGATATAAAACAAAAAGAAACTAAAAAAGATGATATTGATGATGAATTCATTAATAATATCATCATTGGATGTGGTGGAAAAGAAAACATTCAAATTATGGCAAACTGTGTAACTAGATTAAGAGTTACAATGTATGATGTTAAAAAATTTGATAAATCAATTGTTGATAAAACTAAACCTTATGGATATAAAGAAATTTCAAATCAAGTTCAAATTATTTATGGTCCAAAAGTAACAACTATTGCTACTTTAGTTAGAGAAAAACTAGGTATAGAAGGTTAGATAATCAAATATCTAATTTATTTGATAGTGACATAACTAATAAAGTTTTTTATAATAATTTTGTAGATTAAGTGTAAATATGCTTGTGTGAATATCTTTTGTGTGAATGTTCTTGTGTGAATGCAACTAGATTTATATAAAGGATATTAGTTTAAATGAAAAAATTATTAACAATTTTAGGATCGTTTACCTTACTTACAATTCCTGCTTTTTCTGTTGTAAGTTGTAATTTTTTTAATTGACATGCAGGTGAAGAATATAATCCTGAAAGTATTACAAATTACTTACAAAAAGCAAAATATGTAGGTGATGTTAACACACAAATTGGTTTTTTTAAAAATAAAGATGGTCAAATACAAATAGTTCCGTTTAAACCAACAACAACAAAAGTTCCAACAACTTTACCTAGCCAAATTACTAGTTTAAAAGATGCTTTTAAAGGTTTAAAGAGTTCTTATGTTGATGGAATACAAAACTGAGATACTTCAAAAATAACAGATATGACAAGTGTTTTTGATACTGCTGTTGAATTTAATCAAGATATATCTAATTGAAATACTTTTCAAGTTAAAAATATGAATTTTATGTTCACAAGAGCAAAGAAATTCAATCAACATTTAAGTAATTGAAAAACTAACAATGTAACAAGTATGAGAGGTATGTTTAAACAAACTGAACATTTTAACGGTGATATTTCAAAATGAGATGTATCTAAAGTAACTGATATGCACAGTATGTTTCATTCTACAAAAAGCTTTGATCAAGAATTAAAAGATTGAAAAACAAATTCTTTAGAAAATATCAGTGGTATGTTTCAAAATGCAGAAAGATTTAATAGAGATTTAAATACTTGAAATACTCAAAAAGTTACTAAAATGGAAAATACTTTCCAAAATGCAAAGAAATTTAATGGAAACATCAAAGATTGAAAAACTAATAATGTAACAAGTATGAAAAATATGTTTACTGATGCTATTGAATTCAACAATGACATTACTGAATGAAACTCAGAAAAAGTAAAGGATATGAGTTTTATGTTTCAAAATGCAAAAAAATTCAATCAAGATATTTCAAAATGAAAAGTCTCTAATGTAGAGAATTTTAATGGTATGTTAAGAAATGCAAGTGATTTTGATAAGTCTCTAAATGGTTGAAATTTTGATAAACAAATAGCATCAAATAAAAAATATCAATTTGCTGATGGAACAAAAATAAGTTCAGAAACTAGCAAACTTCCTACTTGAGATAAACCAAAAACTAAATAATTAATATCAAGGAGTGTTACTGGACACTCTTTTTTTATTTTTAATCAGCAATTAAAATTCTATTCATTTTATAAAATAAAATTCATAAGATTAAGACTTATAATAGCAGCGTGTGAAATATACAACTATTAAAAACAAAAAAGGATTAACTTATATGAAAAAGTTATTAACTGTATTTGGTTCAATCACTTTACTTGCTACAACTAGTGCTATAGTAGTATCTTGTGAAAAAATTCAACAAAATAATAATAATAAAACAGATTCAACAATGACTGTGGCTACAAAAATGGATAAAGATAAAAAGATAGACCAGCCAAATAGTCCTAAAGGTATGAAAAACACACACACAATGACTGGTGTTATGCCAAAAAACGCTTTAATGACCAAAACTAATTATGAAGATCCGCTAATCTTTTCAGAACTTTATGATATAGATGGTCATTTTAGTGAATACGAAAGAAAGAAACATTTAAGTGCCACATCAGATATGGTGTTAAAAAATTCTAGAGGTGTTGATTTAAAAGAAAAAGGTTTAATTCCTAAAGATACCGATTATGAAAGATTAAGTGATACAGAAGATTTAATTTTAGAAAATAGCAACGCTATAAGAACAAGAAGATAAGTTTTATAATTTTGAAACAAAAAATGAGTCAATTTTGACTCATTTTAGTTCTATTTCCTTATTCCATGACCATCACGAAGATCAAAGGGCCGGTAAGAACTAACACCGCCTATCAAGCTGATTAAATATAAATATTTAATACAAGTTAATAATATCAAATAATAATTAAATTAAAAATATTAATCAAATTTACTAATTATTAGTTAAACTAAATTATTGATTTTAATAGTTTAAAATATAACTATAGATAGAAGTGATTTGATGTATTTTTTTTATTCTGAAGATATTTTTTTATTAAATAATCAAGTAAAACAAACTATTAAAGAACTACAACAAAAAGATCAATATGATGTAGTTAGTTTTTCTTTAATACAAGATGATTTTAATAATATTTATGATAATGTTACTAACTTTAATTTTTTTAGTTCTAAATCAATTATTGTAATTAATGATGCTTATTTTGTAACTGAAATTAAAACTAATTTTAATAAAAACTATAGTTTAAATAAACTTGAAATAATGTTAAAAAACATTAACAAAAACAATGTAATTATTTTTACTTTAAACTCTGATAAGTTTTCTAAAAAACTAAAAATCGCTAAGTATATTGAATCAAACTTTACTACTAAACATTTAGAAAGTTGAACTGAAAAACAAACTATTAATTACATTATTAATTATTTAAAAAACAAAGATAAAAACATTGATCTAAACTTAGCTACTTATATATATAACTTACTACCAAATGATCTACAAATCATAACTAATGAAATTAATAAATTAGCTAATCTAAAATCAGATCTAAATTTAGAAATAATTAAATCTAATTTTAGTAAGTATTATAATGAAGATATTTTTAAATTAGTAGATGCTTTTATTAATAATGATATTAATTTATTTATTAAACTTTATCGTGATTATATTTTATTAAATGATGATATTATTGGTCTTATAAGTTTATTAGATTCAAATCTAAGTTTTTATAGAGATGTAATGATTTTAAAAAATCAATTTAAAACAGATCAAGATATTTCAAGTATTCTAAAATCACATATTTATAGAGTAAAATTAGCTATCAAGAATTCTTATGATATTAATCTATTAAATGATAAAATTAAAATAGTTTATAAAATTTATAAAGGTATTATTAATTGAAATATCAATAAAAAAACAATTGTTGAATACATGCTTATAAAAAATATGAAAGGATAAAAAATGCAAGAACTATATTTAAAGTTAATTAATTTAGGTTTAAACATTTTAAAAGTAGACAAACTTAAATATTTTATTTTAAAAAATGAAGAGTTTAGATTAAAATACATTGATTTAGTTAATGATATTTTAACTTTAGAAAAAAATCATAATCAAAATTTAGAAGATAAAGTATTTGGTACAACTTTTGCAAAAGCTTTAATTTCAATTACAAAACAAACTAACAAGCAACGTTTTGAAACAAAAGATCATATTAAAGTTGAAGACATAGAAACTAATTACAACCAACTAGTTTCTTATATTGTTAAAACATTTAAAGTTGTTAAAAGTAAACTAGTTAGTTTAAATGAAGAAATTAGTGAAGAAATAATTAATAAAAATGCTATTTTAACTGATCAAGTAATTAGTAAAGTTGAAGCACGAATCGCAAAACAAGAACAAGTTAAAGAATCAGTTACAGATAAAACTAGTGAGCAAGTAAAAACTAGTCAAACTGAACAAGTTGAAGTTAATACAGTTATACCAGTTGAACAAATTGAAGTTGAACAAATTGAACAAAAACAAACTAATCAACAAGCTGACTTTTTAAATTCTTTTAACCCTAATATGTTTGCTAATTTAAATAATGCAGAATTACCAGTGTTACCAAGTCAAGATCCTAGATTTTATCCTTACAAAGGTAAACCTAAATTTATGCCTTATTTAAAAATTGTTTTATGCGTTTTAGCAGTACTTTCAACAATTTTACTAGCTTCAAGTTTATTGTATTTATCATATACAACTATTGATATTAGTAGTAATACATATGCAGGGTTGATTGAGCAAAGTAAAGGATGAGATGACTTATTTAAAGTTGGAGATAAAGAAATTTTAAAAAAATTTCCAATTGGAATTTCTCAAATAACTTTAATGTTTATAAGAGGATTTGGATTACCAATTCTAATTTATATGATCCCAACAATTCTAATTTGTACTTATACTAAAAAGTCTTTATCAAATCCTAGAGAAAAATATCGTATACCATTATTTCCTATAATTTTCTTTATTATGTTCTTTATAGGTTTAACAGTTAATCTATATGAATTTACTTCACTTGAAAAATTCAAAGATGCTTGACAAAAAGCATTAATGGCATTTACAAGTAAAAATGATGTTGACGTTAATAAACTTTTTGAAGAATTGTTAAAAACTCATATTAAAAAATTCCAATTAGGTGTTGGTTTAGTACTTAGTTCATTAGTTGTAACTATTTTAACTTTACTTCTAGCTGTTGTTTTAATTATTGTTAATCCAAAATTAGACAGAGAAAAAATTATGAAAGCAACTTTAGAACACCAAAAAGCAGTAATGGCTATTATGCAAGGACAAAGATATGAAATGGATCCTAGCTTATATGAAGAAGATGAAGTTGAAATTAAACACCCATCAAAACTAAAATTATTCTTCTTAAAATTAAAAAATAAAAACAAAAAAGAAGATAGTAAAGATACAAATAATTAATAAAAAGATCCTAATTTATCACTGTGTTTAGTGTTTAAATCAGGATTTTTATTTTGTTTAATTTATATAAATATACCAATTAATTATTAAATAAAGTTTTTATAATCTTAAATACTATTATTATAAAGTTTTTTTTAATATAATTAATAAGTATATTTATGGCAACATGGCCAAGCGGCTAAGGCACGGGTCTGCAACACCCTGATCGTCGGTTCGAATCCGATTGTTGCCTCCAATAAGAAAACAAAATAGCCAATTGGCTATTTTTTTAATTATTAGAATAAGTAATTTATAATATTTAGTAGGTTTAATTAGTGTTTTTAAAGTAATAAAATTATTTTAAAGTCAATATAGTTAGGAAGTTATAGTATGATTGATGATAATAAAATATTTGATAATCATATCCATTTTAATGACGAATCAAAATATAAAGATGTTAATGTTGAGCAATTAATAAAAGAATCAAAAGAACATGTATCTGGTTGATTATGTGCTAGTTTTGATTTAATTTCTAGTCAAAAAGCAGTTGAGTTTTCTGAACAATTTGAAAATGTTTATGCAGCTATTGCGGTTCATCCAAATGATGTGCAAAACTTTGATGATAAAGTGTTTGATGAGTTTGAAAAACTAATTACAAATAAAAAAGTAGTTTGTGTTGGAGAAACAGGATTAGATTATTTTTATTCTAAAGAATATGTTGAAAAACAAAAAGAGTTTTTTAAAAAACACATTGATCTAGCAGTTAAGTATAATAAAGTGTTACAAATGCACATAAGAGATCAAAAAGATCAATTTGAAGCTTATGATGATGTTATAAAAATCATAAAAAATCTAAATCAAGTTACTAAAAGTGTTCATTGTTTTTCAGCTAACGCAACTTATGCACAAAAGTTTTTAGATTTAAATTGTTATATTAACATTGGTGGGGCTGTTAGTTTTAAAAATGCAAAAGACCTACAAGAAGCAGTTAAAATTATTCCACTAGAAAAAATGTTATTAGAAACTGATGCGCCTTATTTAGCTCCTCATCCTTATAGAGGTCAAGTTAATCATCCTAAATACATTTATTTAACTGCTTTAAAAATAGCTGAACTAAAAAATGTTGATGTAGAAGAAGTAATTAGAATAACTACTCAAAATAGTAAAAAGATTTTTAATATAAATTAGTATGATCAAAACTACAAGTCAAATCAGTCATTCATTAGCAATAACTCTAGTTATTGTTTCAGTGATTCTATTTATTCTAGCTATTTTATCTATTGTGCTTATCTTTTATTTTTATAAAAAGAAAAAACAAGAACATACTAATCAGTTGCAATTAAAGAATAATAAAAAACAAAGTTATTTTTGATTCTTATATTTAATTTTTATAGTAGGTTTGACTTGTTTTTTAGCAGGTATTTTATTAATGTTTTTAGGTACTTCTAATTTATAAAACAAATTAAAAGCAATCTTTAATAAGATTGCTTTTTTAATAAAAAAGAATTGCCTTTGCAATTCTTAATCAATATTTTCTAATGGATATTGTTTTTTTAAATAAAATAGTAACATTTGAATATCAGCAGGATTTACTCCAGTTATTCTTGAAGCTTGTCCGATATTTAAAGGTCTAATTTTTTCTAGTTTGTCTTTTGCTTCTGTTGCAAGATTATCAACTTTAGAATAATTAATATCTAAAGGAATTTTTTTACGTTCTAGTTTAACTAATTTTTCAACTAGATCACGTTCTTTTTTAACATAACCTTCAAATCTAATTTCAATAACTATTGATTGTAATTGATTAGTTTTTAGTTTTTGTAAGCTTGGAACAAATTCAATTAATTCATCAATTTCAACTGTAGGAATTTTAAGTAATTCATAACCACTATATCCGTGAGTTATATCAGCTTGATTTTTATTTTTTAAATTAATTGCTAATTGTGATTTTGGTGTAAATCTAATTTCTTTTAATTCATCAATAGCTTGTTCTATTTCTTTAACATAAACTAAATATTGTTCTCATTCAGCATCACTAATTAATCCGATTTCTCTTCCATATTGTTTTAATCTAGTTTCAGCATTATCATTTCTTAATAATAATCTATGTTCAGCTCTACTTGTTAATAATCTATAAGGTTCTCAAACACCTTTATTAATTAGATCATCAATCATAACACCAATATAAGCTTCATCTCTTCTTAAAATAATTGGTTCTAAACCATCAATTTTTCTAGAAGCATTAATTCCAGCCATTAACCCTTGACCAGCAGCTTCTTCATACCCACTAGTTCCATTAATTTGACCAGCTGTAAATAAATTTTTAACTGTTTTTAATTCTAAACTTGGTGATAATTGCATTGGATCTATACAATCATATTCAATTGCATAAGCTCAATGCTTTACTCTTACATTTTCAAATCCTGGTAATGACTTTAACATTAATTCTTGAATTTCAATAGGCATAGAAGTTGAAAAACCTTGAACATATCAAGTATCTCCATTTAAAGTTTCAGGTTCTATAAAAATTTGATGAGTGTCTTTTTCTTTAAATCTAACTACTTTATCTTCAAAACTAGGACAATATCTAGGACCAATTGATTCAACAGTTCCAGAATACATTGCAGATTTTTCTAAATTATCTTCAATAATTTTTTTAGTTTCTAAAGTTGAGTGAATTAAATAGCATGGTTCTTGTTTTTCAATTGGAGTATAAGTATTTGTTGAAAAACTAAATGCTAATTTCATATCTGTTCCTGGTTCAACTTTAGCTTTACTTAGATCAACTGAATCTCTATAAACTCTAGCTGGTGTTCCAGTTTTAAATCTCATTAATTTAATTCCTAAATCAATTAATGACTTACTAATTCCTTTAGTTGTAATTTCATTATTTGGTCCAGATTCATATCTACTAGTTCCTTTTAAAATTTCAGATTTTAAATAAGTTCCAGTAGTAATAATTACAGCTTTAGCATTTATTATAGTTTGGTCATCTAAAATAACTCCAGTAACAGCTTTATTTTCATCATAAACTAATCCAATACATGCTCTTGTGATTAATTCTAAGTTAGCTTGATTCTTAATCACATTTCTCATATATTTTGAATATTCTTCTTTATCAGATTGTACTCTTAAAGCTCAAACACCAGGCCCACGAGATGAATTAAGTAATTTAGTTTGTAAAGCAGTAGCATCAGCAGCTTTAGCCATTTCTCCACCTAAAGCATCAATTTCTCTTACTACTATTCCTTTAGCAGGACCACCAACGCTTGGATTACATGGCATTGTTGCAATTTTGTCTTCATACAAGTTAATTAAAGCTGTTTTTTTATTTAATCTAGCACTTGCTAAAGCAGCTTCAACACCAGCATGCCCACCTCCAACAACAATTACATCATAATTACTTTTCATACCAAATCACCCTTTATTCTATTACTTAATAATATTATATTTAGAATCAAAACTTTAAGCACTATATATTATTGCATAATTTATTATAAATCCACTAAAATAGAAAATAAAAAAAGTTCAATTTTAATATTGAACTCATTTTGCTAATTAATTATTTAGTTTCTATTTTAGTAGTTTGTTCTACTTCTTTTTTTATTTTCTTTTCTCTTATTATTTTTTGTTTTTCTAATTGATTTTTAGATAGAATTGTTGAATCTTCTCCAATTAGTCCTTCAGATTTTGCAACAATTGTAGTAACTACAGCTCCTGAAGTAACATTAACTCCAGTTCTTCCCATATCAAATAATCCATCTAATGAACCAACTATTGCATAAACTGGAGCAAATCATGTTGATAATCCTAATCCAGATAAAACTCCTGATGTAAGAACAGTTGCAGTTCCAGGAATTCCACTAATTCCAAGTGAGGCAATTAAAGTAATAAAGAAAGCTAATATAAAGAATGTGAATAATCCCATACTATGAAAACTAGCATTAGTTGCTCCTGTTCATAATAAGCTTGTAATAACTCCAGATTGAACTCCAGCACATCCCATTAATCCCATTGTTGTTGATAATGGTAAAACTGTTGAAACCGCTGAATCATCGATCTTAACTTCATCTTTTAATGTTTCAATACTCATTGGTAAAGTAGCATTTGAAGATTGTGTAGCAAACCCTTGAATTAAAATTTTAAATGAAAGTTTTCATCAAGCAACAACGTTAACTTTATTTACAAATAACAATAATGTTAAGAACATTAATGAAATAGTTAATCCTAAATATCCTAGTCCTAAAACTTTTCCGATTGTAGCTAATGCACCAATTGGTTTAGAAATTACTGATGAAGCAATCATTGACATAACTGCTAAAGGCATTATTTTCATAAATGTCATTAATATTGAAATTACAATACTTCAAGCAACATCCATTCCTTTTCTGATTGCATCCATTTCAACAGGTTTTTTCTTAGATAAAATTTTTACTGAATTTCCAATTAATGCAGCTATTACCATTAATGGAATTACCATTGAACCTAATCAAGGTTGAATAAAGTTATTTGGTAAATATTCTCAAACTATTTTTGGTAATGGTTGAGTTTCTTTTGGTGGATTTTTATCTATTAAATGATCTAATGATAAACCTGATCCTGCACCAACTTTTATTAAATAACCTATTCAGAAAGTAATTACAAAAGCAAATCCGGTATTTAATAATAATAAACCTACACCTTTTAATGAAATACGTCCAACGTTTTTATTACCTTTTTTTGATGTAACTCTAAAAATAGCAATAAATACAACAGGAGCAGTTAGTAATAAAATACCGTTAATAAAAATATTTTTTGCTAAAGAAATTCATATATCTAATTGATATACTCACAATCTAAAATCAGGATTGTCTTTAGTTGTTTTATTTCCATTTTTATCTATTTCTGTTGGTAAATTTTGATTAACTAAACCATTTTGTGGGAACTTGTAAATTGCTTGAATAACAATTCCAAATACTAAACCAATTGCTAAACCAATTAAAACTCTATAAATGAATTTCAATTTAAATTTTTTAAATGTAAACCATAAACCAATTTGAATTCCGATAAATATAACAATAGCAACAGCAGCTTGTCAACTTCCTATTGCTAAGAATTTATCTAATAAAACATTAGTTTTTTCCTGCATTAGTTATTATTTCTCCTTATTAACTTTTAATAATTTTTTCTAAAGCAATATGAATAATATCTACAACTCTAGAAAATGGTGGTGAATATGGTAAATCAATTTGTGTTAATTCTTGATTAATTTCAATTTGATTTCAAATTAATGAAATTAAGAAATTAATTCTTAATACAGATAAATTTGAACCATACATTTGAGCACCAATTAATGTGTTTGTTTTTTTATTTAAAATTAATTTTAAAGCAAGTGGAGTTGGATTTGGATAATATGATGGATGGTCTGAATCTTTAATAAAAATAGTTTTGACATCATATCCTAATTCTTTTGCTAAAGTTTCATTAACTCCAGTTGAAACTAGTTCTGAATCAAATACTTTTAAAATTGCAGTTTGTAAAGTTCCAACATATTCACTATTAATATTTAAAATATCATCAGCTACAACTTTACTAAACTTTCTAGCAACAGTTGCTAGTGGAGTATAAGTAATTTGATTAGTTATTTTATGATAACAAGTAGCACAATCACCACAAGATCAAATATTTTTTAAATTAGTTCTACCATGCTTGTCAACAACAATAGCACCATTATTTAACATTTCAATTTTTGTGTCTTTTAAAAATTCAGTTGCTGGTCTAAATCCAATTGCTAAAATTACTAGATCAACTTGGATTTGTTGATCTTGATCTAAAGATAAATTCAATTTGTTATCTTTAGTTTGTGTTATTGATTTTAAACCATTTTCTTTAATAATTTGCACATTATTTTTAACTAAATTTTGTTCTAACAAATCAGTGATTTCTTGATCAAATACTCTTTGATTTAACCTACTAGTTTTTTCAATTAAAACAATTTCTTTATTAAAATGTTCTAACATTTCACAACATTCTAAACCAATAAACCCTGAACCTATTATAGCTACTTTTTTAATATTTTGATCTTTTAATTTTTCTTTTAACTCAGTAGCATCTTCTAATCTTGTTAGTGTAAAAATGTTTGGTAAATCAATTCCTTTTATTGGTGGAATTATAGGTTTTGCTCCTGTTGTAATTACTAATTTATCATATTCTAGTTCAAGTAATTGATTATCTTTTTCATATCAAACTTTTTGTTGATCAGGATCAATTTTTTTAACAATTGATTCATTATAAACTAAAATGTCTTGTTCTAAAAATTGCTCTACAGTTCTTGCTAATAAATCATTTGGTTTTAAAGATGGATTAGCTACAAAATAAGGTAAACCACAAGCGCCTAAAGAAACGTATTTTTCTTTTTGAATAACGATTATTTGTGCATCTTTACTAGCTTTTTTTAATCTACTTGCAACTGTCATTCCACTAGCTGCTCCACCTATAATAACAATTCTCATACTACCCCTTCTTTTAAAAATTGAATTAAAATTATTAAATATAAAAATAAAAATTTCTGATTTATTCACAATTAAAACAAGAAAAAAGCAATTTTCTCATTAAAATAATTCTAAACTAAATGTTTTTTATATTAATATTATTTATAAAATAATAATTTAATCTAATTAAATTATATAATCAGAACTTTAATTATTAATGCTAAGAAAGAATATATTTATGAAATCAGAAAATAAAAATAAAGCATTAATTATTGTAGATTATCAATATGATTTTTGTGATCCTAATGGTAGTTTATATGTAAAAAATGCTTATACATTAAAACCTAAAATTGAAAAACTAGCAAAAGAATTAAAAGCACAAGGTTGAACAATTGTTGCAACTAAAGACTTTCATCCAATTGATCATTGCTCTTTTAAAATTTGAAATAAACATTGTGTTCAAAATACTAAAGGTAGTGAACTTTATTTTGATTATAGTGATGTTGATTTAATTATTGAAAAAGGAGTTAATAAAGATATTGAAAGCTATAGTGGCTTTTTTGATGATGCTAAAAATTCAAATGGATTAGATGAATATTTAAAATCAAAAAATATTGATACTTTAAAAATAGTTGGGGTTGCTACTGAAATTTGTGTAAAAGCCAATTATGATGATGCTATTAAATTAGGTTATGATGTTCACGTTGATTTAGAATATTGCAAAGGATTTACTGACTAGAAAATTATCAAATGTATTGATTTATTTTCATTGAACAATTTTAATATTTTGTTATAAATTCAATTACAAATTAGGTTTTTTAACACCTAATTTTTTTATTTTTTTAAAGATTTTTATAATTTATAATATCGTTTTATATAATAAAAAGCGAAAAATATTTATTTTATAAACATAAATTTCTAGGAGAAAAAAATGAAAAATAAGTATATCAGTTTACTAGCAAAAATTGGAGTTTTATTTACTGTAACATCACTTCCACTAGTTGTTATTTCATGTAAAACTTCAAGTCCTAAAAACAACAAACCTAATAATCAGCAAAATGTAGCAAATAAAATTGATATTTCAACTTTAACAAATTTAATTCAAGCAAAGAATAACTTACAAAAACAAGATATTTTACAAGCTTTACAAAAAACAAATGGACTAGATAAATTAACTGAAAACGATTTTGACATGGACATCAAAAAAGCTAATTTATTACATAATGGAACATTAGTAGTCACATCTAATAAAGATTCTAAACTTATAAAAGGAGAATTAAGCTTAGAAATTGAAAGACTAACAAAAGTTGAAAAAGTCGATACCAAATATAATGAAAATAGAACTGAAGTTCTAGTAATTGGTTATGATGAAAATGGAAAAATTTCTAAGTTTGATGCAAGAGTTAATATGGTTCCTGAAAAACTACCAGAAGAAATTATTAGTTTGGATGATGCCTTTAGAAACAATGGTTCTACTACAATTAAAAATCTTGATAAATGAGACACATCTAATATAGTAAGTATGAGATCAATGTTTGAACACGCTAAAAATTTTAACCAAGATTTATCAAATTGAAACACAGAAAATGTAACTGATATGAGTTATATGTTTTATGATGCAAGTAAATTTAATAGCAAGTTATCAAATTGAAAAACTCAAAATGTAAAACAAATGCGAAGTATGTTCCAAGAAGCCAAGGAATTTAATCAAGACATTTCTAACTGAAATACAATTAATGTTGAAAATGTGAAAAGTATGTTTCAAGATGCAACACAATTTAATAAACCACTTTCTAATTGAAATTTGAAAAATGTAAAAGTATTAGATCATATGTTTCATGGAGCTTCTGAATTTAATAGTGATATTTTCAAAATAAATAATAATATAGTAACTGATATGAGTTATATGTTTTATAAAGCTACAAAATTTAATAAGTCTTTAGATTGAAATGTTTCAAAAGTAACTAATATGAATGGTATGTTTTATGGTGCTCGTGATTTTAATCAAAATATAACTAATTGAGATGTTTCAAGCGTTAAATCTATGAAGAGTATGTTTAGTGAAACAAGTCTATTCAACCAAGATATAAAAGGTTGAAATGTAGAAAATGTAACCGACATGGAACAAATGTTTCAAAAAGCACTAAGTTTTAATAGAGATATTTCTAACTGAAATGTTAAAAAAGTAGAAAAATATGCTAACTTTAGCATACATATGAACAATGAACATAAACCTAAATTTGGGCAAAAGAAATAATTAAATTCTTAATAATAACTATAAATAAAGTTCTAATTTTTAAAACCCAATAGAACTTTACTTTTTTCTATTTTCTCCATTAAAACTCATTTAATTAACTAAATGAGTTTTTTATTAACCTATTTTAGGATTAACCTACAACTATTTTTTTAAAAAACAATTTAAGAAAGTAAATATTAAAAACCACTAATTATTAAATGATATTATACAAATAGAAAAATTAATTAGGGTAGTTATGTTATTTACAACAAACAAACAAAACAGACAAGTTGTTTTTGATTTAAAAAACCAAAAGAACCATTCATTCTACTTTATTTACATTTGTATAGGTATTTTATTTTTATTAGGCCTAGTTTCTTTAATATTTTCCACTCCTTATAAAAATGATTTGTTATTATCTAGGTTTTTTGAAAAAGCAGCAAATTACGAATTAGGTAAATGATGATCAAGAGGTACTGAATTAATTGGTGATACTCAAGTACTTATTTATTATTTAAGTTTGTTTATGTTAGCTATTGAGTGTTTTTTTGCATATAAAAAACAAAATAAATCAAGATTTTTTATTAAGCATTATTATTTAGTAAAAATAGTCTACATATTAATTTTATGTATAACAATATCATTAGCCATTCATCGTATTTATACAGTTTTTAATTTTGATAATGGGTATGGAAAATATGGAGATCTAGTTTATCAAGATAAAATAATCTATCGTCAAGTACTTACTACAATTATTGCTATTTATCAAGTTTCTATTCTAACTTTTATTTTTTATACAATACATTTTAAATGAGCAAAAAGAACTGATATTTTAACTAATAAATACTTTACTAAATCTATTAAAGTAATGATAATAGGTCCTTTTTTACTAACTGTAGTTACTCTTATAAAAGGAATGACTTCTCGCCCTTTTTATTGAAACGTAATTTTTGCTGATCTTTTAAATAAAATGACAAAAACTCATCCAGAATTTGTTAGCCATTATTTAAAACAAGAACATATTAAATTAGGTTTTTTAGCTAGTGATTTAGATTTATCAAAATACGATTTTTTAAAACTAGTAGATGCTAGTGAAATTAAAAATATGTATTTTTCAAATTCTACTCAGAACTGAGCTTGATATATATCTAATGGTTTTTTTAATCCTTCAAAACATACTTGTCAGTTTACTTATTATCAAGAATGAGCTTTTCCATCAGGTCATGCTTGTCAGACTATGGTTATTGGTTATGCTTTATATTCAATTTTTATTTCTGATAAAAAGTTAACTACTAAAAAGTTAATATGATGTTTTGTTTATTTATTATTTTTATTATCTATGAGCTTTGCATTAGTTGTAACTAGAGGTCATTGAGTAAGTGATGTTGCTTTTTCTTATGTTTTTACAATTCCTTTAATAGTAATTAGTGAAATAGTTTATAAAAAGTTAAGTGTTAAGTATTTTAAGATTTAATTGTTAATTTAAAAGTTATATTTACTATCTTGTTTTAATATTTGTTTTAAGAATAAATTTATTCTCATATAAGTATTAGAAGTTTTTTTATAAAAATAACCTTTTTTATAAAAAACTAAATATATTAATAATTTAAAAATTGATATATAAAAAATAAAACTAATATTTATAATATTTATTATTATGATAAAAACAATAAGTAAAAAAGATACGATTAGCACTGAGTTTAATCTAAAACAACAAAGAACTTTTTCTTTAAAACCTATATTTATTAGTATAGCTATTATTTATATTTTTGCTGTTATTAGTCTGATATATTCAACACCATATAAAAATGATTTTAAACTATCTCAGTTTTTTGAAAAAGGCTTAAAATTTGAAATAGTTAAGTACTGATCTATGTGGTATGAAATTATTGGAGATTCAGAAACAACTGTTATTTATTTATCTGCTTTTATGGTTTTAGTAGAAAGTTTTTTTGCTTATAAAAGTAAAGATAATAAGATTAATTTCTGATCTAAAAACAAATGAATATTAAAAGCAATTTATATCATTATAGTAGTTTGTTGAATAATACAAGTAATTATTAATTGTTTTTTAACAGTTAATAAAGATAATGGGTTTGGTGTTACTGGAGATGCTGTTTTATTAGATAGTAATATTTATCGTAATTCAGGAATGATAATCTTTAGTATTATTCATACAATTTTATTAGTTAGTATTTTTTATTGAATTCATTTTAAATTTGCAAAAAGAAATGATTTTTTAACTAACAGATATTGAATTGATAGTATAAAGATTTTAACAATAGCTATTCTTTCAACAATTACAGTTATTTTAAAAGGAATGACTTCTCGACCATTTTACTATAATGTTGTTTATAATGATCTTTTAAAAGAAGTAAAGTTAAATGGTCGTATTGATTGAGTTGAACATTATTTAAATCAAGATGTTTTTAAACATGGGTTTTTAGATCTTAAAACAAATAAATACACTGCTAATTCACCTATTGAATGACCTTGATATGTATCTAATGGATTTTTTAATCCATCAAAATATACAAATCAGTTTGATCATTGACACAAATGAGCATTTCCTTCAGGTCATACTGTAGCTACTTTAACTTTAGGATATGTTTTATATTTATTCATAACTAAAGATAATAAGTTAACTTATAAAGAATTGATTATATTAGGTGTTTATTTATTGCACTTATTTTCAATGAGTTTTTCTTTAGTAGTTAGTAGAGGTCATTGAGTAAGTGATATTGCCTTTTCTTATGTGTATTTTATTCCTATAATAGTAATTACTGAAATAGTTTATAAAAAGTTAAGTGCTAAATATTTTAATATCTAATTACTATTGACTTTAAAAGTTATGATATTTACTAGCTTATTTCTAATATTTATATTTAAGAATTAATTTATGTTCTTATATAAGTATTAGAATTTTTTTTAAAAATAACCTTTTTATAAAAAAATCTAGATATTTTAATAATTTAATGACTAATAACTAAAATATAAAACAAGTTATTTATAATATTTTAAAAGTGGTCATTATGATAAAAACAATAAGCAAAAAAGATACGATCAGCACTGAGTTTAAACTAAAACAACAAAGAACTTTTTCTTTTAAACTTATATTTATTGTTTTAGCTATTATCTATGTTTTAGCAGTTATTAGTTTGATATTTTCAACTCCATATAAATATGATTTTAAACTATCTCAGTTTTTTGAAAAAGGCTTAAAATTTGAAATAGTTAAGTACTGATCTATGTGGTATCAAATTCTTGGAGATACTGAAATAGTTGTTGTTTATTTATCAGTATTTATGATTTTGGTTGAAAGCTTTTTTGCTTATAAAACTAAAGATAATAAGCTTAATTTTTGATCTAAAAACAAATGAATTTTAAAAAGTATTTATGTTTTGATAATTATTATTTGATTAATCCAAATTACTTTAAGATGCAATTCAATAATTAATAAAGATAATGGATTTGGTGTTACTGGAGATGCTGTTTTATTAGATAGTAATATTTATCGTAATTCAGGAATGATAATCTTTAGTGCTATTCATACAGTTTTACTAATAACAGTTTTTTGTTGAATACATTTTAAACTTGCAAGAACTAAAGAATTTCTAACTGACAAATATTGAATTGATGCTTTAAAAGTTTTAATTATTGCTATTTTTTCATCAATTACAGTTATTTTAAAAGGAATGACTTCACGTCCGTTTTATTATAATGTTATTTATAATGATCTTTTAGAACAAGTAAGATTAAATAAACATAGTGATTGAGTTGACCATTATTTAAATCAAGATGTTTTTAAACATGGGTTTTTAGATATAAAAACAAATAAATATATTGCTAATTCTACTACTGATTGACCTTGGTACGTACCTAATGGATTTTTTAATCCTTCAAAATATACTAATCAATTTAGTTCTTGACAAGACTGAGCATTTCCATCTGGTCATGTTTGTATGAGTTTAGCTTTAGGTAATGTTTTATATTTATTCATAACTAAGAATAATAAGATTACTTATAAAAAGTTAATTGTATTAGGTATTTATTTATTGCATTTATTTTCAATGGGTTTTGCTTTAGTTGTTAATAGAGGACATTGAGTAAGTGATATTGCTTTTTCTTATGTATATTTTATTCCTATAATAGTTTTAGTTAATATGTATGCTAAAAGAGTTATATTAAAAATAGTAGAGTTAGTTAATAAAAAATTTAGTAAGAAAAAAGGTTGGTAAATCCAACCTTTTTATGTTAATTATTATTTTTATCATCTATTTTAAATGTATTTTCATTATATTTTTTATCAAACTTACTCATAGCATCTACTAATACATCTTCAAAATAGTCAATAACTTTTAATTCTTCTTCAATTTTTTCAGAGTGAATTACAAGCAATGGCAAATCAATATTTTTTATTCTTCTTGTAATTTTTGGTTTCTCATGAAGCCAACCTTCTTTTTCTCAATCTTTCATTGCTACAATTATGTCATTTACCTTAGTTATTGCATCTTTTGCACTAGTTTCAATATTAGTAGGTTTTTTGTTTCTAATTTCATATATAGTGTCATAAATAGCAATTGCTTCTTGAACTAAAATATTTTTCTTTTCTTTTAGATCATTAATTTTATTATTTAATTTTTTCTTTTCTTTTTCTGAATTATCAAGATTGTTTTCTAATTCACTTAATAAAACGATTTTTTTAGCTAGTTCTTTTCCAATTTCTTTTTTCTCTGCTTCATATTGTTTTATTAAATTATCAGCTTCTTCTTGCTTTGCTATTAATGATTTATAATCCTGTTTTAATTGTACAATTTGATTTTGTTTTTCTTGTATTTCTTTTTCTAGGTTATCTTTTGTTAGAACAAATTTTTTTTCTTCTATTTTTCTTTCTAAATCTCTTAGCTCATTTTCTTTTTGAGTTTTTCTAGATTCTAGTTCTTGTATAGTAGATTCAGAAGATGAAATTTTTTGATTTAATTCCTTAACTTTCCCATCCAATTCTTTTGTTACTTCAGTTAAACCATTAATTTCTGTTTCTTTTGATTTAATTTCTTTTTTATTTTTTTCTAATTTAAGTTCTAGATTATTAATTGAATATTTATAAGCTTTTATTTGAGTGTTAAGAACATCTCTCTTAGCATCAAGTTCTTCATATTGTAATTCAAGCACATAATCTTTTTCTTCTAAATCCCTTATAGTGTTTTTGTTTTTCTCAATAGTAGATTTTAAGTTTTGGATTTCTTCTTCAATTTGTTGTTTGTTTGATTCTAAAGATTGAATATTGCCATCAAGATTTTGTTTTGTTTGTTCTTGGTTTTGAATCTTTAATTTCAAATCAGATATTTCTGATTCTAGGTTATTGATCTTTAGTTTGTTAGATTCGTTATCTCTTTGTATATCTTTAATTTGTCTTTGTTTTTCAGTTATTTGGTTTTGTTTTTTTAAATTGTCAGTTTCTAATCCATTTACTTCTTCTTCTAAACTAGCTATTTCTTCGTTTAGTTTACTAATTCTTTGTTCATTGTTAGCTATTTCAGACT
The DNA here is from genome assembly GCF_000327395.2 of Mycoplasma feriruminatoris. Lineage (NCBI taxonomy): Bacteria > Bacillati > Mycoplasmatota > Mollicutes > Mycoplasmatales > Mycoplasmataceae > Mycoplasma > Mycoplasma feriruminatoris. Next base: position 1,058,474 of record NZ_CP091032.1, read on the forward strand.
TTGTTTCTCTTATTTTTTCTTTTTGATTTTCTAATTGTTTTTTAAACTCCTTTGTTCAATCCTGATCTTTTTGATTTTTAAGATCTTTTAACTTGGATTCTAGTTGTTGAACTTGGTTTTTCAAATCATTAATTTTTATATTTTGTGTATCAATTTCTTTTTGTTTTTCTTGTAGTTGAGTATTAATTTTTTGATGTTCAGACTTAATAGTGCTTATTTGTTTTTCTGTGTTAGAAATTTGTGTTTGAATTTCAGTAATCTTTTGATTTTCTGAAATTAGATTATCTTCTAAATTTTGATTTTGATTTTTTAGCTCAGTAATTTTAGAACTCAATGATTTATTTTTTTTGTTAAGACTATCAATATTTAATAATTTTAATTCTAATGCTAAGCGTTTTGAGTTAATATCTTTTATTGTGTTTTCAATATTAGCTATTTCAGAAATATAAATGTTTTTATAATTTTCTAATTCTCTTTTTTGTTTATTAGTTTCTCGATTTTTATTAGATATATCATCTAATTCTTTTTCTTTTTTAAATAATTCATCTAATACTTTAGTAAGAAGTTTTTTGTTGTCTTTTATTTTCTTTTCTACATTTTTTATTTCAGTTTCTTTTGTTGATATATTTTGTTTATCAACATTTATTTCGTTATTAATTTCTACTAAATCTGCATTTAATTTATTTATTTTATCTTTACTTATTTTTTCTTTACCATCTAGATCATTAATATTAGTTTCTAGTTCCTTGATTTGATTTTCTAGATAATGTTTTCTATTTTCTTTATCAGTTAAAGTCTTTTGGATATTTTTTAATTCTAATTGTCTATTTTTTAAATCCTTTTGAATAGATTTGATTTTGTTTAACATATTTTGTTCTTTAGCATTGTTTGAATTTGCTATATTTTTATAACTAACATACCCAAGACCAGTTGCTGTAAAAACACTAACAACTGCTAATAAACTTGTAAGCTTTTTCATAAAACACCTCTATTCAATTGGTTGTAGATTATTACTATTTAATGCATCATCTACAGCTTTGTTAAGATTATTAGTATGGTTTTTTAATTCTTTTGCATATCCATCTAATTTAGAATAAATATCTAAAACCTCTAAGTATTTTTCATCAATTTTATTTTTGGTATCCATCATTGGTTTAATGTACTTGTTGTAGTGAATACTTAATTCTGATGGTATTAACCAATCTCTGGTAATTTTTATAAACTCATCTATTATGGTTTTTAGTTCTTTGTTTTTTGTGATTATTTCAGGTCAAATAGCTCTAACTTTGTCAAATTGTTCTTTTATTAATTTCAAAAGCTCATTGATTTTTTTTAATGATGATTCTAAATTCTTTTTCATTAATGAAAGTTTTTCATATTCTTTTTTAGCTTTTTCTAATTCATCAGTTTTCTTTGCAACTTTTTCTCCATAGTTCTCTATTTGTTTGATTACGTCTTGTACTTCTTGAGATTTCTTATCTGCTAATTCTTGTTTTTGTTTATTAGATTTTTCTAGTTCATCATTAGTGTGTTTTAATTCAGACAAGTTTTGATTTATACTATCAACTACATCTTTTAGTCTTTTTAGTTCAGTATTATCTTTTATAACTTCGTCTTTTTTAGATGAGATTTGTCTGTCTATTTCACTGATTTTATTAGTTAATTCTCTTTCTTTTTTTAACAATTCATCTTGTCTACTATTTAATTCAGCAAATTTTTCTTCTAACTCAGACTTTTGTTGTTTTAATTTCTCTAGCTGAGAATTTTTATTTGCTAATTCTCTTTGTTTATCTTCTCACTCGTTTTTAACTGTTTTATATTCTCTGGTTAGTGCTTCTATTTTTTCTTCTTGATGTTTTGTAGATCTTTTTAAATTCTTAATTACTATTTTCTTAGCAGCTATTTGATTAGTTAAATCACTAATTTCTTTATTTTGACTAATTATTTGTTCTGATAAAAGTTCTTGTTGTTTTTGTAATTCGTTATGTTCTTGCTTAAGAACTTCTATTCTTTCTTGTTTTTGTTTATTTTCTTTGTCATAATTTTGAAATTTATTATTTAAATTTTCTTTTTGATTTATTAAACTTTGAATAGTATCTAAATATTCTTGTTTTTGTCTTTCTTCTTTTTCTAGTTCAGATGTTTTTTCTTCTAATTGTCTATTAATCTCTTCTTTTTCAGATTCTTTATTTGTTCTTGTATTTTTAATTTGATTAATAGTGTCGTTTAGTTGATTGATATTTTTTATAGATTCTCTTAATTGATTTTGAGACTGTTCTAATTCTCTTTCAACTTTTTTAATATCAGATTTAATTTTTGAAATTTCATTTTCTTTTACTTGTTCTAATGCTAAGATTTCTGCATTAATATTTTGCAATCTCTCTTCTAAAGTTATGATTTTTTGTTTTGATTCTTCTGATTCTAATATTTTTCTTTCTAGTTTTCTTTTAGTATTGTCTTTTAAATCAGATAGTTGAATTAGTTGATTTTTAGCGCTTTGTAGAGCATTTGTTTTTTGTTGAATTTCTTCTTGTTTTTTCTCAACTGATTCATTTAATGAAGATTGTTTTTGTTCTAAGTGAGAAATTTCATCTTGAAGTTTTTTATGTAATTGTTTTTTAGTTTCTAAAAGAGAAAGAAAGTAATGTTTTTGTCTTAATTGATGTCTTATATTGTCAATTTTTTCTTGCTTATTTTGTTTGTCTTTTTTTAATGTGTTTAATTCTGTTTCATAATCTTGAATTTGTCTTTTAAGTCTACTATAGTCAGAATTTAAATAGATTAAATCAGCCTCAAGTCTCTTGATTTCTTCATTAAAAAATTTTTGGTTCTTGTTATCTTTTTCTTTGCTTTTTTCAAGTTTAGCTAATTCTTTTTCTAGCTTATCTTTTTGTTCTCTTTTGGATTTTTCTTCAGAAACAAGAACACTCAAGTCTTTATTTAAACTGTTTATCTTATCGTTTTCTTTATCTATCTTATTTTTTATACTTTTTTCTCGTTGTCTTAATATTTCAATTGTGGTATTGCTATTTTTAATGGTTTCTGCATCTTTTATATCTAATGTTTTGATTTCATTTTCTTTATTTTTTATTTCAGATTGAATTTTAATCAATTCTTTTTCTAATTGTTTGAATTCGTTTTCTTGCCTGCTTCCAGCACTATTATTAGATAAATTCTTATATGCTACATAAGAAAAACCAGATGCTACTGAAACACTAATAGCAGTAAGTAATACTATTAACTTTTTCATATAAACCTCTAAAAATAATACGTCTTATTATAATTTTATAATTTCTTGTTTATTTTTCTTTTTTTGTGGCAGAAAAACCGAGTTTTGATGAAAAAAACTTGTATAAAAATGGTGTTTTTGTGCTATAATAAATTTTTTATTGTATTTTTTTATGTTGTTAAATGAAAATAAAAAATAAGTCTAGATGTAATTGGTTAGTAAAAAAGACTGAAAATTTCAGTCTTTTTGCTTATAAATACTATTTTTTTATTTTTCCAATTCAAAGAATTTATCATCAAATTTCTTGTTAAAGTCATTAACAATAGTTTCTAGTTGTTTACCAAATTTTTGTACTTCACCTAGTTCACCTACAATTTTATCGTAAGCTTGTTTTAATTTTTCTAAGTCATTGTCTCTAATTTTATTTGTAATTGCTTTTTTCCTACTATTACTTTTTTCATTTTTCCAATCAAGCATTAATTTATTAATATCCACAACTTTGATAACTGAAGTCTTAATGTTTTCAATAATATCATTTGTTTTAACAACAGTAGGATCTACTTGTTTTTTAATTTGTTCAACTTGTTCTTTTAAATAATCTTTACTGTTTTGGATTTTCATAATTTGTGCTTCTATTTTTCTGTTTTGTTCTTTAATAGTTGAAGCTTGTTTTTCTAATTGATCTGCTAGCTGTTCTTTTTCTGCTTGTTTACTTGTTAAAGCATTGTTTTTACTTTCAAGTTCAGCTATTTTTTCTTCAAGTTCTCTTTGTTTATTTTTTAAAGCAGTTTGTTCATTATGAAGTTTTACTATTTCTTCATCGTATTTTCTTTTTTGTTTTTCTAATTGACTAAACTTGTTTTCAAAATCAAGTGAATTTAGTTTCTTGTCTAATTCATCTAACTTGCTTTCTTTTTGGGCTTTTAAAGCTTTTAGTTTATCTACATTAGATTTAATAGAAGCAATTTTTTGTTTTAGATAATCAACGTTTTCTTTAAGTTGTTTATTATGTTTTGTTAATTCGTCTAATTCTTTTACGTCCTTATCAAATTCTTGAACAAGTTGATCTAGACTAGTGTCATTTTCATTAATTGAAGCTGATATGGTATCTATTTGTTTTTTTAATTGTTCTCTTGTATTTCCTAGTTCGTTTATTGTTGTTTCAAGTTCAGATTCTTTAGATTTTAGTCTTTCAATTTCTTGTTTATTTTGTTCATTAGTATTTCTTAGTTCTTGTATTTCTTGTTCTTTTAAACGTTTTTCTTGTTGTTTTTGGTGAATTCTATTATCTAATTCTGCACTTAATTCCTTTTGTTTTTGAATTTGAGATTCTAAATCACTAATGCTTGATTTTAGATTTTGTAGTTCTTGTTTTTTAGAATCATTTTCACTTTTTATACTTCTAATTAGATCTTCTTTTTGTTGTAATTCTCTTCTTTTTGAAACATTAGTACTATTTGAATTATTTAGTTCTGTTCTTAAATCATTAATTTGATTATTTAAATCAGTAATTTTTTGATTATTATTAGAAATTTGATTTTCAATTTCTACTTTTTTATTTTTTTGTTGAGTTAATTGTTCATGCAATTTACTATTTCAGCCCTGTTGTTTTTGATTTTTTAGAACACTTAGTTCAGTATTTAATGTATTTAATTGGTTAGTCTTTTCTATTAATAAAGCATTAGCTTGTTCTACTTCTTTTTGTTTAGCAGATAATTGTTCAACAACTTCTATTTGTTGATTTTTAGCGTTTGTAATGTTTGTTTGAGTTGTACTAATTTCAGTTTTTAATGCATTAAAATCATTATTTAATTTTGTGATATTATCTGTTAATTGTGTATTTTTACTTTTAAATTCTGTTATTTGTTTTTCTAAAGTTTTGTTCTTTTTATCCAATTTTACAAGAGTAAATAAAGTAGTTAATAATTTAGAATGTTGTTTTCTAGTGTTTGTAAGATTATTTTCAATATCTAATATTTGTTCTTTAAGTAGATCTTTATCAAGCTCTAATTCTGTTTTTTGTTTTCTTAGATCGTTGATTTTACTATTTATTTCATCAACTAAATTACTATCATTAGTTACTCTAACTAAATCATCAATAATTTCTTTTTTAACTTTATCTAATTCTTTTTTTGAACTATTATACTTGTCTTTATTAGCATTGATTTGATCATTATCATTTTTTAGTTCTTCGTTTATTTTTTTAGAACTGGAATCTAAAGTTTCTAATTGTTTTTTGTTTTTTACTAATTGATCGTTTAAATTACTTGCTTGAGTTTCTAAACCTTTTATTTCATTATTAAAAGCATTGATTTGTTCTTTTTTTAAAATTAAGTTGTTTTGTATGTCTTCAGCTATTTTTTGTTTTTGTTTTAATTGATTTTTTAATGTATCTAGCTCTTTTGACATTTCACTTTCTCTAGAATCTCTTTTAACAGCAACATTTTTTAAAGTAACATAAGCAAAACCAGATGAAGTAAAAACACTAATTGTTGCTAATAAAATAGGTAGCTTTTTCATAAAATTTTCTCCTTCAAATAGTTTTAACTTATTAAATCAGTTATTTGTTTGTCAATTTCTCTAACAGTGTTTTCTAAACTTACTTTATAATTTTTTAAAGCTTCTAATTTTGTTTTTATTCCTTTTAGTTTTTGATTAATTGTTGTTTCATATTTTTTTAATTGCTCAAAGTATTCAGAGAATTTTTTCCCGCTTTCATTGTATTTTAGTCATTGGTTTATTTTTATTTCATAATCCTTAATTTCTACTTTAATCTCTTTTACTTGATCTACTAACTCAGAAAAACCTTTTTTAGTATTATTAACAATTGTTTTAAGATTCTTAATAGATGTCTCTATTCCAGAATAAGAACTATCTATTTTTTGTTTTTTTGCTGCAAGTTCTTTACTTTTTTTAGTTTCTATTTTTATTTGTTTTCTAAAAGTAATAATTTTTGAATCTAGAAAATCAATATCTGATTGTAACTCATTAATTTCTTCTTCTTTTGCTTCTATGATAAGTTGTCGTTCATTGTTTTGTCTAGTTAATTCTTTGATAGTTTCATTAAGATTTGATATAGTTCTTTTTTGTTCTTCAATAGTAGCTTCTAACCTTTTTAAACTTGCTTCTTTATCTTCAATATATTTACTTTTAACTAGAATTTGAGCATTGATTTCTTCAATTTGGTGAGTTAAATTTTTTGATTCATAATTTAGTTCAGAAAATTCACTGTTTAATGTTTTAAGTTCTTTTTCTAGTTGTTGTTTTTCAGAATTTAAAGTAGATAATTCTACTTTTTTCTTTTCTATTTCTTGTTGTTTTGATGCTAGATTTTGTTTAATTGAAGCTGCTTGTGTAGTTAATGTATTTAATTGTTTTTGTAAAGATTCTATAGTTGTTCGTAAACTAGTTATTAATTTATCTTTATCTTTACTACTTTTTTCTAAATCTTTAATTGTTCCTTCTTGATCAATTTTTAAGACTGTTAATCTTTTAAGATTTTTATTTAATTGTTCTAGTTTTTGTTCAAGTTCATTTATTGTTTCTTGTTTTTGTTTATTTTGTTTTTTAATTGCTTCTAATTTACTTTCTAAACTAGTTTTTTGATTTTTATTACTTTTTATAGAAATTAAATAAGCTTGTTTTTCTTGTTCTAGTTTTTGTATTTCATTATTTTTTTCTCTGATTTTTTCATCTAATTCTTTATTATCAGAAACACTAGTTTCTTTTTGATTTTTAAGTTCTTGGATTTGTTGATTTAATTGATCAATTTGAGTATTTGTTTGATTTAGTTTATTTTCTAATTGGCTTATTTGTTGATCTATATTTGAAATTTCTGTTCTAACCTTGTTAGCATCAGTTTCTTTTTCTTGTTTTAATCTATTAATTTGTTCAGTAACACTTTGAATTTGATTTTCTAGATTAGTAATTTGTTGATTTAAACTTGTTAGTTCATTAGTCTTTTGATCTAGTTGTTGTTTAATAGCATTTGTTTGTTTTGAAACACTATCTAGTTCTTGTTTTTTAGAATTTAGATCACTAGTTTTTTTACTTATTTGTGTTTCTATTTGATTCTTTTCTTGTGTTAATAAAGTATTTTTATCTTTAAGTTCTGCCAATTGTCTTTCTAGTTGTTTAGATTGATTTGTTTTAGAAACTAATTTAGATGATAAGAATAAAAGATCTTGATTATTTTTTGTTTTTAAATTATTTAATTGTTCTTCTTTTTGTTGTTTTGTTTTATTAAGTTGGTTAAGTTCTTCTTTTAGAGATTTGATTTGATCATTAGTAGTATTAAATTGGTTAAGTTTATTTTCTAGTTCAGCACGTGTGTTTGTAAGTTCTTCATTTAACTGTTCTAGATATTTATCTTTATCTTTTTTATTATCTTTAAGTTTTTTTAATTCATCTTTAGATTTATTAACTTGATCTTCTTTGATTTTAAATTCTTTTTTTTAAATTAGTTAAATCAGCTGTTAATTTACTAATTCTTTGTTTTTGTTCAGAATCTTTTCTAATAAGATCATCTCTTTGTTTTTTTAATTTAGTAACTTTTTCTTTACTACTAATTAAGTTATTTTCATTTTCTAAAAGTAAGGTTTTAAGATTATTTTCTTTAGTATTAATATCATCATTAATACTTTTTAATTGTTCTTCTATTTTCTTAACTTCGTTTTTATGTGTATTAATTGAAACATTTTTATTATGAATATTTTTATATCCAACATATGAAAAACCTGCTGCTGATAAAACACTAACAGTTGCAAGCAATGCTACTAACTTTTTCATATAAACCTCTATTCAAAAATTACATTCTAATATAATTTTAATACTTATAAAGTTTTGTTAAAAAAAGGTATTGTAATTTTCTAAGAAATTGTTTAAAATTATTATTTATGGGTTTTAAAGAGTAAGTATTAAGTTATATTATTTTTATAAAATTAGTAAGAAAAAACTAGCAGAAATGCTAGTTTTTTGTTGTTATGGTTGTTTATATTAAGGTTTATTTAGGTTCAAAAACGTTAGTTAAATAAATATTATTAGATACATAGTTTGATATTCCAATCTACCTACTATATAGGTATTGACATTATATATATATATATATATATATAATGATTTCCGACACATTAATATATGTGGTAACTATAAAATAAACTTTTAAGGACATAATAATATGAAAAAATTACTAACAATACTAGGATCAGTTGGTTTAATTGCTACAACTAGTGCTGCAGTAGTTGCATGTGGTGATAAGACTCCTAAAATTTCTGAACCTAAAAAAGAAGTAGAAGAAAAAGATAAAAAAGAAGAGAGTGAAAAAAAAGAAAATAAAGAGGAAAAAACTAAACAAAATTTTTCAAAAGTAGAAAATCAAAATATAGGTAATTTCCCTCCAAATAATAAAAATACTGTTCCTCAAACAAATATTAAAAAGAAATTAGCAGAATTATTAAATACACCTGAAAATGAATTGACTGACTTAAATGTTGATTATGAAAATAAAAAAGGTGAAGTTAAATTACCAAAATTTGATAAAACTTTAAAATTCACTTTCACTTCATTTTTAGATTTAGGTGAATTTGAATCAAACAATAATACAATACCACAGACTAAAATTAAAGAAAAAATATCTAGTTTATTAAGTATTAGTTCAAGTGACTTACACGAACTATCTGTTGATTATGAAAATAAGAAAGGTACAGTTAAATCTTCTAAATTTTCAGGTTCTATAGAATTTAAATTTTCAGAAAAATCAAAAAGATCTCAATAATTAAATAATAATAAAAATCTCTAATTTAGCTAAAACTAGATTAGAGATTTTTTAATTTATTTATTCTATTCAAAATCAACTTCGTTTTGAATTGTATTATAAATATAAATCATATTATCTAAATCAATTGTATTTACAAGTCAACCATTAAATTGACAATTTTTAATAAAGTCAGCGTAGTAATTATTCTTGTCAACTGATTTTAAACTTACAACTATACCATAATTAAGATTTTTTATTTTTTTGCTTTCTAATCTTTCTTTTGTTATTATGCTAAAACCTCAAAATCCTTGTTCTTGTTTTGAAATTTTTGGTTTTTTAATTCTATTAGTAGGTGTAAAGATTTTTTCTTGAATATGTTTTGTATTATTTCATTTTTTGAATTTATCTCTTGCTTGTTCTTCAAAAATAGAAATATTATCATCATAGGATTGTTTATTTTTATTTATTGCCTCAATTTTTACTTTTCTATTACTTTGTATAACTCTTCCAAATTTAATATCCATTTCACTATCAGTATAATCAACACCTTGGTTTCTTGAAACATTTGGAAAGTAACACATTGTAAACTTAGCAACAAATGGATGCTTAGCATTTTTATCTAATGGTATTGGTAATGTGTAATTAAAAGTTTCATATTTTATAGCAGTTCCGCTAACAAAAAATCTTATCTCATCTGTTGGTGTTTCTAGTATATCTTTTATATGAATTGGAACTACTCCATGTCCTAATAAATTTATATTATCTTGATCTATTCAACTTGTTGCTGAATGTATTATTAAAGCTTTAGCAACTTCTCTAGTTAACCCAACAACTTGTATTAAGTAACATAATTTACGAGCAATTCATGGTGCAGCATATGAAGTACCTGAAACACGTCTTTGCTGAAAAGAAGAACAAACAACAATTTTATCTTCATTAGTTCCACCATAATAAGAAATATCAGGTTTATTAAAAAAGGATAGAACAGGTCCTTTTCTAGAATAATTAGCTGGTTTTTTATTAAAATCAACTGAATTAACAACAATTGAATTAATAGAATCTGCTGGTGAGCCAATTTTAATTGCTTTATTAGATGAATCATTTCCTCCAGCTATAACAAAAATTACATTATTTTCTACTTGAATTTTATCTAAGAAACTAGCTTGAATAGAAATATAATTCTGATTGTTTTCTTTAGGTGAACCTAATGAAAGATTTCAAACTTTTATATCTTTGTTGTTTCTAACAATACTTTCTATTTCTCTTAATACAGCAAATGAGCTAAATCCTTTATCTGTAGCTACACCAAAATGTCTAACTCTAAAATGTCCACAACCATCATCTAATTTAGGATTAAGTCTAGGCCCATCAACTATTATTGAACTAACTTCTGTACCATGAAAATAATCATCAGCTTTTATTATTGTATTCTTGTCTAATCTATTTTCAAATTCTACTCAATCTGAAAAATAAGTATTTTGTTTATCAAATAAAGTATCTATAACGCCTATTATTGGTTCATCAGTTGGTTTTTTTATACTTGTTATAGTTGGCAAAACTTCTTTATATTGTGTTGGTTCATTAGAAAAAATATCTCTAACTCCCATTGCTATTAGATAAGGGGCTTTTTTAATCAATTCTTTAACTTGATCTGCATTTAAAAAAAATGTTGTTTCATCTAATTTAAAAATATTTGAAAAATCTATATTTAGTTGCTTAAAAATATCAGCAGCTTTAGTATTAGTATCATAAATACTAATAATTGATGATTCTTCTAATACTTCATCAAATTCATCAACTTCAAAACTTTTTATAAAATAAACATCAAATATTGTGTCTATAAGTCTTGTTTTTGTAAGACCAGATAAAGTAGTTTTAAAATTTCTTCTAATCAATTCAACATCTTTTTGGGTTATTTGATAATAAGAATTATCTTTTAAGTATTCTATGCAATTTTCTAAATGTTTAATAGAATCTTGTAACATAGAACTAGTGATACAATACGTAATTATATGATAGTTTGGATTTGTATTAGAAAATTTGCAACCAACAACTCTTTGATTATTTTTTAAAAAATCCTTATCAAATATAGCTCTCATTCTATTACTTTTAGAAATAACTCTTTTATAATGAACACTAATAAGTGGATTTATTTGTAATTCTTGAGTTTTTCAAAAATTACTTACTTTAATCAAATCGTCTTTTAATTTAATAAAATGGTCAAGTTTAACATCTTGATTAGATGGAATTTCAAATGGTTTAAACTTTTGATTATAATCATTTGAAACAAAATCTTTTTTTAATTCTACGATTTTATTTGGCATTCTATAACTCCTTTAATTCTCTAGCGACTTGACTTTTTGAAATACCTGTTAAAATTTCAATTTCTCTAGTTGTAAAACCTTCAAGCTTAAGATCTTTTAAATCACTTTCTTTTTTATTAGTAACATTTCTATAAAGTCTTTTTAAATAATCAAATTCACTATTTGGATCACTAAAAGCAAGTGAAGTTTTAATAACATTTTCTAGAGTTCCTGGGTATGGAATTTTTTCATATAAAGAAATTATTTTTCTAAACATTCTAGTATTTTTACCAATATGATTAAGTTTTTTTACATAGTTATTAAAAATAATTTCTGCTATATCTAATAAATCTTCATTAGTATATCTATCAAAATCTACTACTGAATCAAATCTTCTAATAAGTGCTTTATCTAGATATTTATATAAGTTAGTTGTTGCAATTAGTATTACTTTTTTATTTAAATTATCTAAGCATTTTAAAACAGTTGAAGTAACTCTTCCCATTTCTCTTATGTCAGTGTTGTTAGTTCTGTCTAAAGCTAATGCATCGATTTCATCAAATAAAATAATTACCTCTTCAGGGTGAGATAAATTATTGATTTCTTCAAAAAGCTTTGTGATGTTTTTTTGAGTTTGGCCTAGTTTACTGTCAATAAGCATTGAAAATTCAACTACAAATAATTCTCTATTAAGAATTCTTGCTATTTGTTCAGTTGTTTTAGTTTTTCCTGTTCCAGGAGGTCCTACAAATAAGAATTTATTAACACATAATTTATTTTTAGAAGCATTTATTATTCCTATAATGTCATTATTAATTTCATCAGGAAGTGGTAGTGATTTATTTTCAATATCCACCCTTTTTATTCATTCAGAATCACTTTCATTAAATTGTGGGACAAAAGTATTTGTATCAGAAAGAATGCTGGCTATATATTGACTTAATTTTGGCTCTCCTTGTTTGTAAAAATCACTCGCTATTAAATAAGCCTCATCTCTAAAAGCTATATCATTATTTTCCATATGATATTTTATTAAGTTTATAACATTTGCCTTTTTCATTTTGACACCTCAGCTTTAGTTTAACATTTTGGGGCAGACAAAACTATATATGGGACAAAATTTGTAAAAAATTAAAAAAGAACTTTCATTTTTTAATTAGAAATAATTAATTGATTATAAACAACATTAAAGTATTAGTTTTACCTTCATAGCATTCATCACTATATAGATATTGACATTATATATATATATATAATGTTTTTCGCACATTGATATGTGTGTGTAACTATAAAATAAACTTTTTGAAGGACATAATATGAAAAAATTACTAACAATACTAGGATCAGTTGGTTTAATTGCTACAACTAGTGCTGCAGTAGTCGCATGTGGTGATAAAATGCCAAAAAATGCTGAAAAAAAGGAAACTAAGCAAGAGAAAAAAGAACAAAAAGTTGAAAAAGCTGTTGAGAAAAAAGAAGAAGGAGAAAAGTTTCCTAAACAAAATCTAGATTTAGGGGCTTTCTTTAAGAACGAAGGCAGATATAATAGTTTTTCACAATATGAAATTAAAAATAAAATAGCAAAATTAACAAATACTGATATATCTACATTGACAGACCTAAATATTGAATATGAAGATGAAAAAGGAACAGGAACTGTTAAATCTACAAAATACACCGATACGTTAAACTTCTCTTTTTCTAACATATTAGATTTAGGTGAATTTAAAAAAGAAAATAAAACAGTTGTTCCACAATTAGAAGTTAAGGAAAAATTAGCAAAAACTTTAAAGCATGAAGAAAAAGATCTAGTTGGACTAGAAGTTACTTATGGAGAAAAAGAAGGTAATGGGACTGTTAAATCTGCAAAAACACGAGGAACATTGAAATTTAAATTTACTATTAAATAATATAAAAGAACATAATAATTAATTAATCTCTAAATCTTACAAAAAGAAATAGAGATTTTTTGTTAGCAACCACAAAAGTTTTCTTACTTTTTCAGATATTTACATTCTTTACAATATTTGACAAACTTTTTTTACAAGATTTTGATAAAAACTTTACCAAATTTTGATTTTTTAATTTTTAAACACTTTAAAACTTACAAAAATACCTTTATAAACTCAACTAAGACAAACAAAAAACCAATCTTAAAACTAAAAATAAAACCTAATTAAACTTATTTGTTTAAACCTTATTTCTAATTTCAAATTGGTTATTTATAACTATTTTTTTACTATTATTCAATTATTTTATATTAAAAACTTAATCTATTAATTATCTAATTTAGTAACATAATCTATTATTTTTTGTTCAAAAAAAGTAGTGTTGTAAGGAGCTGAAGTTTGTGTTCTTATTCATAAAATAACTATATAATTAACAAATATTTTATTTAATAAAAGCTTGTTAGGATCATAGTTTTTATATAGTTCTAAAAACACTTTTTCACACTCTTTACTCATATTAGAAGTTTCAATTAAATAAGCTAATTCAAAATGTTTATCTCCCATTGTAGCATATTCTCAATCAACAAAATAAATTTTATTTTTAGTTTGAATCATATTAAAAGGAAATAAATCATTATGTAAAGGAGTTAAATGATCCATACTATCTAAAATATTATCAATTAAACTAGCATACTTATCTATAACTTCAACACCACTATTAAGTTCAATCATCTTTTTTTTATAATATTCAACTCTTTGTTTTAAGTTATTTTTTGGAAATTCTAAATTAGAGTTATGTAATTGTTTAATTTGATCAGTTATTAATTTAATATTATTTAAATCAATAACAGGTTCAACTCCATCTATATATTCTCATACTATTTCTTTTTTATTATTACTAATTAGTTTAGGAACAAAATCGAAGTTTTTTAAAAGTTCGTAGTTGATTTGATGATTAAATTCATTGTATTTTTTAATTTGTAAAAAAGTATTATCTATACGATATGAAACATTAGTTCCACCCTTAGTTATTTTTATTTTCATTAGTACTTAATCTCTCAAATATTATCAATTAAATATTTTGCTTTATTTCTAATATTTTTATTATGTTCGTGCTTACACATATAAGAATTATCATAAAACATTTCAAACATAGAAATATCATTATAATCATCACCAGCAACAATAATATCTTTATTTGAAATATTTAATCTTTTTTGTAAACCTTTAATTGCTTGACCTTTACTTACTTTAAAACCATGAATTTCATTAAATAATTTATTATTAATACTATTAAAAGTGATATTAACTTCTAAATTATTTTTCTTAATAAAATCTTCTATTTTATCTCAAGTTTGTTGTTTACATTCAATCTTTAAACATAATAAATCTTTATCGTATAAATAATCTAATGTTTTATCTAATTTTTCAAGACCAAAAAAGAATTTTCCTACATCTTTAGTTCAGTTTTTATGAAATAAAAAAGATTCATTTTCTGGTGTAGCAAAAACTATTACATCAATTTGATCTACTATTGTTTTTAAAAAATCTAATAAACTAGTTTTAATATTTTGATCAATAGTTTTTTTATAAAAAACTTCTCCTTTATTATCACAAACCATAGCACCAGTATTAACAATAAAATAATCAGGTAATAAATTATACTCACTTAATAAATGTTCTTTTAACTGTTTATATGGTCTTCCTGTTGAAACTATTAACTTGTTATTTTTTTGAAATTCTTTAACAAAATCTAAATCTTTTTGATCGATTTTTAAACTATTTTTAACTTTTGAATTTCTTAACGTATTATCAAAATCAGAAAATAAATATTTAGTCATATTTTTACACCTACAATATTATCTTAATTTATTTATATTCTTTTAAATACAAAAAAAGAGAGTTTTAACTCTCTTAAATTATTTTAGATTCATTCTTTTCATTTGACGTAAACGTCTTTGACGTTCTTGATTACCAGCTTTTCTTTTCTTTTCATTATATAAATAAAAAGCATAAGTTTGAACAATTTGTAATACTGAAGAAAAAATTCAATAAATACATACTCCAGTTGCCACTGAAACAATAATTATAATAAATACAAACATCATTACAACTTGCATTATTAATTGTTTTTTTCTAGATTTCTTTTGTGCTTCAGTTAGAGTAATTGATTTTTGTTTTTTCATCTGTAGTAATGTTGGTAATAACATTGAAACAGCTTGTAAAGGTAAGTAAATTGCAAGAATAATAATATAAATATAATTTCCTGCTGTAATTTGTTGTCATGGTCCTTCAATTAAAGCGATTGGACCAACTGCTGCTATTTTTAATGCTCTTGTTGATCTAACTATTGCATAAATTGCAAATAAGAAAGGTAGGGGAGCAAATGAACCAGCTAGTGCAGAAAACTGTGACATGTTTTCTTTTTTATATAAAGCTTGAATTTCTAGTTGTTGTTTTTGCTTAGATTGCATATCTTTTTTATCTTTATATTTTGCTTGAATATCTGCAATCTTTAATTGAATATCTTGCATTTTTTCTTGGTTAATTTGTGATTTTCAACCAAATGATAATGTAATTCCTTTAATTAATAAAGTTGTTAAGAATATTGCAAAAATAGCTGAAATTCCATAACTTAATTGAGAAGATTTATCTAATAAGGGATTTAGTGTTCCAGAAAATAATCTAACCATTCCAGCTAGAACTCAAGCTGTTGGATAAACGAAAAATCCATAGAACGGTGATTGAGTTAATTTAAAAGTTTCTCTTCAAGAAGTAATAGCGTTATATCCGTATTCAAAATAATTACCTTTATCATAAACAAAGTGATGGACCTTAGAACCTTTTTCACCTAAAGAGCTTAGAATAATTTCAAATGAAACCCCAGGAGCATAAACACTTTTACCAGTCATATCAACTATCTGATTAACACTATATTGAGCTTGATACATCTGTACACAACCTCAAAGCATTGAAACTAAAATAAATAAAAACCCAAACACTTTTAATCATTTAATTACTAGTTTAATAGTTTCTTTTTTAGTTTTAGGAGTTTTGTTATTTTTTGAAGCATTTAGATAACTCATAACTTTATCTGACTGTTTATACAAAATAATCCCTCCTTTCTTTAATTAATTTCTTTTATTAATTTAACTAATGATTTAGATAATGTTGCATACTTTAGATCTAAAACACTTTTTCTAACTAGAATAATAATATCTTTTGAAATAGTTCCAATTTCTGAAATGTTTTGTCTTAGAATCATTCTAATTTGTCTTTTTACTTTATTTCTAACTACAGCATTACCTATTTTTTTTCCAACACTAATACCATACTTTAGATATGATTGATCGTTATCTTTATAGTAAATAACAAAACAAAAATTCTTAATATTTTTTTTATAATTAATTATTTCTTGAAACTCAAAATTCTTCTTAATTATTCTTTTGTTTTTCATAAATTATTAAGCAGATAATCTAACTCTACCTTTAGCTCTACGAGCTTTAATTACTTTTCTACCATTTTCACTAGCCATTCTTGCTCTAAAACCGTGAACACGTGCATGTTTTAGTTTTGATGGTTGTCAAGTTCTTTTCATAATACTTACCTCCTTTACAAAAAAATAACATAATTCACACCTAATTATATAATATTTTGCTTTAAAAATACACTTATAAACTTAATTTTTAGCTTCTCAATTAAATGTAGATAAAACTAGAAATTACTAACAAAAATATTAGCTAATTGTGGATAAGTGAATAAGTTATAAATAACACCTTTTAATTAAGATTTTTAATTTCTAGAAAGTGTTAATATAACTATATTATATGGATTTTTTCCACGTTTTCCACATTTTTAACAAGTGTTTAATTTATAATATTTTTGGAGATAAAT